>NZ_JAOVYZ010000002.1 GCF_026413145.1 Limosilactobacillus kribbianus | reverse complement strand
TGATGCATCGTCGGAATAACATTCCTCGCAAGTCATTGAACTACCGCACACCACTTGAAGTATTCATGAAGCACGTCACCGATGAGCAACTAGCTTTTTTCTAACTTAATTTGACATTTCGGGGATGATAAGCAGCTTCATTTTGGAAACCATGATAAAACTTTTTCCGAACCGGCAGATCTTGATTACATTATGAACAAATACGATTCACAAAATGGAGCAGCAATTAGTGAAAGTGATGCGGGGAATATTGAAGATTATACACTTGCAGATCTTAAGGATGCCGTTTATTACGATATCACGGGGTGGATACTGGAAGATGGCAATTTAGATAATTACCCTGGTCATCGTTGGCAGATGCTGGGCATTGCTGATTGTGATGCCACCAATAGTCCTGACCCATATGTTGGGATTAACTTTTCCAAAATTGATGGAACGCATTTATCGATTTTTATCAATCCAAGGAACGAGGCTGCACAGCATGTCATCTTGTTTGAACAATAAAATCTGAATGCTTTAACAAATTGGTTAAGTAAAAGATTTCTGGTCCATTGGTACTACTTTGACCCAACGAATACCTGGATGGTCACCGGAACACATACCATTGACGGGAAGACTTACACCTTTAATAACGATGGTCAGATGCAATAAAAAGCGCTAAGATAAGAAATAAGGATGATTTGAGCGGTGGACCAGCACCAAATTGATAAATCATCGAAAATTAAAAGGGTCGTTAATGAATTTCAGCGACCTTTATTGATGGGAGGAAAAATGAAAAAATTAGTATCAATGTTGGCAATTCCGTTGGTGGCTTTGACCCTGACGGCCTGTGGCAATAGCCATAATCAGCAGGCGACCTCCAGCAGCAAAGCAACCACTACGAAAAGTTCATCGCAGTCAACAGCTTCGCGCCAAGGCTTGGACCCGGCGAACTTAACGCCGCAGCAAAATGCCGCTCTCGTGCTTTACTATACGGGTGAACACATGCCCGGGGCGAAGCAAAATGATTGTTCTGCTCATATGGCGGAGCAGGGGCAAGGCGCTGTTGTCAAGATTTACAATAAGGACGATGCCCCCAAAGGAACCGGGCCAATCTACAAGACCTACCCGGATGGTGCCCAGCTATTGTATTCAATCATACTCAACCATGGCGTTGAGGGAACGAAGAAGAACAAGATCGACGCCACTTATTACACGATCGCTGGCGATAAGGTCTACACTGCGGATAGTGATGGCGGGATCAATAAAGATGGTGTGACCGCAAGTGAGATGGTGGCTTATGCCCAAAAACATCACGGGGTTGATCGCGTCCTGAACGTTGCCAAGAACACTAAGGTGGAGGATTTGCGCAATCAGACGACTACGGCCGATAATGGTGGCAGTCAGCAGGGATTGACTACTCAGCAATTAGGAACGCTGGTGGCCCTTTATGCGCACCCCGATTGGTTTAAGGCGGGAGTCAGTGATGATGAGATGTGGTACGAGTCCAACACCAATGGTGATCATTACAACGGCCCGGATGGCTATAGCTACGTGACCGCTAACGGTGACCCCACCAGTTGGCTTTACTTCAAGCGGGATGGCGATAACGTCACCGTGAAGTACGTTGATCCTAAGGGTGACGAATCCGTCGCGGAAGCATCAATGACCACCAAGCATATTACGGTTTCTGGCTTAGTTCGTGACTACTACACGAACCAGTCACAAAAGGATGAGGTCAACGGCTATGCGAATAAGCTGAAGCCGGAAAGTGATTATGAACATAACAATTAGCCCTGTTGACTAGCCAGTGACGCTCAGCAGTGCTTAATACCTAAAATGACACCCGATCAACCTGCAGATTGATCGGGTGTCATTTGCTTAGTCTGGGTAGTTATCAATTCGTTCTTTGGCGGTAATTAAACGCATGACCTTGCTTGGTACACCGAGGACAAGTGAATTACCCGGGCCATCCCGGGTCGCCTTAGTAATCCGAATTGAATGGCCGATTTTAACCAATTTTAATTGCAAGCCCACCTAGAATCCGCTATCATTTAGGGTGTGTTAATAAATAACAATTTATAGAAAGAAGTTATTTGATATGGCTCATGTTTCATTAGACAAGCAAGGCTTAAAGCAATTTGTACACGCAAACGAACTCGGTGAGATGCAGGCAATGGTCAACGCCGCTGACGAAGAACTTCGCCAGGGCACCGGTGCTGGCGCGGACTTCCGCGACTGGCTCCATTTGCCGACCGAATATGACAAGGAAGAATTTGCCCGCATAAAGCAGGCCGCTAAGAAGATCCAAGCTGACTCCGACATCCTGGTCGTGATCGGGATCGGGGGCTCCTACCTGGGTGCCCAGATGGCCATCGACTTCCTGCACAACACCTTCTACCAGGCCCAGAGCGCTGAGGATCGCAAGTATCCACTGGTCATCTTTGCCGGGAACTCCCTGAGTTCGACCTACGTCCACGACCTGCTCCAGCTGATCGGCGACAAGGACTTCTCCGTCAACATCGTCTCCAAGTCCGGGACGACCACGGAACCATCCATTGCCTTCCGGATCTTCAAGGACAAGCTGATCGCCAAGTACGGTGAGGCAGAGGCCAACAAGCGGATTTATGCCACGACCGACAAGGCCAAGGGTGCCCTGAAGACCGAGGCCGACGCTCACGGCTACGAAAGCTTTGTCATTCCGGATGGGGTCGGCGGTCGTTACTCCGTCCTCTCCGCCGTGGGTCTCTTGCCAATCGCCGCTTCCGGTGCCGACATTGACCAGCTGATGGCCGGTGCCGCCCAGGCCGAAAAGGACTTCGTTGACCCTGACCTGACCAAGAACGAGGCCTACCAATACGCCGCCTACCGGAATATCCTGTACCGGAAGGGCTACGAGACCGAACTGCTGGAAAACTACGAGCCAAACATGCGGATGTTCGCCGAATGGTGGAAGCAACTGGCCGGCGAATCCGAAGGGAAGGATCAAAAGGGCATCTACCCATCCAGCGCCAACTTCACGACCGACCTGCACTCCCTGGGTCAGTACATCCAGGAGGGCCGGCGCTTCCTGATGGAGACTGTGGTCAAGCTTGACAAGCCAAACTACGACGTTGACATCCCGAGCGAAGACGACAACCTCGACGGCCTCAAGTACCTGGAAGGCAAGACGATGGACTTCGCCAACACCAAGGCTTATGAAGCCGTCGTTGCCGCCCACACGGCCGGTGGCGTTCCAGTCATGACCGTTCACATCCCAGAAGAGAACGAGTACACCCTGGGTTATTTGATTTACTTCTTTGAAGTTGCCATGGGTATCTCCGGCTACCTGAACGGAATCAATCCATTCAACCAACCGGGTGTCGAAGCTTACAAGGTCAACATGTTTGGCCTGCTGGGCAAGCCGGGCTACGAAGAAGTCGGTGACAAGCTGCGGGCAGAGATGGAAAAGAACAACTAAGATCAATCAAAAGCCGCTGATCGTGATGGTCAACGGCTTTTTTGATAGGGGACTGTAAAGATGAAGGAAAAACTGAAAAAGCATCGGGACGGGGTCCAGGAGCACCTGGCTGTCTGGCTGGTTCTTACCATTTGTCTCTGGATCGTCAAGGCCTTTGTGGGCTGGGCCTTTCTGCAATACGTGGTTTGGCTGTCGGCAGCCTACTCATTCTTCCTGGCACTCGTGTGGTTATACTTGGAATGGCGGATTTTGCGCCATTCTGCTTAAGATTGCATTTTGGAAAGCACTTCCAATTTTCACCAAAATCAATCTTAACTAAATATTATTATTTGATTATAAAATCATTAAAAATTGATTGAATTATCTCATTATCTTCGCTAAACTTACAAACATCAAATGAAAAAGGAGGCGTTGATAGATGGATAGTTCAGTCAATGCACAACGAAAAGCAAACGCAACTTATGAGAACTCGTCAAAGGTCAAAGAGGTGGCCTACCGAATTTTTGCGGCGGTGGCCAATGCCATTCTAGTGATCCTGGGTGGCGGACTCCTAGTCCAAACCATTGGTAACCTGTCAGGGCTGCACGTCCTAAGTCTTGTTGGAGCCGAGGCTCAAGTTCTATTAGCGCCAGCAATTGGGGTGGCGGTAGCCTCACAGATGAACACCAACACGCTCGTTACCTTCGCATCGATGATTTCAGCAACGGTGGGGGCCAACGCGGTTCACTTCACAACCGCGGCCGTTCATGGGGCCACGGCGACTGGTCAGGCATCGCTCACCGCGGTTGGCTCACCGGTCTTTACAACTGGTCAACCGGTTTCGGCCGTCCTGGCGGCGGTTGTAGCGGTTCTAGTTGGGAAGTACCTGACTGGGAAGACGCCACTAGACATGGTTCTGGTTCCATTTGGTTCACTCGCTGTCGGGATTGGCTTTGGCCTTGTCGTTGCATCCGTAGTTACTCCGGCACTACTTGCGGTTTCTGCATACATCGCACACACGATGCAGGTGTCACCGGTTCTGGGATCCATGGCGATCTCAGTGGTGTGGGCACTCTTCTTGATGACCCCCGCATCGTCTGCGGCACTGGCGGTCGCCCTGACGCTTGATCCGGTCTCGTCCGCGGCGGCGCTGATCGGCACCACTGCCCAGTTTGTTGCCTTTACCGCGATGTCCTTCCGTCAAAATAATTTGGGCGCCAACATCGCCCAGGGACTGGTAACGCCAAAGGTCCAGTTCCCAAACCTGTTGCTGAATCCATGGCTGCTTGTTCCGTCAGTTGTCGCTGCAGCGGTCTGTGCACCGATTGCGACCGTTCTCTTTAATTTCCGCTCAACCTATACACTAGGGGGCTTAGGATTGAACTCCTTAATTGCTCCAATTGCGTATCTCTCACGTGGCTGGGCCCAATTCGGCACCTACATGCTTTGGGGCGTGGCTGCACCGGCTATCATGTCCGTTGCCATCTACCTTTTCTTGAAAAAGAGTGGCTTCATCGGTGATCGGCAGCTTCATCTTGAATTAGTTTAGTTTACTAAAAAATACAGCAGGCATTATCAGCCTTGCTGTATTTTTGCTTTTTAGCGATTTTACAATATTTGATTGAAGCGGTCTAAACAGGTAGATGCGCTGACCCGCTAATCAACCTATAAGTTTAAGTTGATTGGTCTATCCACCATGATATAATGATATTAACTAGTTAAAATTGACAAAGAAGGAAAAATACATGGCAATTGACCACCGTAACATCACACGAATTAAAAATCGGAAACTGGTTCTTCAGCAGCTCTTCAACAATGATGAGATTTCGCGGGCCGAGATTTCGCGCCGCCTCAATCTCAACAAGTCGACCGTCTCCTCAATCTATTCGGATTTAAAAGACGAGGGCTACATTGAAGAGATCCGGCAGGGCGAATCGTCCAGTAACGGTGGCCGGAAACCCAGCATGGTCAAGCTCAATCGCAATTACGGCTTCGTTGCCAGCTTCAACGTCGGGACAACCTATTTGGCTTCCATGTTTAACTATACCAATGGTGAGATCATCCAGTATGACCGTCAGGAGATCGCTGAGTTTGACATTCTCAACATCATGCAGATGATTAAGCAAAAGATTAACGAGCTGCAGAAGGTCAACCAGACACGTCATGGCCTGCTGGCAATCTGCTTTTCCGTTCACGGGATCGTCTTCAACAATGAGGTGCGCGATTCACCTTTCCTGCACCTGAATGGCGTCGATTTACAGAAGTACTTCGAGCAGGAATTCGAAGTGCCGGTCGTCTTGGAGAACGAGGCGAACTTGACCGCCGTCTTTGAGCAGGATTACTGCACGGGTAGCGAGATCAATAACCTGATTGCGATCAGTGTTCACCGGGGGATCGGGATGGGGATCATCACCGCCGGGAGCCTTTATCGCGGCAATTTGGGGACCGCCGGTGAAATTGGTCGTGACTTGACCCGCTTACCAGATGGGAGCCAAGTTAAGGTCGAATCGCTTTGCTCAGAGGACGTTATCTTTAATCAGGTCATGGCGGCTAAAAAGCTGGAAAAGCTAAGCCATGATGAGCTGCGGGAGCTGTACATCAATGATGAGGAGGTCCGCCAGATTGTCGACACGGCGATTCGGCGGATTGCCGATGTAGCCTACAACGCTATCGTTACCCTCGGCCCCCAGGAGGTCTTCTTCAGCTCCTCGATCTTTGAGGAGTTACCAGGCGTCTTTGACAATCTCCAACAGGAATTGGTCAAGATGGGCACCTTTTCACCCGTTCGAATGGTGCGGGGTTCGCGGTATGCCTCTCTGCTCGGGGCCAGCTCAATGGCGATTCACCATGGCCTCGGTCTGCAGGGTTATTGGCTCCGCTTGAAAAAGCCGCAGGAGACAGAAAATATTGGTTAAGTAGTCAAGGCTGCAAGGAAATTATCCCGGCAGCCTTTTTACTTGGGGCGAATTTACAATTGAAGTGCAATACAAAAAACGGGCGGGAAAACTCAGTCGCAAAGTTGAGTTTTCTCGCCCGTTGGTTTTTTATTATGAGGGGGAAGGGTAAACTAGATCCCTAATCTAAGCATGGATCAGATTGCCATTAATTCTTGGCAGCCTTAGCAGCCTTCTTCTTGGCAGCTTGATCACGCAGCCATTGTTCGATCGCTTCCAGAGACTTGCCTTGGGTTTCGAAGACCTTGGCGTGAACGAACCAGATGGCGAGCAGGCAGCAGATCCCGTAACCGATGAACAGGGTCCCTTTACCGAAGAAGCTCAGCAGTGGTGGGAAAGTCAGGGAAACGATCATGTTGGCAGTCCAGTTGACACCAGCGGAGAAGGAGTTCCCTAAACCACGAATGTTCAGTGGGAACATTTCACCGATCATAGTCCACATGATTGGGCCCCAGGTACCAGAGAATGAAGCAATGTAAACAATCATTGAGATAACGGCAACATCGGCAGCAAACTTGGATTCACTAGAGTGCATCAGGCCCCAGCACATGATGAACAGGGTGATGGCCATCAGCCAACCACCGACAACCAGCATCTTCCGCCGGCTAACCCGGTTCATCAGCCAAATACCGATGACAGTCACGATAACGTTGAAAATCCCGATCCAAATGTGTGACAGCAGTGCGAAGTGAACACCGAAGCCGGCGTCAGTAAAGATGGTTGGTGCGTAGTAGAGCACGGTGTTACAACCCATGATCTGCTGGAAGATTGCCAGACCAACGGCGGCAACCAGGGCAGGACGAACCATGTCACCAAACAGTTCGCTCCAACCACCAGACTTGATAGCAGCCTGTTGACGAATCTTTTCAATATCGTTGTCAACAACTTCCTTATTGTTGGCGTTCATGGCCATTAAGACGTCATGAGCGGCCTGTTCGTTGTTGTTTCGAACCAGGTAACGTGGAGATTCTGGCAGGATAATTGCACCGAAGAACAGGATGGCAGCTGGGATGGCAGCTAAACCTAACATCCAACGCCAGCCGGAGTAGAGACCTTGCAGCCAGTAGTTGAAGAGATAGGCCGTCAGAAGACCGGTCATAACCATCAGCTGGAAGAGTCCGGACATCATCCCACGCTTAGCAACTGGTGCTAATTCGGCCAAGTAGGTTGGAATCAAGGCAGAAGCGGCCCCGACACCTAAACCTAAGATGATCCGGAAGATGATCAGTGTCCAGAATTCGGGAGCAAAACCAGAACCTAAAGCACCGACGAAGAAAATAATGGAAGTAACCATCAGTAATTTCCGCCGACCATAACGGTCTGAGAAAGGTCCAATGGTTACGGCACCAAGGATGGCACCTAAAAGAACTGCGGATACGACACAACCCTGTTGCCAGGAATTAAGGGATAATTGCTTTTGGATAAAAAGAATGGCACCAGAGATTGAACCAGTATCGTAACCGAATAGCAGTCCACCAAGGGCGGCAAAGAAGTAAATCCACCCGGAAGAAAGTTTATGCTTCATGATATTTAATCTCCTTAAAGTATAAGAATGAATGTAAGTCAATGGGTGAAGTTAGTTGCTTATATTTTGTTGTGTTGGTTTGCCTTGCCAACTAACACCATTATAATAGCACAAAGCCAACAGTTGTGAAAGCGTTTCCTGGAAATAATTTGATAAAGTTTGATCAGAAATTGACAAATTTCTTTTCGTTCGAAACGGTCGCAATATGACAAATACGAGTTATAAAAAGAGATATCGGATTAACCGTATTTGAACGATAATGGATTATGAAAACGATTCCGGAACGTGAAAGGAGGAGTGATCATGCAGGAGTTTATTTCTTTTCCAACGATTGAATCGGGTTTATATATGTTTGGGGGACATCGGCATACGGTCAATGGTGGTTGGTCCTTTTTTGAACAGAGCCACCAAGTGTTAGAACTGATGGTGGTAATGGCTGGACATCAGCTGACTGAAATCCGTGAGCAAAGTTCCATTGATTTAGGGCCCGGGGATGCAATTATTATTGCCCCGGGAACGCTGCACACTAACCGCAATGCCAGTAAGCATCAGTCGATGACTTATATGTGTCTGCATTTTGATTTTGAAGATGCACAGTTGCGATCGCGGGTGATCGGTACGATGACTAATCACTTGATTCCGGCCGGCTCGCAGCTTGCCGACCTTTCGCAGAAAATGCTTGATGGAATTGTGGAGCAGAGTCGTGATCGCGCTCACCGCAACGACTTTAGCACCCACGTCGAGATCGAGATTCTGTTATTAAAGTACCTAAAAGCACTTGATCAATTAACGCTGACAACGGTTGATAAGCATAAGCTGCCATTTACCGATAAGGAGGCGAAAGTAGCGCGCGACATTTCGCTCGCGATTGAGGATCGAGTCAACAATGATGATGAAGATCCGTCATTTACATTCGGTGCAATCTGCGATGCGTTACATATCTCCAGTGGCTATGGTCACCGTGTTTTTAAGAAAGTTTATGGGGTCACCCCACTGCATTTTATTGACCGGGAAAAATACAAAAAGGCGCAACGGCTCTTAGAGTATTCTGGCAATTCGATTGAAGAGGTTGCCTACATGGTTGGTGCGGCCAATATTTCAATCTTCAGCAAGCAATTTAAGAAATGGTCAGGTGTTTCGCCGAGCGAATACCAAAAACAGGCGAAACACGAGCGGCGAGTCTATTCGAAAAATCGGACCGGCTACTTTGAATAACTTTAATTCGAAAAGCGCTTTCAGAAGAGATCAGGAATTGATAAATAACTGTCAGTTTCTGATCTCATTTTTGTTCCAGAAAGCGCATACAATATGAATCGTGCTGATGATTGTCAGTTCAAACAACTAACTTATTCAAAGATAACTGATACCGAAAGGATGATAAGGATGGAGACACCTGCTAATCAGCAAGTCGATGAATTTGCTAAATTATCATGGCGTGAACGGATCTGCTATGGTGCCGGAGATTTAGCGCAAAACTTGATTTTTGGAACAATTGGTTCGATGCTGCTCTTCTATTTAACAACAGTTTTTGGAATTTCAGCAGCTGCCGGAGCCACGATCTTTCTAATTGTGCGTTGGGTAAATGTCTTTTGGGACCCCTGGGTGGGAACGGTTGTTGATAAGAGCCACTTTAAGCATGGTGGTAAATACCGGCCGTTTTTGATCTACTTTGGGATTCCACTCACGATCTGCTGTGCACTCCTTTTCTTGCCAATTCCGGCAGTAAGGGGCAATGTCGTTTACGCATTCGTTGCCTATCTAGCAACGGCCTTAATTTACTCCTTTGTTAATATTCCATATGGTTCGCTAAATGCTTCCTTAACGCGGGACAATGAAGAAGTTTCGACCTTAACGACGGTTCGGATGACGGAAGCCAACATTGGGAACTTGTTAGTCTACACTTTTCTGCCATTATTTGTTCAACTAGCTTCCCCGGACAAGCACTTAAAAAACATTGGCCTTTTTGGAATCAAGCTGAACCTTGGTAACTATGCTTCACCCCACGCGGCCGGTGCATACTTCCGGGTAATGATCATCTATATGATTATTGGTTTCATTATGCTGCTGTGCACTTACTTTGGGATTAAGGAGCGCGTTTTACCGACCGAAGAAGAAACGGCCTCGGTTAAGTTCTCCGATTTGTGGAATGAATTGATTGATAATAAGCCGTTACAAATTTTGGGCTGGTTCTTCCTAATTGGTTTTACCTTTATGTTCTTTGGCAACACGGTTTGGCCATTCTTTGTTCAGTACAACATCGGGCACTCCGAGTGGGTCGCCTCAATTAACTTAGTTGGTTCAATTCCAGGCATCTTCCTGGTCTTTCTGTGGCCGATTGTGCGCAAAAAGATTGGTAAAAAGGGCTTTTTCTACCTTTTCTTAACGCTGTTCATCATTGGCCAGCTCATTCTCTGGATTTGGTCATTCCCAGCCTTTAAGAATAACATTGCGTTGGGCTACATCGGCCGTTTCATTATGCAGTGGGGGATCACCGCTGCGACCGGTTACATGTGGTCGCTGGTTCCTGAAGTCATTTCCTATGGAGAATGGCATTCAAAGAAACGGGTTGCCGGAATTATTAATTCGATCATGGGGCTGTTTTTCAAGATTGGTTTGGCCCTCGGTGGGATTATTCCTGGTTACATTAACGCCTTTTGCCATTTTGATGGGACGAAGGCCACCCAACCAGCTTCAGCTCTGACTGGGATTTCCATCTCCATGATTTGGGTACCGATCGTCTTAGCGTTGGTTGCAATGTGGATCATGAGCAAGTACCCGTTAAGTGATTCAGAGGTTGACAAGATTAACCATGAAATTGAAGCAAAGCGGAACAAGGCCACCACTAAGTAATTAGAAAGAGGTTTTTTAAATGCAAATTTATGTTGATCTGAATGCTGCCGTCGATGGGGATGGAACCAAAGAGTATCCATTTAAGACGATCCAAGCTGCTGCCAATATTGCGCTGCCGGGTGACACGGTTCAGGTTGCACCAGGGATTTATCGCGAAAATGTCAATCCCAAGCATCCCGGGACGGCTGAGGCCCGAATTACTTACAAATCAGTCCAACCACTGGGCGCCGTAATCACTGGGGCCGAGCGGCTTAAAACATGGCGGCCAGTTGAAGGAAACGTTTGGAAAGCGGTCGTCCCGAATTCCATCTTTGGCGACTACAATCCATATACGACCCGGGTATTCGGGGACTGGTTTGATGCCCGAATTGTTGCCCATACCGGTGAAGTTTATTTAAATGATGTTGCCTTGTACGAGGTTACGACCTTAAAAGAGGTTGAACACCCAGTCAAGAACATGAAGTCTTGGTACCCGGAGAGAACACTCTATACCTGGTTTGCCGAGCAGGATGAGCAAGCAGATGCGACGATCATCTATGCTAATTTCCAAGGAAAAGACCCTAATCAGGAAAATGTTGAGATTAACGTCCGTGAAAATTGCTTCTATCCGCAAAAAGAGGGGATTGGCTACATTACTCTGACTGGCTTTGGCGTAACCAAGGCCGCCACCCAGTGGGCCCCGCCGACCGCTTACCAGGAAGGGATGATTGGTCCTCACTGGTCCAAGGGGTGGATCATTGAGCACTGTGACGTTTCGCATTCAAAATGTTCTGGGATTTCGCTTGGTAAATACTTCCAGCCGAATAACGACAATAAATGGTCAAAGTGGAAATATAAGGACGGAACCCAAACGGAACGGGATACGATTTGCCAAGCCTCGTATGAAGGCTGGGACAAAGAGCACGTCGGTTCCCACATTATTCGCCACAATCACATTCACGATTGCGGACAAACCGGGATTGTTGGCCACCTCGGGGGCGTCTTCTCGCTAATTGAAGACAACGATATTCACGACATCAATGTTCGGCAGAATTTAGCCGGGGCCGAAATTGGTGGAATCAAGATGCACGCGGCGATTGACGTGATCTATCGTCACAATCACATTCACCACTGTACACGGGGACTGTGGCTGGACTGGCAGGCCCAGGGAACCCGGGTCACCCAAAACGTGTTTGACCACAACAGCCTGCCAAACGACTTCCAGGTTGATACTGACAACCTCGATGACGTTCTTTCCGGACTTGGGGAGGATCTGTGGATTGAAGTTTCCCACGGCCCGACGCTGATTGACAACAACCTCCTGCTTTCCGCGCGGTCAGTTCGCTTTGCTGCCCAGGAAATTGCCTTTGTTCATAATGTGATTGCCGGTAGTTTCACCGCCACCGGGCGTGGGACCGACAACAACTCCGTCAATTTGCCGTCGAATCGGTTTACGCCATATCATGAAATCCATGGCACCAAGGTGATGGGCTTCATGACGATTCAACACGGTGACAACAAGTTCTACAATAACGTTTTTGTTCAACAAAAACTGCGGCCAGCAATGCAAAAATTGGCTGACATGAAGAAGGACGAACCCGATGACTGGGACGACTACAACTTTATAGTGGGGACCAAGCCTTTTGATGGCTACCCAACCTTTGCAGAATGGAAGAAGTAGTTTGACGGCTACTGCGGGATTTACGCGCCAAACAGCGATCACTACTACAACCATCTGCCAATCTGGACTCAAGGGAACTATTACTTCAACGGGGCCCAACCGTGTGACACGGAAAAAGACGCCGTTGTTTCTGATCAGCAAGTTGAGCTGAAACTGGAAAAGCGCCCGGACGGCCTTTACTTAAAGACCAATTTGGCGGCTGTTTTGCCGCAAAAGACTGATGGTGTGATTTCAACGCAGACCATCGCGATGGCCTTTGAACCGGAAGAAAAGTATGAGAACCCGGATGGAACGCCGATTATCTTTAACACGGACTTCTTTGGCAACCACCGTGCCGGCGTCAAGGTGACAGCCGGACCATTCGCTAATTCTGCTGAGCTGACAGACAAGCTTTTCTAAGGCGGGACTGGCTATCCACCGCGTCGCACAAAATAAAAATTTGTTTTTTTCTGCACAAATTCCCGAGAAAGGGTTTACAAATCAGAAAAATGGTGTATATTAAGAATCGTAAGTTAGTTGTTTATACAAACTAAATCTTTTCAGGAGGCTACTAACTATGGCTGATTTATGGCAAGGCATTAATGACATTAAGTACGAAGGACCTCACAAGGGTCTCAAGTCGGGCTTGTTCTATCAATACTACAACCCGGATGAAGTAATCTTGGGCAAGAAGATGAAGGATTGGCTACGGTTCGCCGTTGCTTACTGGCACACATTTGATCAACGGCTGGTTGACCCATTCGGTGACGGAACTGCAATGCGTCCATACGACAAGTACACTGATCCAATGGACCAAGCTTTGGCCAAGGTTGACTACGCATTTGAATTCTACAAGAAGTTAGGCGTTAACTTCCTGTGCTTCCACGATCGTGACCTGGCTCCACAAGGCGACACGCTTCGTGAAACCAACAAGAACCTGGACAAGGTTGTTGACAAGATTGTTGAATATCAAAAGGACAGCGGCATGAAGGTTCTTTGGAACACTTCAAACCTCTTCACTGACCCACGGTTCCTTGAAGGTGCGGGCACGGCTCCTTCTGCTAAGATTTACGCTTACGCATGTGCTCAATTAAAGCACAGCCTGGAAATTGGTAAGCGGGTTGGCTCTGAGAACTATGTCTTCTGGGGTGGTCGTGAAGGTTACGAATCACTTTGGAACACCGAAATGAAGCGTGAACAATCACACATCGCTAAGTTCTTCCACATGGCTAAGGACTACGCTAACGAGATTGGCTTCGATGCACAGATGCTGCTCGAACCAAAGCCGAAGGAACCAACTACTCACCAATACGACTTTGACGCCGCAACGACGATCAACTTCATGCGTGAATACGGTCTGGACAAGGACTTCAAGCTGAACCTTGAAGGTAACCACGCTAACCTGGCTGGTCACACTTACCAGCACGAAATTCGGGTTGCCCGTGAAGCTGGCCTGCTTGGTTCTCTGGATGCCAACCAGGGTGACAAGCTGATCGGTTGGGATATTGATGAATTCCCATCCAACCTGTACGAAACTACTGCTGCTATGTGGGAAGTTGTTGAGAACGGCAGCATCGGTCCTCGTGGTGGTCTGAACTTTGATGCTAAGCCACGTCGGACTTCCTTCAAGCCAGAAGACCTCTTCTACAGCCACATTGTTGGTATGGACAGCTTTGCCGCAGGTCTGCGGGTTGCTGCCGCAATGAAGGAAGACGGCTTCTTAGACGACATCCTGAAGAAGCGTTACGCTAGCTGGGACGAAGGCCTTGGCAAGCGGATTGAAGAAGGCAAGGAAGACTTCAAGAGCATTGAACCAACTGTTCTGGACGCTACTGAAGAAGAACTCCGTGCATCTACTCAATCTGACCACCTTGAAGAAATCAAGGACACCATTAACCACTACATGATTGAAACGCTGGCTAAGTAAGGCTAAAAACATCACTTTCTGACA
The DNA here is from genome assembly GCF_026413145.1 of Limosilactobacillus kribbianus. GTDB lineage: Bacteria > Bacillota > Bacilli > Lactobacillales > Lactobacillaceae > Limosilactobacillus > Limosilactobacillus kribbianus. Next base: position 113,699 of record NZ_JAOVYZ010000002.1, on the reverse strand, counting down.
ATTCGACTACGACAACTCTAACTAATACGATTAACCTATCAATCCAATAAAACAGTGATGGTATCGAGCGTTTAATCAGCAAAAGGGCTGAGGCAATCAACTTTGCCCCAGCCTTTTTGTCAATATAAGAAGGGAATGAAAATTATGGCAGAATACGTAATTGGGGTCGACCTGGGAACGAGTGCGGTGAAGGTTTCAGCGATGGACCGTGATGGCCAGATTGCCGCCCAAGAAAGCTATGGCTACCCGCTGCACCAACCACATCCGGGTTATAGCGAACAGGATCCAAAGGACTGGCTGTATGGAACCACCATCGCCATTGACCGGCTGATTCTGCGGGACGGAATTGACGCTGACGAGATCAAGGGAATCTCCTTCTCCGGGCAAATGCACGGCCTGGTTTTGCTGGATGAAAAGGGCCAGGTTCTCCGGCCGGCAATGCTGTGGAATGATACCCGGACCACTAAGCAGTGCGAGGAAATCATGGACAAGCTCGGCGACAAGTTCATTGATATTACCGGCAACCGGGCATTGGAAGGTTTCACCCTGCCAAAATTATTGTGGGTCAAGGAAAATGAACCAGAGATCTGGGCTAAGGCCAAGAGTTTCCTGCTGCCAAAGGACTATGTGCGTTTCGTAATGACTGGTAAGCAGGCCCTGGATTACTCCGATGCTACCGGGACGGTCCTCTTTGACATTAAGAAGGGGGAGTGGAGCAAGGAAATCTGTGACGCCTTTGATATCCCAATGTCAATGTGCCCACCACTGATCCGCTCAATCGATCTCGCCGGAACGGTTACGGACTACTACTCAATGTTCTCTGGACTGAAGACCAGCACGAAAGTCTTTGGCGGGGGCGGTGACAATGCCTGTGGTGCCGTTGGTGCCGGGATCATCAAGCCTAACATGGTGATGTCCAGCATTGGGACTTCCGGCGTGGTGCTGAAGTATGAACCGGATGCCAACGTCAATTACCACGGTGCTCTCCAGTACGAATGCCACGCCATTCCGGATTCCTACTATTCAATGGGGGTTACCCTGGCGGCCGGTCACTCGCTGAACTGGTTCAAGCACACTTTTGCTCCCGATGAGGACTTCACCGAGATGGTTACCAAGGCTGGTCAACGACCGATTGGCGCTAACGGCTTGCTCTTTACGCCTTACGTGGTCGGCGAACGGACACCGTATGCTGATGCTGATATTCGGGGGAGTTTCCTCGGCGTCGACAGCATGCAAAACAAGTATGACTTTGTCCGGGCCGTGATTGAAGGGATCACCTTCAGCTTCCGGGACATCCTCAACATTTATGACCAACATGGCCAGGACTTCGATACGGTCGTGGCGATCGGTGGGGGTGCCAAGAGTGACTTCTGGCTCCAGCTTCAAGCTAATATCTTTAACACCAAGGTCGTTTCCCTGACCAACGAACAGGGACCAGGCCTCGGGGCATCAATGCTGGCAGCTGTTGGACTAGGCTGGTACGACTCCCTGGAGGACTGTGCCAAGAAGTTCGTTCACTTCGGTAAGACCTACGAACCAGAGCCGGCTGCTGTGGCTAAGTACAATGACCTCTACAAGATTTACCATCAGGTTTACGACCAAACCAAGGGCATTAGTCACCAACTGATGAAGCTGCGGAACGAATGGGACTAATCTGAGCGGCCAAATCAATTCGAAGATTCTATAACAAAAGGAAGATTACCGTTTGATTGCGGGAATCTTCCTTTTTCTATTTACTACTTTCCTGCACCAGGCCATTGAAGAAGTGCTTGATCGAGACTTGTCCGCCGCTGGTCCGTTGACCCTGGAGGTAGGCAATTTCGTTATGAACGTTCTTGTATTCGTAGAGGTTGTTAGCATACTCCAGGATGATGTCATTTTCCGGGTAATCGATGCACATGTGGGCAAGGTTGCTGAGCCCGGACCGGATGTCACGCCGCACACGCTGAAAGATGATCTTCTTGCCATGGGCATCGCAGCCAAAGGCCTCCGCAAAGTTGATCTCCTCAAAGTCCAGTTCCCGTTCGATCATCATGCTGATGATGCTGTTGATTTCCTGGCCGCCGTTGCCAGAGGTAATGCCGAGGAAACGCAAGATTGAGCGAGCATTCTCCTTTTTCTTTTCCTTATAACTGATGGCGACGGTATTGCTGTTGGTGGCTGCCCCGCTGACCAGATCGAGAATCTGGAGGAGGCGTTTTGACATGTCGATGTTTTGTCCAGACAATTTAATGACTGTTTTTACCTCAGCGATGTTGAGTGGTTTTTCCAGGAAAAAATCAATCCCGTTTTTATAAGCCTTAGTGCGGGTCTCAGGATCGATTGCCGTCGCCATCATGATGAAGTGGGGATAGTGCCGGCTATCCTGGATTCGGCGGACCAGGTCGATGCCGTTCATCTTTGGCATGGCGTAGTCGACGAACATGATATCGATGCTGAGCCGCATGGCATCGTCGAAAGCCTGCTGAGGATCGGTGGTTGTCCCGACAATTGAATTATTGAAGTCATTTTCGATGATGTTGCGCAAAAGTTCGGTCGCGTTATCATCGCCGTTATTGTTAACAATGTAGAAATTCATCTTGGTTCTCCTTAATTTCTCGAAGGATTATGAAGCTTTATGAAGCTCAAACTTATTTTACCTCTTCGTGTAATATCGCACAATAAGATTATTTGAAAATGATGGCTGATTCCTAAGAAGTGGGCATTTATTCCATCAAAAAACTTGGGTCCGCTTTCATTGATGTTATAATAGGCCTTGAGGAGCAAATAAAGCAAAATTTTTTCGTAGAATTTTGCGAAGTTATGCGAAGCTTCTTGAAGTATACCGGTATGATAGTAACTGTAATAACCAAGGAGGAATTTAATTATGGCTTTTAATTTACGTAATCGCAGTTTCTTAACTCTCGCTGACTTCAACAAGCGTGAAATGGAATACATGCTTAACCTGGCTGAAGATCTGAAGAAGGCTAAGTACACTGGTACTGAAGCTAAGAACCTTGAAGGCAAGAACATTGCCCTGATCTTCGAAAAGAGCTCCACTCGGACCCGTTGCTCATTCGAAGTTGGTGCTAAGGACGAAGGCGCTCACGTAACCTACCTCGGTCCTTCAGGCTCACACATTGGCCACAAGGAATCTGTTAAGGATACCGCTCGTGTTCTTGGTGGCATGTTCGATGGTATCGAATATCGTGGATTCTCCCAGCGGAACGTTGAAACCCTGGCTAAGTACTCAGGTGTTCCAGTATGGAACGGTCTGACTGACGAAGACCACCCAACTCAAGTTCTGGCTGACTTCCTGACTGCTCACGAAGTTCTGAAGAAGCCATATGAACAAATCAAGTTCGGTTTCGTTGGTGACGGTCAAGACAACGTATCTAACGCTCTGATGTTAGGTGCTGCCGTTATGGGGATGGAATACCACGTTGTCACTCCTAAGGAACTGAACCCAACTAAGGAAGTTCTGGACAAGGCTAACGCAATTGCCAAGGAAACTGGCGCTAAGATCGTTGTTTCCAACGACGTCAAGGAAGGCGTTAAGGGCATGGACGTTATCTACGCCGATGTTTGGGTATCAATGGGTGAATCCGACGACATGTGGGAAAAGCGGATCAACCTGCTGAAGCCTTACCAAGTAACGATGGACGTTATGAAGGCTACTGAAAACCCTAACGTTCTGTTCGAGCACTGTCTGCCAGCATTCCACAACCTGGACACTGAAGTAGGTAAGGAAATCTACAAGAAGTTCGGTCTTAAGGAAATGGAAGTTACTGACGAAGTCTTCGAAAGCAAGCACTCCGTTGTCTTCCGTGAAGCTGAAAACCGGATGCACACCATCAAGGCTGTGATGGTTGCTACCTTAGGTGAACAAGGCTAATTAGGGAGGCAGTTAGATGGCTAAAGTAGTTGTTGCCTTAGGTGGTAACGCCCTTGGTAAATCACCTGAAGAGCAATTAAAGTTAGTTAAGAATACCGCATCCTCATTGATTGGTCTGATCGATGCTGGTAACCAGGTTGTTATCAGTCACGGTAACGGTCCACAGGTTGGTGCCATCAACCTGGGCATGAACTTTGCTGCCGAGAATGGTAAGACGGCTGCCTTCCCATTCCCTGAATGTGGTGCCATGAGCCAAGGCTACATTGGCTACCACTTGCAACAGAGTCTGCAAAACGAACTGCACAAGCGTTGGATGAACAAGAATGTTGCTACCATCGTTACGCAGATTGCCGTTGACCCACAGGATCCAGCATTTGACAATCCTTCCAAGCCGGTTGGTGACTTCTACACGAAGGAACAAGCTGAACAAATCGAGAAGGAAAAGGGTTACACCTTTAAGGAAGACGCTGGTCGGGGTTACCGTCAGGTCGTTCCTTCACCACTGCCGAAGAAGATCATGGAACTCGACAGCATCAATACGCTGATCGAATCCGGCGACCTGGTTATCGCTGGTGGTGGCGGTGGGGTTCCAGTCATCATGACTGATGACGGGCTCCAAGGTGTCCCTGCCGTTATCGACAAGGATCGTTCCAGCTCCCTGTTGGCCGACCAAATCAGTGCCGACAAGCTGATCATCCTGACCGCCGTTGACTACGTATACGTCAACTACGGTAAGCCAGATGAAAAGGCTTTGAAGACGCTGACGATCGACGAAGCTCACCAGTACATGGACGAAAAGCAGTTCGCTGCTGGTAGTATGCTGCCGAAGATCGAAGCCTGCCTGTCATTCGTTGAAGGCCACCCAGAGCGTGAAGCAATTATCACTTCTCTGAACGGCTTAGATGATGCCTTAGCTGGCAAGGTTGGTACGGTTATTCGTGACAACTAAATCAGGTATGAAACGGTTGACGAGGACTCCTCGCCAGCCGTTTTTTTGCACGCTCATTTTTTGCCTTTCTTTATGTGTTAAAATGATCTACGTGTAAATCTATAGATTGGAAAGTGGAAAGTTATGACCAATAAGAAAGTTTTGGGGACGGTCATGATCATCGTGGCCTGTACCTTTTGGGGAATTTCGGGCTTATTTGCTAAAGCCCTGTTTAACGTCAGTCCCAAAATCACCTCGATGTGGGTGACTCAAACCCGGATGATTTCTGCCGGAATTATTTTGCTGATCATCAGTCAATTCAAGGGTGACCAGCCGTTCAAGATCTTTAAGAACCTGCACGATGCCTGGGTGATCTTTGCATATGGATTCTTTGGCCTGGTACCGGTACAGTACGGTTACTTCATGGCGGTTCAGTTTGGCAATGCCTCAATTGCGACCGTTCTCCAGTTCTTGGGGCCCTTCTTCATTATCGCTTACGTGGCTGTCTTTCGGCACATTCCGCCGCGCCGAATTGAAATCATCAGTGCGCTGATCGCCTTTGCCGGGGTCTTTATCCTGGCAACGCACGGGCAGCTTAACCATATGGCCATCACGCCCCTGGTCTTATTCTGGGGCCTGGTTGCTGCAGTGGGGGTTGCGACCAATACTTTGATCCCTCAGCAGATGTTGCGGACCAACCGGGTGCCATCGCTGGTTGTCACTGGCTGGGGCCTGCTCTTCGCCGGTCTGTCGCTTCTGGCGATTCACCCGGCTCAGCCACACGTCCCGAACCTACCGATCGTTTGGATCTGTTGGTTGGGAATTCTAGTGATTGGGACCCTGATCCCGTTCCAATTAGCCAATAATTCGCTCAAGTACATTGACGCGACGACCTTTAGCCTGATGGACGCCTTTGAACCGCTGGCGGCGACGATCGGTTCCGTTTTACTGTTTAACCTTCACATGACGGGAATGGACATCGTGGGATCGATCCTGGTAATCGTGGCGGTGTTGGCGATCAACATTCGCATTCCGCAACATCATGAGGGAGAAAATATTGCTTAAAAAAACTGCCAAGTCTGCAAAAGACTTGGCGGTTTTTGATTTTACTGATTGCTTTGCTGTTGACTTTGACTGGTAGAACTCTGGTTGGTTTCCGGGGTTGACGAATAGAGATTTTGAACTGCTTGGACATCGGTGGGCTGGATCGTATAGAAGGATCCGGCCGGCTGCATGACCGAGGTGCCGTTGTTGTGCTGGAGCCCAATGGCATGGCCGAGTTCGTGCTCGGCCGTGTTGACAATCCGCTGCTGCGAATAGCCGTAACTGGGGTTGAGCAGGTAGGCAGCGTTGAGCTGGACGTCAGCGTGAACCAGATAACCGGTCATCGCATTGGTACTCGAATTAGTCAGTCCGGCCGCACCATTGCTTTTGTCATTGATCGCGGAAATGACGATGTCAGCCTTGGATTTGTCGCTGGTCTCGTTAAAGGTAAATGCCCCCGTGCGATTCCACTGGCTGATGGCCGATTCGGCGGCGTTGCGCAGAACCGGGTTGGTCAGATCAACGTAGACGGTTGCATTGGCATGCTGCCAGCGGCCGTCGCTTGAACTCGTCTTTTGGGTGTCATTTTTTTGTGACGTTAGCGTGGCGACCTTTTTCCCCGTTAACTTGTTAATTCCGTTGTAAGTAAGAACTTGGACGTCGTGAATAGCGACGTTAGCCTCCTGTTGGAAGAAGGCGTTGTTTTGGTAGAACCAGATAATTCCGCCAAATAACAGTAAGTAAATTAATGGTAAGAACAGGCGTCTACGAATCCCCACCACCTCCTAATGCACAAATTTTAGTATAGATCGGGGGCAAAAGTCTATTGATTCGCCTAGCTTGGCCGAAATTTTATGATTTCTTGTAATGAAATTCACAGACGGCGTTAGTTTGAGTTAAAATATAGCTAGGAAAGATTGTTGAAAGGGTGATTTCGATGGCACACGTATTCGTAGTTCAAGTAGAATTAAGCTGGGGTGAAAAGCGGGAATACCTGCTTGCCAATGATGTCGAACCCGGACTGGAACATCGTCTGGCGACCAGGAAGGACTGGCAGGAGGTTATGCGTGGTGCCCTGATCAACGTGCCGGTTGGTCCATACCTGCCCAGCGAGCGAATCGTGCCCCCGATGGCAACCGCCAAGGTACTTGACGTGCGGGCCGTTGCGGCGGATGCAGCCCCGAAGCTGCAACGGACACGGAGCCAGTTTATCATGGCAGCCGTTTGGCAAAAGCAGGACAGTGCCACCAACTATAACTTCCTGCACCACGATTATTCGCCAGAGACACAAGCTCAGATTAAGGCCGATGTCGATTACTGGGTGAACCAAACGTCAACGGCAAATGCCACCAAGCGGACCAAGCAGCGAATTGCTGAGCAGGAAAAAGAATTTGCCAAAGAAATTGAGAAAAAGGGTTGACGAAAGGGGCAATTCCCTGTATAGTAATAATCGTTGATTGAAACAACGACATTGGGAATTGGCCAAGCGGTAAGGCAAAGGACTCTGAATCCTTGATCACTGGTTCGAACCCAGTATTCCCAATAAGATGAGTCATAATCCAAGTTGATTGGATTGTGACTTTTTTTATTTTCCCACCGCTGTAAAATCTGTTACAATTGCCATTATGAGAGGAAGAGAGAAATGGCTAGTAATTCTGATTCAATTTATTATGTCTTGTCGAAGATTAAGCGGCACCCGGAACTGATTAAGATGCAGCGGGCCCACTATACTAATACGATCATGCTTGGAATTGATGATCAACTGAAAGTTGCGGATGCGGGCTTTTATTTTCCGGCAATGAAACTGATGGTTAACCGCTTGTCGAATGATTTCGTCGCTAAAAACGAAGATCTCTTGGACGACTATTTTCGGCTGACCAATTGTACCCAACCCAACTACCATAATGTTTGGGTAACGACTGCCCATCTGCCGACTGAGCATTCTTACCTGTTGGAACTTTCGTACGAGTAAAAAAATCTAATTTCTGATTGACAAGGGATAGTCGAATAACGTATAATCACATTTGTACGTTAATACTATTGCCCGCTGGTCAAATTGGTTAAGACGTCGCCCTCTCAAGGCGGAGTTACGGGTTCGATCCCCGTGCGGGTGATTTTGATACCCTCACATCATCGTTAAGCGTTGATGTGAGGGCTTTTTTTGTTAAAAGGCATCGTACTTATGATAGCTGAGACAAAACAATGCCTTTGCCTGAAGAAAACGGTCGTTAGCTGATAATCTCTCTAAAGCGCTTAAAAAAATGAATTTTCATGTTAAAATGATTTTGTATCATTTTTTGAAAAAATAACGAATTTATGGTGTTTAAATTATGCGAATTAAGAATCTATTTATTATCTTGGCCGTTGTAGCAGCCATTCTGTTGATTTTCCAATACCTCCGACAGGTTAACCGGATGAAGCGGGGAGTTAACCACGTTAGCCGGGGTGGGGTCTTCTTTAATTGGCTGATGGTAATCCTCCTGGTAGGGGGACTGGTTGGTGCTGGGGTCAGTTCGTTTACCGGCCATCAGGAGGCTGCCTCCAAAACAACCAAGGTCAAGGAACCAGTTAAGACTTCCACTAGTGCAGACAAAGAGATTACACTGAGTTTTAAGAAGACGGCCCGTTTGAATGACGACGGAAATGCCAAGGTGAAGTTCATGGTTTCACCGGATACAAAGGTGGTCATTAAAGGGCACCGAACAGGAACGACCTATGCAACCATTAAAGCGCAGTCAGGAAAGGGAATAATTACTAAGACCATTAGTCTTGAGAACGCGGGCGAATATGACGTAATCGCAACCCGCGGGAAGAAGAAAGTTACCAAGCGACTTGTGGTTAAGGAACAAAAGGCTGAAAGTTCATCAGAGAGCAGTTCATCAGTTTCTTCCAGTTCTTCGAGTTCTAGTTCCTCTAGTTCTAGCAGCTCGCATTCTTCCAGCTCTTCGTCGCACAGTAACAGCGCTAATAGTAACGCTAACAATACCAACAACGGTAATGGTGGCGGCAGCAGTCAAAGTAATGGTGGTGGAACTAGCTACAGCGGCAACGGTGGTGGTAGTTCCTACCGGCGCAGCACTGGTGGCTCTCGTTCAACTTACCGTGGTGGCAATGGTGGTGGCGGAACCAGCTACCAACCAGCTATTTCGAACCAGCCAAACGGTGTTATTTCTGATCAGCCAAATTAATAATCAAGTGAACGTCCGTGAGCATTTTTTGCTCCGGGCGTTTTTTGATTGCATTTTGGGTGGGAAGTGGTAAAATGAGCAATCGTTATGTACCTAACGATTGTTAAAGGAGCGACCAAGCAGATGTCGATTACAGATGAGGAATTCTTTCACCGCCTCTACGGGCTGATCAAGGACGTTTACGCGACGATGCAACGATCACTGCACCCGACGATTTTTCGTGGTCAAGGACGGATCGTGGAAACAATTGCCCACCATCCCAACTGTTCACAGCGCGAGATTGCTAAAATCGCGCATGTGAAGCCGGGATCCTTAACCGAGGTTCTCGAGCGTTTAGAAAAAGGCGGCTACATAAGCCGGTTGCGGGATTCAAAGGATCGACGGGTAATCCGCGTTAATTTGACACAACAGGGCGAAGAATTTCGCCAAGACCTGATTGCTCGCCGACGTCAATTTGGTACGATGCTATTGCACGACGTGAGTGATGATGAACGCCAACAGTTTGTCGCGGTTTTGGATAAGATGGAAAAGCAGCTTCGGATTTTGGCAAGAGAAGGGAATGATCAGGAATGACCTAAATTGCCAAAAAGAATTTAAAATGGTGGGCGGTTAGTCTTGCCGTCCTCTTCCTATTACTACAGGTTGCCTGCGACCTGTATTTGCCGACGATCACTTCGGAATTAGTCGATCAGGGGATTATGCGTCAAGATATGGCCACGGTTTGGCATGACGGAATTTCAATGCTGATCGTCGCGGGAATTGGGTTGCTTGCAGCGGCCGGTAACGTTTATTTTGCGTCGACCCAGGCGATGCAGGTTGGTGAAAAATTACGGCGGCAGATTTTTCACCGCGTTCTGCGTTTTTCCAGCAAGGAGTTCAGCCATTTTGGGGATTCCTCATTGATTACCCGGTCCACTAACGACATCGTTCAAATTCAAAACGTGATGGTTCAGGTGCTCCGAATGATGCTCCAATCACCAATTATGCTGGTGGCGGCCTGTGTATTAGCCTATGTTCGTGAGCCGCGACTGACACTTGTCTTTCTAATCAGCCTCCCGATCCTAGCCATCATCGTCGCCTTGGTGATGCGGTTCGCCGTTCCGCTGTTTAAGAGTATTCAGAAAAAGACGGACCGGATTAACCTGATCTTTCGTGAAAGCCTGACCGGGGTCCGGGTGATTCGGGCCTTTCGCCAGGAAAAACGGGAGCGCAATCGTTTCCGTCAAGCTAATGAGGACTATACGATGACGGGAATCAAGGCTTTTACCCTTGTTTCCTTTCTTCTTCCGGTCGTAACGCTGATTCTCAGCTTGACCAACGTCAGCATCATCCTGTTTGGTAGTCATCTGATTGCCCAGATGACCATGCAGGTTGGGAACCTAATTGCCTTTATGACCTACGCAACCCAGATTATGATCTCCTTTATGATGTTATCAATGATCTTCGTCTTCGTTCCGCGGGCTTCGGCTTCCGCAAGCCGGATTAACGCTGTTTTAGAAACGCCAATCAGTGTGGCGGATCCTTCAGAAGATTCACGGGTAGAGATTGATCCACAGCATCCCGCCACTCTTCAGTTTGACCACGTTAATTTCCGTTATGACGGTGCTGAGCGGCTGGCGCTACAAGATCTCAATTTCACCACCCACGCTGGACAGACTTTGGCGATTATTGGTGGGACCGGTTCGGGAAAATCAACCCTGGTCAACCTGATTCCCCGGTTGTTTAATGTCGAAAGCGGCCAGATCAGAGTTGACGGCCAAGCAATTGATAAGCTTAGTCAGCACGACCTGCACGAGATGATCTCGATTGCTCCACAAAAGGCGGTTCTCTTTAGTGGGACGGTGCGCTCCAACTTACAGTTCGGCAATGACCAGGCCACGGATGAACAGATGTGGCAAGCGTTGAAGATTGCTCAGGCAGATGACTTTGTTCAAGAAGCGGGCGGCCTGGAGGCAATTGTTGAACAAAACGGGAGCAACTTCTCTGGCGGGCAGCGACAACGACTGACGATTGCACGAACGATTATTAAGCGGGCGTCGATCTACATCTTTGATGATTCTTTCTCGGCCTTGGATTTTCAAACTGATGCTAAGTTGCGCCAGGCTCTCCGCCAGGACCCGCAAATTCAACAGGCGGTAACAGTAATCGTTGCCCAACGAATTTCGACCGTTGCCGACGCTGATATGATCATTGTCTTAGATAACGGGAAGGTAGTTGGCCAGGGAACGCATGCAGAACTGCGGGCCCACAACAAGACCTACCAGCAGATTGTTGATTCACAGATTCGAAAGGGGGATGAAGAACGTGCAACGCAGACCAAAAAGAATTAATAATGGAGGAAAAGCCAAGCACTTCTGGCCAACCACCAAACGTCTTGTTGCCTATCTTCGCCCGTGGAAATACGGATTTATCTTTTCGATTCTCTTGGCGATTATTTCGGTCATTCTTTCGATTATCGCCCCTAAAGTTTTAGGTGAAGCAACAACGATCATCTATAACGGTGTAATGAAGGGCTATGCCGAGATTAAGGCCGGTCACCACCTGGCCAGCCTGCCGATCGACTTTCATCGGATCCTAACGATTGGGATCACGGTGATCCTGCTTTATGTTTTTTCCGGACTTTTCAGTTTCATTCAGCAGATTATCATGACCCGGATTTCGCAGCGGGTGGTTTACAACTTACGGCAAGATCTGGATGATAAAATGGGGCGGGTGCCGATCAGCTTTTATGACACTCACAGTAACGGGGATATCATGAGCCGAATGGTCAATGATATGGATAACATTGCCGGGACTCTCCAGCAGAGCTTTATTCAAATCATCACCAGTACGCTGACCTTCGTCGGGGTTCTGGTTCTAATGTTTACAATTAGCTGGAAGCTGACCCTGGTGGCCTTGGTAATCGTTCCACTGAGCCTGGCAGTGGTGGCCTTTGTTGCCCCAACCGCCCAGAAGCTCTTTTCACGTCAGCAGGCCGAGCTAGGCAAGATCAATGCTCAGGTCGAGGAAACCTACGCGGGCCACACGATTGTCCGCACTTTCAATAAGGAAAGCGACGAGGAACAAAAATTTAGCAAGAACAATCATCGTTACTACCAAGCAGCGTGGAAGGCCCAGTTCTTTTCAACGCTAATTTTCCCAATCATGAACTTTATCCGAAACTTGGGATACCTAATGGTCGCCGTGGTCGGTGCCATTCAGGTAATCCACGGGCAGATCACCCTGGGGAATGTGCAGGCCTTTTTGCAGTACACCAACCAGTTTGCCCAGCCAATTACCCAGATAGCTAACCTCTCGAGTACGATCCAGCAGACGATTGCTTCGGCAGAGCGTATCTTCACCGTTTTAGATGAACCGGAAATGAAGAACGACCTTGTCAGCGACCAGCCACTGACAACAAGACCCGTACCAAAGGTTGAGTTTGACCATGTCGACTTTAGCTACCGGCCAGAAGAACCACTGATCGAAGACTTTAACCTCAAAGCACCGGCCAATCACATGGTCGCTATTGTTGGGCCAACGGGAGCTGGGAAAACGACCATCATTAACCTCCTGGAGCGTTTCTATGAAATCCAGGGTGGGCACATCTACCTTGATGGGCATGATACCCGCTCGATGACGCGTCAGGAGTTGCGAAGCCACATTGGAATGGTTTTGCAAGACACCTGGCTCTTCAATGGCACGATCATGGAGAACATCCGCTTTGGGCGGGAAGACGCTAGCGATGAGGAAGTTTACCAGGCAGCCAAGATGGCCCACGCGGACAACTTTATCCGGGAATTGCCAGATAGCTACCAAACCGTGATTAACGAGGCGGCTTCAAATATTTCCCAGGGGCAACGGCAATTATTGACGATTGCGCGGGCTTTTCTAGCTAATCCAGAAATCCTGATTTTGGATGAAGCTACTAGCTCAGTTGACACCCGGACCGAGGCGCTAATTCAAAATGCCATGAATGACCTTCAGAAAGGGCGGACTAGTTTCGTTGTTGCCCATCGTCTTTCAACGATTCGCAACGCCGAGCAAATTATCGTAGTTAATCATGGCCACATCATTGAGACTGGCAACCATGACCAGTTGATGAAGGCTAATGGCTTCTATGCCGATCTCTACAACAGCCAGTTTATGGGAAACCAAATTTAACTAATTACTGTAATGACGTCGATGACAACCAATTAGTTGTCGTAGACGTCATTTTATTTCTCGGGAAATTGATCATGGGCATCCAGACGTTATAAAATGGGTGCAATCAGCATTGATAAGGAGCAGACATATATGAAGAAATACGAGCAAACAATCGGCCAATTGAATGCCATGGTTGATGACGGGATTGTTCCGGGGATGACCTATCTCATCTTTGACGGGGAGCAGGAATATTCAGCCGTTCGCGGGATGGCCGAACTGCAGCCTGAACGAGAAAAACTGCGATCGGGGATGCTTTACGACCTGGCCTCACTGACTAAAGTGGTGGGGACGGTACCGGTGGTGGCACTGCTATTGCAGCAGGGACGCCTGGGCTTAGACGATCCCGTGAAAAAGTATTTGCCGGAATTTACTGATCCCCGACCGACAATTCGCAATCTCCTGACCCATACATCCGGGATTGGCGGGTACATTTCTCACCGCAACGAACTTTCTGCTCCAGAACTTAAGCGAGCCTTTTTGACCCAGCAGCACGTCGATGACACTCTTAATCGCCAGATTCGCTATGCCGACGTGAATTATCTTTACCTGGGCTGGATTATTGAACGGCTGTGCAAGGCTCCGGTGCAGGAGGTGATTGCCCGCCAGGTCTTGCAACCGTTGGGACTGCCGACTGCTACTTTTCACCCGCAACCCCAGCAGACAGTGCCAACCGAGATTCAATCCGGCCGGGGGCTGATCAGAGGTCAGGTTCATGATCCAAAGGGATATATTCTTGGTGCCGACTGTGGGTGCGCGGGGCTCTTTGCCAGCCTGGCCGATCTGCGGATCTTTGCTCGACAGTTGATTGAAAATAATCTCAATGGCTTACTGACACCAGCAATGGTGGCTGCCATGTTTGTCGACCAAACGCCAATTCCAGGCCCTCATAGCCGGTCACTGGGCTGGAAACTTTTCCACGATCCCCGGGACCAACACCTACTGATCAGTCACACCGGTTTTACCGGCACCTGGCTGGTCCTGGACCGGCAAACCGACCAGGGCTTCATCTTTTTGTCCAACCGGGTCCATCCAACGGCACAAAACCAGGCCTACCTGGATCGGCGGGACCAGGTCTTTGCAACCTATCTTCGGGAAAAAAGTGCTTTTCAAAAAACTTTGTGAAATTATTATTCAACTTCCATGCATACCCGTTCGCAGATTATTCAATCATCCCTGACAAACTGCATAAAATGAGGGCGACTGTTTAAATTGATACACTTAGCTGCATAAGTACACAAATTGCTGTTAAATAGGGATTTGACAACGGTTACATTTATGATAAGATAGAATACGTAATCAAGTGAATCTCTTAAAGGAGTGATTGTATATGCAAAGTCCAATTCATGTAACATCTGAAATTGGAAAGCTGAAGACAGTTATGCTTCACCGGCCAGGTCACGAAATTGAAAACGTGTACCCGGACATCCTTCACCGGATGCTGGTTGATGACATCCCATATCTGCCAATTGCACAAGAAGAACATGACTTCTTCGCAGACACGTTGCGCAAGCAAGGAATCGAAGTATTATACTTCGCTAAGTTAGCTGCAGAAGCTCTGCAAGACAGCCAAGTTAAGGAAAAGTTCCTTGAAACAATGCTGGCCGAATCCGGCTACGCAGCTGGTGCTGTTCACGACGCATTGAAGGAATACCTGCTGGGCATGGACACTCAAGCAATGGTTGACAAGATCATTGCAGGTGTACGGAAGGATGAAATTGACGTTAAGTTCGTTTCACTTGCTGAAATGGCTGAAGACGCTGACTACCCATTCTTCATGGACCCAATGCCAAACGCATATTTCACGCGTGACCCACAGGCTTCAATTGGTGACGGTATTACCATCAACCACATGACCTTCAAGGCTCGTCAACGTGAATCTCTCTTCACTGAATACATTATCAAGTACAACCCACGCTTTGCCAACAAGGGTGTACATGTATGGCGTGATCGTTACCACGACACCCGGATTGAAGGTGGGGACGAATTAGTTCTCAGTGACCACGTATTTGCAATCGGAATTTCTCAACGGACTTCTGCAGATGCAATCATGGATATCGCACGGAACCTCTTCAAGGACTCCAACTACGATACTGTTATTGCTATTCACATTCCACACAACCACGCAATGATGCACCTTGACACCGTCTTCACGATGATCAACTACGACCAATTCACTGTTCATCCGCAAATCTTGGACGATGATGGTCAAGTTGACACCTACATCCTGCACCCAGGCAAGGATGGGGACGTTGAAATTCAGCACCGCACCGACCTGAAGAAGGTTCTGGAAGAAGCACTGGACAAGCCAGAAATCGACCTGATTCCTACTGGTAACGGTGATCCAATTGTTGCTCCACGTGAACAGTGGAATGATGGTTCCAACACCTTGACGATCGCTCCAGGTGAAGTTGTAACTTATGACCGGAACTATGTATCAAATGATTTGCTGCGCAAGCACGGAATTCTCGTTCATGAGGTTCGGTCAAGTGAATTATCACGTGGTCGTGGTGGTCCGCGTTGCATGTCCTGCCCACTTGTTCGTGAAGATCTTGATAAGTAATTTAACTTAAATTAAAAGCAGCAAATTTTATCCGGTGACTCATTGACAGATGGGACCAGAGGGTATAATTTTGCTGCTTTTTCTAGTATTATGAATGATGTAATCACTTTATTGCGAGGGACCCAGGATGGATCGAAAAGCGAGACGAAAATTTATTGAACAGCTAGTTAATGATCGAAAGATTGAAACGCAGGATGAGTTGCTGCGGCTCCTTACGGAGGCTGGGGTCGAGACCACTCAGGCGACAATCTCTCGGGACATTCACGCCTTAAACATCGTCAAGGCTAATGACGGACAGGGGCATACTTACTATGTCCAGCTCCATCTGGCGCCAGAACACGACTTTAATCGTTTGTACCAAGGCATTCATGACAATGTTCGGACAATCGAGACGGTCCAGTTCCTAAACGTTGTGAAGACCGCGCTGAACTCTAGCTATGCCACGATTTTAGCGGGGATGTTCGATGAACTCGATATTCCGGAGGTTGTGGGGACCTTAGCCGGCAATGACACACTGATTATCATTAGCAAGGATAACGCGGATGCCAAGCTGGTTTATAACTTGATTGCAAAGCACATTAACACACGAATTGTGTAGAAATGAGGGGATAACATGGATACTGAGAAAAAAGGTATCGGCAAGGGTGAATTGATTGCCCTGATTGTTAGTTCATGTATCGGTACTGGGATTTTTGGGATTACTAGTGATGTCTCAGCTGCCGCTGCACCAGGTCCAGCTCTTCTGGCCTGGGTATTTGCAGGTTTAGGTTTCTTGATGTTGGTTCTTTCATTGAACAACCTGGGTGCTAAGCGTCCAGACCTGGAAGCCGGGATTTTCTCATACGCCGGCGCAGGGTTCGGCCCAATGGGTGAATTCATTTCCGGTTGGTCCTACTGGCTGTCTGCATGGCTGGGGAACATTGCCTTCGCCACGATGCTGATGGCATCAATCGGGACCTTCTTCCCAATGTTCAAGGGTGGTCAGAACGTTCCATCGATCATTGTAGCTATTATTTTCTGCTGGTTACTGACTATCCTGGTTAACAACGGTGTTGAAACGGCCTCCTTCGTCAACATGATTGGGACGATCTGCAAGGTTGTACCACTGGTTATTTTCATCATCATCATGATCGTCAGCTTCAAGAGCGGCATGTTCACTGCCGACTTCTGGGGCCGGGTAGCCAACAATGCTTCCAAGGGCACCACGACCGGTTCTACTTGGGCACAGATGAAGGGTACTCTGATGACGCTGATCTGGGTATTTATCGGGGTTGAAGGTGCCTCTGTTATGGCCCACCGTGCTAAGTCCCGTTCCGACGCTCAATCAGCAACCCTGATTAGTTTCGGTCTTCTGGTACTGATCTACGTGATGATTTCTGTTCTGCCTTACGGTGTTCTGACCCGGGCTCAATTGGCCGCAATGGGTCAGCCTGCCATTGGTCACGTTCTGCAAATGACTGTTGGTACCTGGGGCTCCGTTCTGATCAACATCGGTCTGATCATCTCCACCATCGTTTCCTGGTTGTCCTGGACGATGCTGCCAGCTGAAACGACCATGCTGGTTGCCGAAGACCACGCAATGCCGAAGCTGTGGGGTGACACCAACTCCAAGAACGCTCCAACGGCTTCTCTGATGATCACCGGTGTTCTGCAGACGATCTTCCTGTTCTCACTGCTGTTCACCCAACAGGCATACGAATTTGCTTACTCACTTTGTTCTGCCGCTATCCTGTTCTCCTACCTCTTCGTTGGCCTTTACCAGATGAAGTACAGTCAGGAACACGGTGAATGGGGTCAATTCACGATTGGTCTGCTGTCCGCTGCCTTCATGCTTGCCTGCATGTTCCTTGCTGGTTGGCAAGAAGTGTTGCTGGTTTCCATCAGTTTCATCCCAGGCTTCTACATCTACTACCTGGCATGCAAGGAAAACAACCACAAGATGACCACCGCCGAAAAATGCGTCATGGTATTGATTCTGGCACTGTCCGTTGTTGCCATTTGGCTCGTTGCTAACGGCACGATTAAGGTTGGCTAATCGCTAGTTTCACATAAAATAAAAGATCGCAAATCGAAAATGATTTGCGATCTTTTTTATTTGGGTTGATTCAACTGGGACTTAATCCGGTCCATCTCAAAGACGATAATCGTTTCGATCAGGGTAATGACGCTGATCAGGAGGATCGTGTAATGATTTGGCAACAAAATCAGGGCAATCAGCAGCACCCAAGACAGCCAGTTCCAGGTTTGCTCTACCCGCATGATCCGGGTCAGGCGCCTATTCTGGACAAACTGTGGAAACCGCTGAACAAGGACCTGAAAGAGCATGTATAAACGGGTCTCGTAGAAGCTCTCCACCAGAAAAGCAATCGTGAGGCCGAAGAGAAAAATTGATTCCAAGGTTTCCTCCTTTTCAGAACGTCGGCTGAATCTTGAGCGCTTCCTGCTGGCTGAAGTCCTCGTCCGGGTACTTGTTCTTCAGTGCCCGCAGGAGGAGGGACTTGGCGATTTCACCGTTCCGGGTCAGGATCGGTCCGTGGAAGTAGGAACAGTAGGTTGACTTATAGATGGCGCCTTCGGTGTGGTCCTCACCATTGTTGCCATGGCCGGAGATGACCATTCCCAACGGCTTCTCGCTCTTGCCGATAAAGGTTCGGCCGTTATGGTTTTCAAAGCCGTGGTACTCCTGGCCATTTTCCGGGTTTTTAATTGTGATATCGCCGATAAAACGATTGTTGTCCTGACTCAGGGTGTAGTGGTCGAGGATGCCCAGGCCGGGAATCTTTTCACCGTTTGCACCGATGTAGTAGTGACCAAGTAACTGGTAGCCCCCGCAGATCGCTAGGAAGGGCTTGTTTTCGTTGATGAACTTGTCGATTCCGGCCTTCTTGTTTGGCAGGTCGCGGGAGACCACGAGTTGCTCGTAGTCCTGACCACCGCCGAAGAGGGCGAGGTCGAAGCGGTCGGAGTCAAAATCGTTGTCGATGCTGATGACTTCAACGGCGATGTCGGCATCCATTTGCTTGGCGTAGTAGCGCAGGGCAATGATATTGCCGACGTCACTGTAGGTGTTGAGCAGGTCGCCATAAAGATGGGCGAGTCGTAAGTGATACTTTGCCATTAGTCCATACCACCTTTCTTCAGATAATTCTTTTCCGCCAACAGTTTGCGCAACTGCAGCATGGCCGTGTAGGTTGCCAAAATGTAGACGTGCTCAGTTGGCATCTGCTTGATCTTGTCGATCACATGGGTCAGGTCAGGTTCGTGCCAAACGTTGTCAATCCCAGCCATCGTCAGGCGGGTCGTAATGTCCTTGTAGCGTTCGCCCCCGGTCATATATTGCGGAATCGGGTGCTGGCTGAGCTTTTCAAAGTCACCGTCCCAGATCCAACTGGTGTCGATCCCGTCGGCGTAGTTGGCATTGAGCAGGAAGGCGAAGGAAAATGGCTTGGGGTCGGTTTCGATCATGTCCAGGACCTGGTTTAAGCCAACCGGATTCTTGACTAGAATGATCGTCACCTGCTTGCCGTCAACATCGATAATTTCTTGACGCCCGAAGACCCGTTCGTCGGATTCGAAGGCGTGCTTGATCTGTTCCTGGTTGACACCGAGAAAGCGGCCCAATGAGTAGGCGGCCAGGGCGTTGTAGATGTTGTAGAGCCCACCGATTCCGATGGTGTACTGCTGGCCGTCGATTTCAAAGGTTGAATTAGTCGGGGTCAGCTTGTTAATTTTGGTGACGGCGTAGGTCAGGGCTGGTCGATGGAAACCGCAGTGCGGGCAGAAGTAGTCGCCAAGCCCGGCATAGGTCCGCATATGATATTTGAGGATGTGCTGGCACTTCGGACAGAGCAGGCCATCGGTGTTGGCCGGGGCGTTGAATGCCGGGTGGTGTTCGTGATTGAACCCGTAGTAAATGATCGGGTTCGGCAGGTCCTTACTATGGAAGAGTTGTTCGTCACCATTGGCGATAATTGTGGCCTGAGGCGCCATCTTGACCCCGCGCAGGATTTTATTGTAGGTGGTGTAAATTTCCCCGTAGCGATCCATCTGATCCCGAAAGATGTTGGTGAAAACGAAGGCCTTCGGGGTAATGTACTGGCAGACGATCGGCACGTTGGCCTCGTCGACTTCAAGGACGGCCAGCCCCTTCTTATGTGAACGGGGTGCCGTGATGAAGGTCGTGACGATCCCCTGTTCCATATTCGAACCGGTTGGATTGGTCAGCACCTGGTCGTAACGCTCCCGGAGGACCCGGACGCTGAGCGCGGTGGTCAGCGTCTTGCCGTTCGTCCCGGTGATGATAATCAGGTCATATTTTTTACTAAATGCCTGGAGGATGTTGGGATCCAAT
This sequence comes from Limosilactobacillus kribbianus, assembly GCF_026413145.1. Classification (GTDB taxonomy): domain Bacteria; phylum Bacillota; class Bacilli; order Lactobacillales; family Lactobacillaceae; genus Limosilactobacillus; species Limosilactobacillus kribbianus. Next base: position 93,569 of record NZ_JAOVYZ010000002.1, on the reverse strand, counting down.
TTGAGGGTTAATTTGCCGGGGAGCGAGCTGCCACCATGCATGAAAGTATGGAGGAACCAGTAGCTGGAGCGTCCGGCAAATTCAGCAAATGAACTTCGAATTGACATCGAAACAGTTCCTTTCTTAATAGAGATTAAATACCGTTTAATTTTAATCTTTATGGATGAAAAATGAAAGCTTTCCGCCTAAATCGATTTCCCAATGTGCTCCGGGGAGGGCGAAGTATTTAAAAGCATTTGAATTTTCGATATAATGAAGAGTACTATGCAATAAAAAGGAGCACGCATCGTGGCACAGTTATTTTTCAAATACGGCGCAATGAATTCTGGCAAGTCAATTGATATCCTGAAGGTTGCCCACAACTATGAGGAGCAGGGCAAGCCGGTCGTCTTAATGACCAGCGGGATTGACAACCGGTCTGGCCAAGGGGTGATCGCCAGTCGGATTGGCCTGAAGCGGCGGGTGACCCCGGTGATGGACGACACCGACATTTATGAGTACGTCAAGCAGATTGACCATCCCGTCTACTGCGTTTTGATCGACGAAGCCCAGTTTTTGAAAAAGCACCACGTCCTTCAGCTGATCAAGATCGTCGACGAGCTGGACATCCCGGTGATGACCTTTGGGCTGAAGAACGACTTTCGAAATGAATTGTTTGAAGGTTCTAAGTATCTGCTGATCTATGCTGATAAGATCGAGGAGATGAAGACCATCTGCTGGTTCTGTCCGCATAAGGCGACAATGAACCTGCGCATCCACGACGGCAAGCCCGTGTACGAGGGGGAACAGGTGCAGATTGGTGGCAACGAGTCTTACTACCCGGTTTGCCGCAAGCACTATTTCCATCCCCAATTAGACCAACAATAGGAGGAAACAGACCGATGGAAATGAAAGACATCTTCGATAAGCTCCAGGCGGTTGCCGACCGTTACGATGAGCTGAACGAACTGATCAGCGATCCAGAAGTGATTGCTGATTCACAACGCTTCATGAAACTCTCCAAGGAAGAGGGGAGCCTGCGTGAAACGGTTGAAAAATACAATGAATACAAGCAGGTCACTGAGACAATTCAGGGTGATGAAGAACTGCTACGGGAATCCGACGATCCGGACCTGACTGCCTTGACCAAGGACGAGCTGAGCGAGGCCAAGGATAAGCAGGCTAAGCTGGAAAAGGAACTGGAAATGCTCCTGATTCCAAAGGATCCAAACGATGACAAGAACATCATCATGGAAATCCGCGGTGCCGCCGGGGGGGACGAGGCCAGCCTGTTTGCGGCCGACCTTTACAACATGTACCTCCACTACGCTGAACGCCAGGGCTGGAAGGTCGAAGTCGTTGATAAGAACGAGACCGAGGTCGGTGGCTTCAAGGAAATCGCCTTGATGATCACTGGGGACAAGGTTTACTCGAAGCTGAAGTTTGAAAACGGCGCCCACCGGGTTCAGCGGGTGCCAGTGACCGAATCTGCTGGCCGGGTGCACACCTCAACGGCGACGGTTGGGGTCATGCCCGAAGCCGAGGATGTGGATGTAGAACTGGATCCCAAGGACATTCGAGTTGACGTTTACCGTTCCAGTGGTGCCGGTGGTCAGCACGTCAACAAGACCTCTTCGGCCGTGCGGATGACCCACCTGCCAACCGGAATCGTGGTTGCCATGCAGGACGAGCGGTCCCAGCAGCAGAACCGGGCCAAGGCCATGCGAATTCTGAAGTCGCGGGTTTACGATTACTACCAGCAAAAGGAACAGAGCGCATACGACCAGAAGCGGAAGGACGCCATTGGGACCGGTGACCGATCAGAACGGATCCGGACCTACAACTACCCGCAAAACCGGGTTACGGATCACCGGATCGGCTTGACCTTAAACAAGTTGGACAAGATCATGGCTGGTGACCTCGACGAGATTATCGAGGCGCTGATCGTTGCTGACCAGACCAAGAAGCTGGAACAGCTGCGCAATGAATAGCAGCTGGACCTACTTTGCGGCTCAGTGCTGGGCCAAAGAACAACTGGCGGGGGCTGAGCTTGATCCAAGCGCCGGTCAGTTTCTATTGCAAATGCGTCACGACTGGGATGCCACCCACTTACTGCTGCACAATCGTGATCAGATGCCGGCAACTGAGCAGCACTGGTTTGAAGGGGCGGTTGCGCGGCTCTTGAAACATGAACCGGCCCAATACATTGCCGGGAAGGCGCCGTTTTACGGCCGAAACTTCAAGGTTACCCCGGCGGTGCTGGTTCCCGAAGCGGAGACTGCCGAGCTGGTCGATTGGGTGCTTGCCAAAATGCCCGCCCAGCCGTTGCGAGTGCTGGATCTGGGCACTGGCAGCGGAGATATCGGGATTACTTTGGCACTGGAGCGGCCACAATGGCGGGTGACGCTGAGCGATGTTTCACCGGCCGCACTGGAGGTGGCGGAGGAAAACTGCCGCCACTTTGGTCTGGATTTGCCGTTGGTGGAGAGTGACCTTTTTGCGGCGCTTGCTGACCAGCGTTTCGACTTGATCGTGACCAATCCGCCCTACATCGACCATCAGGATACTGGCGTGATGGATCAAGCGGTCCTGGATTATGAGCCTGCCCTAGCCCTGTTTGCCGATGAACACGGCCTCGGGTTTTACCACCGCCTCTTTGAACAGGCGGGTGCGCACCTGACTGCGAACGGCCAGCTGTATGGCGAGACCGGCTATGACCAAGAGGAGACGATTCAGGCTCTGTTGCACCAGTGCGATCGGCAGGCTAAGATTGAGACGCGCCATGATGTGGCTGGAAAGATGAGGATGATACACGTATGGGATTTTTCAGGCGCAGGAGGAAATTAGCAAGAATGGATACCAAAATTTTTCAGTTGAGTGAAATTGACGAGGCGGCGGCCGCTATCAAGCGGGGCGAGCTCGTAGCCTTTCCAACCGAGACGGTGTACGGTCTCGGGGCGGACGCGACCAACGAGGACGCGGTCAAGAACGTTTACCTGGCAAAGGGCCGGCCGAGCGACAACCCCTTGATCGTCCACGTTAACTCGGTGGCCATGGTTGAAAAGTACGCGGCCGAAATTCCGGACAATGCGCGGAAACTGATGAAGGCCTTCTGGCCGGGTTCACTGACGATCATCTTAAAGATCAAGAAACATGTTCTTTCGAAGACGGTGACGGGGGGACTGAACACGGTTGCCTTCCGTTTCCCAGACTGCCAACCAACCCTGGACCTGATCGCCAAGGCCGGGGTTCCAATGGTTGGACCATCCGCCAACACCTCCGGTAAGCCGAGCCCAACCACGGCCCAGCATGTTTACCACGACCTGCACGGTAAGATCGCCGGAATCCTCGACAACGGGCCAACGCGGGTCGGGGTTGAATCGACCGTCCTGGACATGTCAACGGCCACCCCAGTTATCTTACGGCCGGGAGCAGTCACCAAGAAGGACATCGAAGCAGTGATTGGCTCAATTGATTTGAATCACCACAAGGTCGGCAAAAACGAGACCCCGAAGGCACCAGGGATGAAGTACAAGCACTACGCCCCGAACGCCCAGGTTTACATTGTTGACCAGGGAACCGACTGGGCTCAGGTGATCAAGTGGATCGCCGCCCAACCGTTTGACGTCGGCATCATGGCTGAAGGCGCAATCCTACAGAAGGCGACCCTGCCGATGAACGCCATTCAGTTCTCTCTTGGCACCGGGGTCAAAGACGCCAGTGCCCGCCTTTTTGACGGCCTGCGCCAGTTCGACGACCAGCCCAACGTCAAGGCAATTGTGACCGAAGCCTTCGACGCCACGGGACTGGGGGGCGCCTACATGAACCGGCTCAATAAGTCGGCTGGTGGGGTCCACTTTAGTACCGACATGGTCAAATAAATAAACATTGACGAAGATTGTGAGGAGTTTGGCAAACAAGTTTTGTCACCCCTCACTTTTTTTGGTAAAATAGGGGAGAAATTCAAAGGAGTGTGTATAAGGCATGGGCAAGTTTGAAGTTATTGATCATCCATTGATCCAGCACAAGTTAACAATGATTCGGGACAAGAACGTCGGGACTAAGTTCTTCCGGGAAACGGTGAAGGAAATCTCAACCCTCATGGCATACGAGGTTTCTCGTGATATGCCATTAAAGGACGTCGAGATTGAAACGCCAATTGCTAAGACAACCCAAAAGGAACTGGCCGGCAAGAAAGTTGCCATCATTCCAATCCTGCGGGCCGGCCTGGGGATGGTCGACGGAATGACCGACCTGATTCCGGCAGCCAAGATTGGTTTCATCGGGATGTACCGGGACGAGAAGACCCTGAAGCCGCACGAATACTTCGTTAAGCTGCCAAACGACATCACGGAACGGCAACTCTTCATCGTTGACCCAATGCTGGCCACCGGTGGCTCTGCCATGATGGCGATCGAAGCACTGAAGAAGCGGGGCTGCCAGGAGAAGAATATGAAGTTCGCCTGCTTGGTTGCCGCACCAGAAGGGGTTCAGGCTGTTCGCGAAGCCTACCCTGACGTCGACATTTACACCGCGGGCCTCGATGACCACCTGAACAAGGATGGCTACATTGTTCCTGGCCTTGGGGATGCCGGTGACCGGCTCTTCGGTACTAAGTAATTTCGTGATTTTAGCGTCACTAGATTCAGGATGACTGAGTTTGGTGGCGCTTTTCTTATTGCGAAGCTTATAAAGCCCTTAAATTTTTCCCAGAGGCTTTCCTCTTGGATTAGGAATAGTAAAATGGCAGGTAGTGTTATTGAGAAGGAAGTCTTGCAATGTTTCAACAATCGTGGCTGAAAAAGCGCCGCTGGCTGTTGCTGATTTTGGTGCTGATCGGCATCGTTAGCATCGGCTTTACCATGCATAACCAGCGCTTTTATCACCAGCCAATCGCCAAGGTCGTCCGGGTCGGCAAAACAGGGAGAGCACGTCGGACCAGCGACCAGTTTAAGAATATTGACCACCAGTATGACCAGCGCTTGGTGGCGGTGATCATGAACGGGCACTACCGGGGACGACGACTCACCCTGACCAATACTTACAGTGATTCCCAGCCGATGGATCAGCGCTTCCGGGTGGGTGACCAGGTCTTCTTGACCCAGTTGCACCAGCACAGGGGGACCCTGTCGGCCAACATTGCTGGTTACAAACGGGACACGGTCCTGGTCACTTTGGCCTGGCTGGTCGTGACTTTACTCCTGCTGATGATGGGGCGGTCCGGCGCCTGGGCTCTGGTGAGCGTGATCGTCAACGCCCTGCTCTTTATGGCGGCGGTCACCCTGGATCTGAATGAAAACGGGGAGCACGTGCTGCCTATCTTTAGCGTCCTGACGGTCATCTTTGCTTTCGTCAGCCTGCTCTTGGTACTGGGCCCCAGCAAAAAAATGCTGGCCACCTTTAGTGCGACGGTCATCGGGACCTTTGCCGCCCTGGGAGTCAGTCTGCTGGTCTTTGCCTGGACCCACGAGCGGGGGATCTACTACGAGTCGATGCAGTATGTCACCCAAGTGCCCCGGCCGCTGTTTTTGGCCGAAACACTCTTGGGTTCGCTCGGGGCGGTGATGGACGAATCCAGCGACATCATCGCGACCCTCTTTGAGCTCAAGCAGCTGGAACCCACGGTGAGTGCGCGTCAGCTCTTCATGTCCGGACGCAATGTCGGCAAATCGATCATGGGACCGCTGATCAATGTCCTCTTTCTTATTTTCATGGCCGACACCTTCACGTCCAGCCTGCTCTACATTAAGAACGGTAATTCCTGGGGCTATACCTTCGCAATGAACATGAGCCTAGGAACGGTTCAGAGCCTGGTCAGTGGAATTGGAATCGTTTTGGCGATTCCACTGGTCAGCGCGTTTGGGGCACTACTGTTAGGGAGGCGAGCAAAGTGACGACGATTACGGCCCTCGGGCTGTTACTAATGATTTTAATGATTCTCGTCGGTGGCAAGCAGGGCTGGACGGCTTTTTGGAGTTTGTTGCTGAACTTTGGCTTCCTCTACTTTGCAATGGTGCTGATTGCCTTTCACGTCCCACCGATGTTTGTAATGATCACAACCGGGGTGATTATCCTGGCCGTGACGATCTTCATGGGGGAGGACGACCTGCGCACTACGGTGACGGCCTTCTACGCCTCCCTGATCGTCCTGGCGATTTTAATCTTATTCATCATCGGCATCGAGCACTGGGCGATGGTTCAGGGCTTTGGTACCGAGGACAGCGACGAGCTGGAGGGGATGTCGATCTTAATCGGCATCTCCTACCTCAAGGTGGCCGAGACGGTAATGGTCCTCAGCACGCTGGGGGCAATAGCCGAGGCCGCCATGGCAATCTCTTCTGGCTTAACCGAGGTTCTCGACAACCATCCTCAAATTACTAACGCTCGGTTGATGAGTAGCGGGATGGCAATTGGTCGACAGATCATCGGCACAACCTTCAACACGCTTTTCTTCGGCGTCTTCGGGGGCTTCTTAGCGCTCTTCCTCTGGTTTGCTGGCCTTCACTACTCGCTGGGCACGATCATGAACAACAAGATCTTCGTGGCTGAGATGCTGGAGATCCTGGTTTCCTTTATCGGTGTGCTGATTACGGTGCCCATGACCGCCTGGGTAATGACCAGAAGACGTAATCATCTAGTTGACAAGCAATCCCCAAATAACTATGATAAGAACGATTAAAAAACCTTTAAGCGGGATTCCGTGAGATCCCAAAGGTGCGTGAAATGATTAGCGGCAGATGGCCGCATTTGAGTGCAGCTTTGGGCGAGGTCCCAAGGCTGCTTTTTAATTGAGGAGGGAAAAAGAATGGCGCATCGTCGCGATGTCGTACTCGATGTTGATGAGAAGCCGCGGCCCGCACAGTGGGTAGGGCTTTCTCTGCAACACATGTTTTCAATGTTTGGTTCTACCGTTCTGGTGCCGATCCTGGTGGGCTTAAATCCCGGGATCGCTCTCTTTAGCTCCGGGGTGGGGACGTTAATCTATCTATTAATTACTAAGCACAAGATCCCGGCTTATATGGGATCGAGTTTTTCCTTTGTCGTGCCGATGATGGCACTGATGAAGACCACTGGTTATCCGGGAATTGCCCAGGGGACCGTGGCGGTCGGCTGCGTCTATTTGATCGTAGCATTAGTAGTCAGCCGGATCGGTTCGGCCTGGATCGACCGGGTCCTACCGCCAATCATCGTCGGCCCAATTGTTGTCGTTATCGGCCTGTCGCTTGCCAGCACGGCCGCCAAGGATGCCACCATTAATTCGGCGACCGGTCACTACGACCTGAAGTTTTTTGCCGTGGCGATGCTGACGATGCTGATCACGGTTGCCTTTAACATGTACTTCAAGGGATTCTTGGGCCTGATCCCAATTCTCTTGGGGATCGTCGGGGGTTATCTGATCGCCTGCCTCTTTGGGATTGTGGACTTTAGTCCCGTTCTGCGGGCCCACTGGTTTAGCCTGCCGAACTTTCAGATTCCCTTTGTCACCTATCGGCCGCAGCTATATTGGGGAGCAATCCTCAGTATGGCGCCGATTGCCTTCGTGACAATGACCGAACACCTCGGGCACATCATGGTGCTCAACGAACTAACTGATCGCAACTACTTCAAGGATCCGGGCCTCAACCACACCCTGGCAGGTGACGGGACGGCCTCAATCATCGCCGGTTTTGTCGGTGGGCCCCCGGTGACCTCTTATGGCGAAAACATTGGAGTGTTGGCGATCACCCGGGTTCATTCGGTCTATGTCCTGGCCGGGGCAGCCGCCTTCGCGATCTTCTTCAGCTTCATTGGCAAGCTCAGTGCCCTGATTGAAACGATTCCGTCCCCGGTGATCGGTGGGATTTCTTTTCTGCTTTTTGGGGTTATTGCCTCTAGCGGGCTGCGAGTCATGATCGAGCACCAGATTGACTTCAATATTAAGCGCAATCTGATGATCTCCTCGGTGATCCTGGTCGTCGGCATTGGGAATGCTTATTTGCAATTAGGCAAGTACCAATTCTCGGGTCTGGCCGTAGCTGCCGTGCTCGGAATCATCTTGAACCTGGTCCTGCCACAACGGGCTTTTAGTGAACAAGGTTAGTAAGTTTGTTAATCAGACAAATTGTCAAAACTGTATCGAAGCAAAAAGGACGCGAAAGTAGGGCGCCCAAGGCTTAACAAGTGGTTAGAATAACTTAAAATTTTTTGAAATTTTGCTTAAATAATGATATATTAGTGGACGTAACTTGGGCTTAATACGTTTTTTTATCCACAACGTTCATCCAATTTACAAGCCAAATTTTTGTTATAAGGAAAGAGGTGGAATATGAATGGGCGGTGATGCTTTAACTTTTAAGCTTTTCGGACTCACGTTCAATACAACGAACATTGTTTCTGGACTGATTATCTACGCAATCGTGTTCTTCACTCTTTACGGGATGTCACGAAAGATCAAGATGAAACCAACCGGCGCGCAAAACGTCTTTGAATGGTTAGTCGATTTCACGAACGGGATCGTCAGAAGTCAGATGCCAGCTGAAGAACAGGGCCATTACAGTTTCTTTGCCTTTGTCTTGTTCGTCTTCATCTTCTTCGCTAACCAATTCGGGTTGCTGTTCCAGTTCCATTGGAATGGGGCGGAAGTGCTTAGAAGTCCTACGGCGGATCCAGTCGTAACGTTGACCTTCTCACTGATGGTAATGACACTGGCTCACTTTGCTGGGGTAGCACACAACGGTCTTGGCGGTTACTTAAAGAACTACGCTAAGCCATTTACGTTGATGCTGCCAGTTAACATCATTGAAGACTTCGCCAACTTCTTGACGCTGGGCCTTCGTATCTTTGGTAACATTTTTGCCGGTGAACTGTTAATGAGTTTAATTGCAAACATGGCCTTCTCACATGGTATCTTAACCATTATCCCAGGACTGCTCCTGGAGCTTTGTTGGCAAGGATTCTCAGTATTTATCGGTTCAATTCAGGCGTATGTCTTTGTAACATTAACGACGGTTTATATTTCTCGGAAGATTTCCGAATAATAATCTCTAAGGAGGAATTTTAAAATGGCATTAGGAGCAATTGCTGCAGGTATCGCTGCTATGGGTGCTGCCATCGGTGGTGGTATCGGTGATGGTATCTTAATTGGACACACTGTTGACAGTATCGCACGTCAACCAGAATTACAGAGTAGATTACAGGCCACGATGTTCATTGGTGTTGGTTTGATTGAAGCCATGCCTATCATCGCCATCGTTATTGGCTTCCTTGTTATGAACAAGTAATCGTTAATCACTTTTCGATTTTTACAAACAAGGAGGTGTCAATAGATGTTTGTGAACAGTGTGTTAGCTGAATCGAACAGTTTATACATTGGGGACCTTGTTTTCTACATTGTAACCTTCATTATCCTGATGCTGCTGGTCAAGCACTTTGCATGGGGACCAGTCACCGACATGATGAAGAAGCGTGCCGACAAGATTGCTAGTGATATCGACAATGCTGCCAAGTCCCGGGAAAATGCCGAGAAGATGGCCGCCAAGCGTCAAGCCGAACTGCAAAATTCACGTCAAGAGGCTGCTGACATCGTAAGCAATGCCAAGAAGTCAGCCGAAACACAACGAGCACAGATTGTTGAGGCTGCGCAAAACGACGCGCAAAGTCTTAAACAACAAGCACAAAAGGATGCGGATCAAGCACGTCGCGATGCGCTGAATGGTGCTAAGGATGACGTTGCAAACTTATCTATTGAGATTGCTTCCAAACTCATCCAAAAAGAATTAAAGGCAGACGATCAAAAAGCATTGATCGACTCCTACATCGAAGGGTTGGTAGATCATGAGTCTTGATAAGAAAACGGTAGCCGGACGTTATGCCCGGGCACTGTTCGAATTGGTCGATGAGGACAACGAACTCGACACGACTTATCAAGAATTGATTGCTTTGCGCCAAGTCTTTGAGGATAACGAGAACTTGGAATCCGCCTTGGCGGGGGTCCAATTATCACTCGATGAAAAGAAGGCATTAGTTCAGGACTTAAAGCAGGGTGCTTCCAAGTACGTTGCCAACCTGATTCAAATGCTTTTTGATTACGGCCGCATGGATTGCATGGTCGCAATTATTGATGAGTTTGAGCGGCGGTATGACGCTAAGAATAAGCGGATGCATGCCGACGTTGTCACAGCGATCCAACTCGATAAACAACAACGGGATCAATTAAAGGCCAACCTGGCCAAGCGCTTCGGGGCTACTGACGTGGTCTTAAACGAAGCCGTTGATCCAGAAATTTTAGGTGGGGTTATCGTCCATGCCGATCACAAGACGCTGGATGGTAGTCTCAGCTCAAAGATTAAGCAAATTCGTCGTTTACTAGTTAGATAATATAGTTTGTTAAAGAGGTGAGACCTTTATGAGCATTAAAACTGAGGAAATCAGTTCACTCATCAAGAAGCAGCTTGCCAACTACAACGACCAGGTATCCGTTGAAGAAACTGGTACGGTTACGTATGTTGGTGATGGGGTTGCTCGTGCCGATGGCCTGGAAAACGCCATGGCTGGTGAGTTGCTCGAATTTAGTAACGGTGTTTACGGAATGGCCCAGAACCTCGAAAGTAACGATGTTGGTATCGTTATTTTAGGGGACTTTACCGGGATCCGTGAAGGTGACACCGTTAAGCGGACGGGTCGAATCATGGAAGTACCCGTTGGCGATGCATTACTCGGCCGGGTTGTTGATCCATTAGGTCGGCCAATTGACGGCTTAGGCGAAGTTAAGACCGACAAGACGCGTCCAATCGAACACAAGGCTCCAGGTGTTATGGAGCGGAAGAGTGTTAGTGTGCCACTGCAGACTGGTATTAAGGTGATTGATGCCTTAGTTCCAATTGGTCGTGGTCAGCGTGAATTGATCATTGGGGACCGGAAGACCGGTAAGACGGCCATCGCCCTGGATACCATCATTAACCAAAAGGATAAGGATGTTATCTGTATTTACGTTGCCATCGGTCAGAAGGAATCAACGGTTCGGGCCAACGTGGAAACCCTGCGCAAGTATGGGGCCATGGACTACACGATTGTCGTTTCCGCTAGTGCATCGAACCCAGCACCAATGCTGTACATCGCGCCATACGCCGGTGCAGCTATGGGTGAAGAGTTCATGTTCAACGGCCGCGATGTCCTGATCATTTATGATGATCTGTCCAAGCAGGCCGACGCTTACCGTGAACTTTCACTGATTCTGCGTCGTCCTCCTGGTCGTGAAGCTTACCCTGGTGATATCTTCTACACCCACTCACGGCTGCTGGAACGTGCTGCCCGTCTGTCCGATGACCTTGGCGGTGGTTCAATGACTGCCCTGCCAATCATTCAGACCCAGGCCGGGGACGTTTCCGCCTACATTCCAACCAACGTTATTTCCATCACCGATGGCCAGATCTTCCTGGACTCTGATGAATTCTACGCTGGTCAGCGGCCAGCCATTGACGCTGGGACCTCTGTTTCCCGGGTCGGTGGTGACGCCCAGATCAAGGCCATGAAGAAGGTTGCCGGTACCCTGCGTCTGGATATTGCATCCTACAACGAACTGGCATCCTTTGCCCAGTTCGGTTCCGACCTGGATGCTGCTACCCAGGCCAAGTTGGCGCGTGGTCAGCGGACGATGGAAGTCCTGAAGCAGGGCTTGCACCAGCCACAACCAGCTGCTCAGCAGGTTGTAACGTTGTACGCACTGCAACAAGGATTCATTGATAAGATTCCGTTGGATGACGTTCAACGCTACGAGAGTGAACTGGCGGCTTACATGCACGCTAACCACCAAGACCTTTACGACGAAATCGCTAAGACCGGTAAGCTGCCGGAAGGTGATGACCTGCACGCTGCAGTAGAAGACTTCAGTAAGTCTTTCCAAACCAGCGACAGTAAGCAGGCGGCATCATCAGAAAATTAGTTAGATTAGTTAGTCGAAAGGACGGTGAGATTTAGTGCCAGCTTCACTTGCTGCAGTTAAACACAAAATTGATTCTACGAAGAGTACCCGGCAAATCACGGCGGCAATGCAGATGGTTTCAACTGCTAAGCTGAACCAAATTCAACACCATACTCAGACCTACGAAGTTTATGCTGAGAAGGTTAAGCAAATGTTGTCTGATCTGGTTAAATCTCATAGCGCAACATCTGCGGCTTCGCAAGATGATGTTTACGCTGCACTATTTAAAAAACGTCCGGTTAAAAAGACTGGTGTGCTTGTGATCACCTCCGACCGGGGCCTGGTGGGCAGTTACAACAGTAACATTCTCAAGGCCACGATGGCGATGATGAAGAAGCACCACCTGACTAAAGACAACACCGTTTTTCTAACAATCGGGAAGACGGGGACGGAATTCTTCCAAAAGCGGGGAATGAACATTGCCTACCAGTATTCTGGTGTCAGTGACGTTCCAACCTTCCGGGAGGTTCTGCCAATTGTCCGGACGGCTGTGCAGATGTACAACGATGCAGTCTTCGACGAGTTGTACATGGCTTACAGTCACTATGTAAACCGGATCTCTTCACACGTGATTATTCACGATGTGTTGCCAATTACCGAAAACTCACTGTTGGATGAAGACGAACTGGCGCAGCTGGAAGCAGCTAACCAACCCGGTCAAACCAATAGTGATGTCACAACCGCGCACGTTTCGGCTGAATACGAATTTGAACCGTCAGATACGGCCATTGTTTCTGCACTGGTTGAGCAGTACGCTGAGAGTTTGCTTTACGGAGCAATCCTGGATGCTAAGACGTCCGAACACTCCTCAAGTGCTAACGCCATGCGTTCTGCCACCGACAATGCTGACGACATTATCTCAACATTGGAATTGCAGTATAACCGAGCACGGCAGGCGGCCATCACCACCGAAATTACTGAAATTACCGGTGGGATGACTGCACAAGAATAATTTCAAACGTAGGAGGAAACAACATGAGTACTGGTAAAGTTGTCCAAGTCATTGGACCAGTTGTCGATGTTGAGTTCCCCTTAGACGACAAGCTTCCTGAAATTAACGACGCCTTGAAGATCAAGGAAAGTGATGACAAGACCCTGACGACCGAGGTTGCCCTGGAACTGGGTGACGGGGTTGTCCGGACGATTGCCATGGACGGTACCGATGGTCTTCAGCGTGGAATGGAAGTTGAAAACACTGGTGCCTCAATTAGTGTGCCAGTTGGTGACGATACTCTTGGACGAGTATTCAACGTCTTGGGTGAACCAGTTGATAACGGGCCAAAGTTTGGGCCGGATGCTAAGCGGATGCCTATTCACCGTGACGCACCAAAGTATGACGAATTAAACAACAACACGGAAATTCTGGAAACTGGGATCAAGGTTATTGACCTCTTGGCTCCATACGTCCGTGGTGGTAAGATTGGTCTCTTCGGTGGTGCCGGTGTTGGTAAGACCGTTTTGATTCAGGAATTGATTCACAACATTGCCCAAGGGCACAATGGTATTTCTGTCTTCACTGGGGTCGGTGAACGGACCCGTGAAGGTAACGATATGTACTATGAAATGAAGGCTTCCGGGGTTCTGGAAAAGACGGCCATGGTTTATGGTCAGATGAACGAACCTCCTGGTGCCCGGATGCGGGTTGCCCTGACTGGTCTGACGATTGCGGAATACTTCCGTGATGTTAAGGGCCAGGATGTGCTGCTCTTCATCGATAACATCTTCCGGTTTACCCAGGCCGGTTCAGAAGTTTCTGCCCTGCTGGGGCGGATTCCTTCTGCCGTTGGTTACCAGCCAACCCTGGCTACTGAAATGGGTCAGTTGCAGGAACGGATTACTTCGACCAAGAAGGGTTCCATTACCTCGATTCAGGCCGTTTATGTCCCTGCCGATGACTACACCGACCCTGCGCCAGCCACGACCTTCGCCCACCTGGATGCGACGACCAACCTGGAACGGCGTTTGACCCAGATCGGGATTTACCCAGCCGTGGACCCACTGGCCTCAACGTCAACGGCTCTGACGCCGGAAATCGTTGGGAAGGAACACTACGAAGTCGCAATGCAGGTTCAGCACGTTCTGCAGCGGTACCACGAACTGCAAGACATCATTTCGATCTTAGGGATGGATGAACTGTCTGACGAAGAAAAGACGATTGTTGCTCGTGCACGGCGGATTCAGAACTTCCTGTCACAGAGCTTCAGTGTTGCTTCACAGTTTACTGGGACTCCAGGGAAGTACGTTCCGCTGAAGGATACCATCAAGGGCTTCAAGGAAATTCTGGAAGGTAAGTACGATGACTTACCGGAAGAAGCATTCCGTCTGGTTGGACCAATTGAAGACGTTGTGGAAAAGGCAAAGACATTACAGGCGGATTCTGACGAAGACAGTAACGATTAGGAGGGGATAATTTATGGCTGACAGTAAGTTTAAGGTCACGATTATTACCCCTGACGGTACTGTTTACGATAAGGATGACGCGACGATGCTGGTCATGAACACGTCTGGTGGTCAGATGGGGCTCATGGCGCACCACGTTCCGCTGATTGCGGCACTGGAGATCAGCACCGTGCAGATCAAGCATGACGGTGGAACCGACGAGGTAGCTGCCGTCAACGGTGGAATCATTCAATTCGATGGTGAAAACGCACTGATCGCTGCTGATAGTGCGGAAATGCCAGAAGAAATTGATGTCCAGCGGGCCGAAGCTGCTAAGCGGCGTTCAGAATCGGCAATTGAAAAGGCCAAGCGCGAACATAATCAGGACGCCTTGGCACGGGCTGAAGTACATCTCAAGCGGGCAATTAACCGTTTGAACACTTCTAAGCTCAACCAACAATAGGAATTCAGTTCCTACAAAAAGGGGTTATGGCATAATTGCCGAACCCCTTTTTCTGTTCTTTAAACTTAAGTTAAAGCTTTGCTACTACTAGCGACTAAGAAAGCGTGTTATGATAAAATACAAACTGTTTTGTTAATAAGGGAGGTACCAGTGTGCAATTAACGGGAATTCATGCCCTGATTGAAATCATTGTTCAGCTGCTCTTTGTTTGGCTGGCCTTCAGCGCCATTCAGGGCCTTCATCCGGAGCGCTTTTTTAAGCGCCCGCCACGCACCCTGCCACTGGCAATTGTCCTGTGTGCAACGGCGCTGGGCTACTTATGCGCAAGTTTTTTCTTGAACATCTTCAATGCGATCGGGAATCTTCAGTACCTGGTTCGCTAGCAAGCGAGGGAGTATTTGATGGATAAGATGGTTATTAAGGGTGGTCGACGGTTGGCTGGGCGCGTCCACGTGGCGGGCTCCAAGAATGCGGCACTACCGATGCAAGCAGCCAGCATCTTGGCGTCAGTGGGCAACATTCACCTGACAAACGTCCCATCATTATTAGACATAAAAACAATGAACCAATTGCTGCAGTTTTTGAACCTGACGGTGACCTTTGACGAGGAAAAGCACGAATTGCTGCTAGATGCTCAGCAAAGGGTCGCTAGTGAGGCCCCCTTTGAATATGTCGATGAGATGCGGGCCTCTTTGTTGGTAATGGGGCCGCTTTTGGCCCGGACCGGTCACGCCAAGGTTGCCCTGCCTGGTGGCTGCGCGATCGGTTCGCGGCCCATTGACCTCCATATCAAGGGACTAATCCAGCTCGGGGCGACGGTTCAGCAGCAGGATGGCTACATTGAAGCCCGGGCCGAGCGTCTGGTTGGAAAAATGATTTATCTCGACTTTCCAAGCGTTGGGGCAACCGAAAGTCTGATGATGACGGCCACCCTGGCTCAGGGCATCACCACAATTGAAAACGCGGCCCGCGAGCCCGAAATTGTTGCGCTCGCCAACTTATTGAATAAAATGGGGGCTCGGGTCCACGGTGCGGGGACCGAGGTTATTCGCATCCAGGGGGTCAACTTCCTGCATGGCTGTGATTACGAACTCATGCCTGACCGGATCGAGGCGGGGACCTTCATGATTGCTGCGGCGGTCACTAACGGGGACGTGATTGTGGAAAACGCGATCGCGGCCCATAACGCCTCCCTAATCGCCAAGCTGGAAGAGATGGGGGTAACGGTGATTGAGCAGGACGATGGCATCCGGGTGGTCGGTACGGCGGTCCTGCTGCCGACAACGGTCAAGACGATGCCATATCCGGGCTTTCCAACGGATCTTCAACCGCAGATGTCGGTTCTTCAACTCCTGGCCAATGGAACAAGTACCTTAGACGAGCAGATCTTCGAGAAGCGCTTCATGCATCTCGAGGAGCTGCGGCGGATGAACGCTAAGTTCCAGATTAGCGGTCCGGTCGCCGTGCTTTCCGGTCCCACCAAATTTAGCGAGGCTGAGGTAACGGCCTCCGATCTGCGGGCCGGAGCGGCCTTAGTCTTAGCAGGGTTGGCGGCGGATGGAATTACCCAGGTACGCAATGTCAGCGAGATTGATCGTGGTTACGATCAATTTCAGGAAAAATTGCACGCGCTGGGGGCCAAAATTGATCGGATCGACATCGCCGATAAGATCAAGCTTTCGCCGAACCACCGCACTGGTGAGACAAACTAGGACCGATCCGCAGTTGGCGGTCATTGTATGGTATAAT
The DNA here is from genome assembly GCF_026413145.1 of Limosilactobacillus kribbianus. GTDB lineage: Bacteria > Bacillota > Bacilli > Lactobacillales > Lactobacillaceae > Limosilactobacillus > Limosilactobacillus kribbianus. The sequence goes on along the minus strand of NZ_JAOVYZ010000002.1, from coordinate 77,040 downwards.
ACGAACGATATTAAGAAAAACAATCTTTCATTTTTAGAGGAGAAGAAAACGAATGGCACAAGATATTGGTATTGATTTAGGAACAGCCAACGTGCTGATTTATGTCCAGGGTAAGGGCATTGTGTTAAATGAACCATCAGTAGTCGCAATTGATACGCAAACCAACAAGGTTCTGGCGGTGGGCTCCGAAGCTTACCGGATGGTTGGGCGGACCCCAAGCAACATCCGGGCAATTCGGCCGCTGAAGAACGGGGTGATTTCCGACTTCGACGTTACCGAGGAAATGCTGTCGTACTTTATCGGCAAGCTGAGCGTCAAGGGCTTTATGTCCAAGCCAAACATCATGATCTGCGCACCAACCAACATCACCGAAATTGAGCGCAAGGCGATTATTCAGGCCGCTGAACAGTCCGGCGGTGGCAAGGTCTATCTGGAATACGAGCCTAAAGTTGCGGCTATTGGTGCCGGCCTGGACATCTTTAAGCCCCGTGGTAGCATGGTGATCGACATGGGTGGTGGGACCAGCGACATTGCGATCCTCTCCCTGGGTGACATTGTTTCCAGTAGCTCAGTACGCTTAGCCGGTGACAAGTTGAACAGTGACATTGCTGCCTATATTAAGGACAAGCATGGTCTGGTCATTGGTGAACACACCGCCGAAAACATCAAGATGAAGCTGGGGACAGCACTGAAGGTTGACAAGCCAGAAGAAATGGATGTCCGGGGCCGTGACGTGGCCACGGGGATGCCAAAGCAAATCACCGTTAACGAAAACGAGATTGAAGAGGCAATCCACGGGACGCTAGAACAAATTCTGACGGCGACCGTCAATGTCTTGGAGACGATTCCGCCAGAGCTGGCTAGTGACATTATCGATCGGGGCATCGTCCTGACCGGTGGGACAGCCCTGCTGAAGGGAATTGATAAACTTTTCAGTGACCGGCTGAAGGTGCCAGTAATGGTTTCACAGAGCCCGCTGGACAATGTGGCCAAGGGTGCTGGTGAAATGCTGGAACGGATGCAAAAGACGGAAGGAAAGAAGAAGTAAAGTGATGGTCCGGGCCTTGTGCAAGCTCGTTCGCTGGTACCAGCGAACGATTTCTGTGCGGCGGCCATACCGGGTTTGCCGCTATGAGCCGACCTGTTCGCAATACATGCTTGATGCCCTGCACCGTTTCGGGCTTAAAGGTATTTTGCTGGGGTTGTGGCGCTTGTTGCGTTGTCAGCCCTTTGCCCGGGGCGGGTATGACCCCGTTCCCGACCACTTTACATTCCGACGCAAATATTAAAGTTAAAGGTGAAATCGTGGCTAGAAAAGATAAGAAAATTGAAGTAAGCGTTAAAGACATTGAACGGCACAACCAGCCGGTTCAACAGATTTTCATTGGTAAGCGGCTAATTGGCGAAGTGGTAACCGATAATGACCGTTTCAAGGCCCTGTTGACGACCGACGAGAGTGAATTTTACGTTCACTCTCAAGAGGAAGGCTTGGAAATGGTTCTCCAACAATATCACCTCCACCAACACTAGGTGGATGACGATGGAAATACCGTTCTCTTTAACGAAGAAGGAGTTAGGTAATGCAACGTTCGCAAAGTGATGAAGAAAGTCGAATTGACTGGGGAATTATTTTCTGTGTGCTTCTGCTGGCACTGATCGGTCTGGCATCGATTTACGTCGCGGCGGTTCACGATCAACAGGCAACCAGTGTGGCCCGGCAGGTTATCACCCAGCTGGTCTGGTACGCGATTGGGACTGTCATGATTGTGATTATCATGCAGTTCGATTCGGAACAGCTTTGGAAGATTGCGCCGATCATCTACTGGTTAAGTATCTTCCTAATGTTTGCCATTCTGGTCTTCTATAGCCGGGCGTACTACGCCAGCACCGGGGCCAAAAGTTGGTTTGCCATCGGACCGTTCACCTTTCAGCCATCGGAAATTATGAAGCCGGCCTACATCCTGATGATGGGCCGGGTGATTACTACGCACAATAACCGGTATCCGGTACATACGGTCCGGTCTGATTGGCACCTGATCGGCACGATGCTGCTCTGGCTGCTGCCGATTTTGATTTCCCTGCACTTCCAAAACGACTTTGGGACCGCGCTGGTCTTCTTTGCCATTTTCTGTGGGATGATCCTCGTTTCAGGAGTTACCTGGCGGATTTTGGCTCCCGCTGCGACGGCCTTGGCAGTTGTCGGCGGCTCGGCCCTGGCAATGGTGACGTCCTCAACCGGGCGGCGAATCCTGGAACACATCGGTTTCCAGGCCTACCAGTTCGACCGGGTTGATACCTGGCTACATCCCGAACAGGATACAACCAACCAGGGGTATCAGCTGTGGCAAAGTATCAAAGCGGTTGGTTCCGGCGGGATCACCGGAACTGGTTTTAACAATTCGAAGGTTTACGTGCCGGTGCGGGAGTCGGATATGATTTTCTCCGTAATTGGGGAAAATTTCGGCTTTATCGGTGGCGTTTTGTTAATTTTGATCTATTTACTCTTAATTTATTTAATGATTCGTGTTACATTTGATACGAAGAATGAGTTTTACGCCTATATTTCGACCGGGGTCATCATGATGATCCTCTTCCACATTTTTGAAAACATTGGGATGAACATCGGTCTGCTGCCGCTGACCGGGATCCCGCTTCCGTTCATCAGCGCTGGGGGATCGTCTTTAATTGGTAACCTGATCGGGATTGGGATGATAATGTCGATGCGTTATCATCATCATTCTTACATGTTTAGCAATAAACAAGAATTTAGATAGTGGGGTATTTATATTATGGCTGCAAAGAACAACTATTTCTGGACCAAGAAGCTCGACAACGGTAACACCCGGGTGGGACTGAATGATCAGGGTCGTGACGACCTCGGCAAGATCAGCTTCATCGATGTACCAGCAAAGGGCGCTAGCTTAAAGAGCGGCGACAAGTTCATTTCCGTGGAAGCGGAAAAGGCCGTAACCGACCTGGATAGCCCAGTCGACGGGACCATCGTAGCGGTTAACGACAAGATCGTTGATGATCCTGCTGGCTTAAGTTCCACTGACGAAAACGAAAACTGGATCGTGGAAGTCAAGTAAGCAATTCAGCTTGCGTGGAAAACACTATAATCAAAAACGGAGAAAAGTTTACTTTTCTCCGTTTTTTTGTAGCCAAGCAAGCGCTATCATGTTATACTTAGGTTTCTGAGAAAGACGGTATAAGTAAAATTTAAGATAAGGTGGTATGCTAAATGGCACAGAAGTTACAAGTTGCCCTGCTCTTTGGTGGCAATTCCTCCGAACACGACGTTTCCAAGCGTTCAGCACACAATATTTATGATGCACTCGACAAGGATAAGTATGATATTAGCCTGTTCATGTTTACCAAGGACGGGATTCTGCTGAACAATGAAGCTTCGCAACGGATTTTTGATGGTGAGCCTGAAGACAAGGTGGTTGCTGACGCCTATGCGAAGATGGACCTCAACCGGCCGCTGGCACCAATCATGGCCTTAAACGAGCTGGAGCACATCGACTTCTTCTACCCGGTCATTCACGGGAACCTTGGGGAAGATGGAACGATCCAAGGCCTGTTCAAGTTATTGAATAAGCCATACGTAGGCTCTAACATTGCGGCCAGCGCCATGTCATTTGACAAGGACCTGACCAAGAAGATCTTAAACGAAGCCGGGATCCGCAACACGCCATATGTTCTGCTGACGCCGGAAAATCGCGCGGACTACTCCTGGGACACAATCGAAGAACAACTCGGCGACCTGGTCTTCATCAAGCCGGCTAAGCAAGGTTCATCGGTTGGTATTCACAAGGTAACCAACGCCGACGAGTACGAGGCCGCCCTGGATGACGCCTTCAAGTACGACTTCAAGGTTCTGGCCGAGCAGGGGGTTGCCAACCCGCAGGAAGTGGAAATTTCCATCCTGGGGAACGAACACCCGATTGCTTCCAAGCTGGGGGCCATTCGTGTTCCAAAGGACGATCCGTTCTACGACTACGAAAACAAGTTCGTCGATGCCAGTGGCGTGGTCTTCGAACTGCCAGTCAAGCTGCCACAGTACCTGACTGATGAAATTACCGACATGGCACTGCAAGCTTACAAGGCTCTCGACATGAAGGGCTTGTGCCGGATCGACTTCCTGGTTGACGAGAATAACGTGCCATACTTGAGTGAACCCAACACTCTGCCTGGTTTCACCAACATCAGCCTTTACCCGCAGATGTGGGAAGTTTCCGGGATCAGTTACTCCGATTTGGTTGACCGCCTGATCCAGCTTGGCCTGGAAGAATTCAAGCGCAACAGCCAGATTACCTACGAATTCAAGGAACTGGGCACTGAGCACGTCGGTCAGAAGAAGTTTAATTAAAATTTTTTTAAGAAATATTGTCTAAAGTAGACAGTGATGCTAATATTATTAGTGTTCCTGTCTATTTTTGTTGTAATTGAACAATAAATCCGGCAATAGGCAGTAGGCCCAACCGAGAGCGAAAGCGCATGGCTAACAACCATTTTATAATTAGTGTTATAATAATGGTTGAAGTCATGGTACTTAGTTTTAAGTGGACTTAAGAGAGATAATTATAATTGAGGATGATAACCAATGAAACTCCGTGGAGACGTATTAAAGCAAATTCGCCGCAAAAGGGGCTTATCGCAGACGGCACTCGCCGAAGGAATCTGTACTCAAGCGACGATTAGTTTGATGGAAAAGCAAAACCGCTTGCCGAAGATGGATATCTTAACAGCAATTTGCGAACGGTTAAACATTCCGACTGACCGGATTGTGGAGAACGAGGTTAGTGGAGTCAATGACACCTTTAATCAGGTTGATGAACTCCTGACCGCGCATAATTACGCTCAAGCTGAAAAGATGTTGGACGCGGTCAAGGTTAAAAATTTGGAGAGCGACTTCGACAAGCAGCGTTATTACTACCTGTTGGGGATGGTTCAAGTTGAAAATGATCAGATTGACGATGCGATCTTCAACTTTGAGCTGGTGCTGACCCAGTTTGCGACCACCAGTGCCAATGTCTACCTGGCGATGACGACCGCCGGGATGGCGATGGCCTACCTGAAGCGGCACGATCGCGAGCGGGCCATTCGGCTGACGAATCGTTCAGTGAAGTTGATTGACAATAAGAAGCTGATCGGGAGCCTCCACCAGTGGGCCTCGATCAATGATCAGATTGCCAATCTTTACCTGAACCTGGATGACCCGGACAGTGCCATTGAGATGGCTAACCGGGGGATTGAGCTTTGCCGCAAGCACGACTCACTCTTCCTCTTAGACGAACTCTACTTGTGCCTAGGAAAGGCCTACATTGCCAAGGACAATACCGATAAGGCCCGCGAAGCCTTGGAGGTTGCCAAGAGCCTTAGCATTGCCCGGCACGGCACTTTAATGGAAGAGGACATTCAAAAAGAACTGGCAAAATTAAACTAGAGAAGCATTAAAACGCCTGATAACGATTGTGTTACCAGGCGTTTTTTGAGTGGTATCAAAAAAGTCTCATCACCGGCATTGCCGAATGATGGGGCCTTTTAATGAAGAATGATTTTACTTCTTGTTGTTGTTCTTCTTGGGATTTTCGATCGGCTTGTTGTCGAGATCGGTCCGGACAACCAGGACGTCACAAACGGCCATCCGGGTAACGTATTCGGTGACGGAACCAATCAGAATCCGTTCAACGGCGTTCAAACCAGTGGCCCCAATCATGATCAGGTCGGCGTTCATTTCCTTTGGAACGTCACGGGCGATGATTGTCTTTGGTGCACCGTATTCGATGGAGTAGCTGACGTTTTCAACGCCGTCCTTCTTAGCGTATTCGATGTATTTGTCGAGCGTCTTCTTAGCAGTGTCGGTAACCTGTTCAACCATCGACGTGTCAAAACTTGAGATGTTTTGGAAAGCCCGGGTATCAACGACGTGCAGCAGACGAAGCTCAGCGTCAGATCCGTTCCGCTTCGTGACGGCAACGGCCTTCTTGAAGGCTAATTCAGCTTCGGCGGATCCATCAACTGGAACCAAAATGTGTTTATATTCTTGTGCCATATTTACTGCCTCCTCATAATCCTTTTACCTTATTATACACTTTCTAAAGAATCGGCGTAAAGCATCCTCAGCGATTCTTTGCCCGGAATTCGCTGGTGATTGAGAAGGCCATCTGGGTTTCCAAAATGCAGCCGAGGACGACCATGATGACGATGAAGGCAATCGAGTTGGTCCAGGCGGCCACGAGGGTGATCAGGCCGAGGACGGTCATGATCACGCCCCAGATTTGGAGCTGACGGTGGACAAAGCTGCTGGCGTTGGGATCAAAGATCATGAAGGCCTTGTGAAGGTGGGTCAAGAAGTAGACCCCTTCAAAGAGGGCGATCAGGGCAAAGAGGGTGACGAAAATTGATAAGAGCATGGTATTCATTTCCTTTGGTATAAAAATAGCGCGGTGACAAAGTTAATTATCACCGCGCCTTATGTACGAAAACTCCGTTGGTGCCGTTAATTGTCATTCAGTGTTGACCTGTGTGTAAGACAGGTGGGACACGGCTGCCTAATCGTCAACTACCAAGTGAAAAGGCATGTTGTTGAAGAGACAAGACACTAGTCCCAAAGTAAAAAGACTGTAAGGCAAACCTGCGTTTAGACAACGCGTACACTACAGAATTTCCATTTATATGTTAGCATCTTTTAGATCAATAGGCAATCATTTCTTCGGATGATGCTGACCGTGTAGGGCGCGGCGCTGAGCATTGCGCAATTGCCAATACTGCCGATTAAGAGCCGTTTCGAAGGCGCCGTTTTGCTTGGGATGAAAGTACTGGGCATCCTTAATCCGATCAGGCAGGTACTGCTGGGCCACCCAGTCCTGGGGATAGTCATGCGGGTAGGCATAGTCGGTCCCGTGGCCGAGCTTGGCCGCCCCCTTGTAGTGGGCATCCTTGAGGTGATCAGGGACCTCCCCGTAGCCGCCCTGCTTGACGGCTGCGATGGCAGAGTCGATTGCCTCAATCCCCGAGTTCGACTTGGGGGAGAGGCAGAGTTCGATCACCGCGTCCGCCAGGGGAATCCGGGCCTCGGGGAAGCCCAACTGCTGGGCGGCCTGGACCGCGGTGACGGCGCGCTGGACCGCTGGCATGTTAGCCAGGCCGATGTCTTCGTAGGCGATCACCATCAGTCGGCGGGCAATGCTGGGCAGGTCGCCGGCTTCCACCAGGCGAGCCAGGTAGTGGAGGGCGGCGTCGGTATCAGAACCGCGGATTGATTTTTGAAAGGCCGAAATGACGTCGTAGTGGGCATCGCCATCCTTGTCCGCGCCGAGCGCCTTCTTCTGGACGCTTTCCTCAATGATCGGCAGGGTCAGGTGAATCTGACCGTCTTCAGCTGGATCGGTCGACTTGGCTGCCAGCTCTAGTCCGTTGAGTGCGCTGCGCAGGTCACCGTTCGTGGCGGTGGCCAGCTGTTCTTCGGCTGCTGGGTCCAGCACGATTGGCAATTCGCCCAGGCCCCGCTCCTTATCCGCCAGGGCCCGCTCAATAGCAAGTTTGATGTCAGCTGCGGTCAGGGGATGGACCGGGAAGATTTGGGTCCGGCTGCGGATGGCGGGATTAATGCTGATGTAGGGATTCTCGGTGGTGGCCCCGATTAGGATGATTCGCCCGCTCTCAAGGTGGGGGAGGAGAAAGTCCTGCTTGGCCTTATCAAGGCGGTGGATTTCATCGAGCAGCAGGATGACCGTGCCGCTCATCTTGGCCTCTTCCACCACGACCTGGAGATCTTTCTTAGTGTCGGTAGCGGCGTTGAGCTTACGGAAGGCGTACTTGGTCGAACCGGCAATGGCGCTGGCGATACTGGTCTTTCCGGTACCCGGCGGCCCGTAGAGGATCATCGACGACAGCATCTTGGCCTTAACCATCCGGTTGATGATCTGGCCCGGGCCGAGCAGGTGCTGCTGGCCGACGACCTCTTCAAGCGTGCGGGGCCGCATGCGGTAGGCGAGGGGCTGCTGCATTATCCCTCCTCCTTTCCATGAAAGAGGCGGTAAAAGAAGCCATGCTTGGGTGTCGCGGTCGTTGCGGATGAACTTTCCTTAGCCACTAGCTGAGGATAGCGCTTGGCAACGTCGACGGGGGATTGGTAGACGGCCGTCTTGGCGGCGACCACCACGGCTAGGGAGTCAGGGTCCGTCTTGAATTCAGGATCGGTCTTCATGGTAAAAATGCCGCCGTTTTGGTTAGTGGCCAGCAGGTAGGGGTGGATCTCTTCGTGGGGGAGATTGCCGTTCAAGAAGACCAGGTTGCCGATCCCCCGGTTGAGTTCTTCGACCAGGGCGACCTGCCAGTTTTGAGTGCGCAGTTCCTGGACGCTGATGGTCAGGCAGACCCGTTCACGAAAGGTTCCGAGGTATTTACGCTGCTCGTCGGGTTTAATTTTCGGCGTACCATAGATGGCATTGTCGATGTGCTGCCGGGTCAACGATTTTTCGCTTTCCGTCATTAATTAATCGTCCTTTCTACTGAGTAGTTACCCCCTGATTATAACAGTTTCTATCTTCAATCAATAAAAAAACAGCCTGCCAAAAGCAAGCTGCTAAAAAGACTTAGTTACCAACGTCGAGGGCCTGGTGGGTCAGCTTTGGGAAAATGTGTTTGTCGGCCCACCCGGTGATGGCGCCTTGAAAGGCCAGGGCAAAGAGGGTCCCGAGCCCAAAGTTGTAGAGGCCGCCCTGCATCACGGCCGCAATGATCGCCATGATTGTCGGCGGAATGTAGGAAAGCCACATCGCGACGGTGGCATTACCGTGGCAGTAACGGAAACGGATGATCTGGAAGAGGTCGTCGGCCGGGTGCAGAACCAGGTTGGCCCGCTGGTAGATCGAAATGGCGGTCCCAATCAGGGCAACCCCTAAGAAGTTCACCAGGACGTACAGGATGATCATTGGCAAGCCGTAAGCGTCCGGCATGATCTTATTAAAAATGTTGGAGAACCACTGGATGAAGACCGAGAACGGCAGCATGAAGATGAAGTTGCCGCCGATCCGCTTCCAGTCCCATTTGTGCATTAGGATCGCGTTCAAAACTGAGGTTAACATCCCCAGTACCATGAAGGCCCAAAAGAGGGTCATCGAGTTGTCGCCTAAGACCGCGAGTCCCAGGTTATTCTCGGCCGCCGTCCAGTAGGCCGACCCCAGAAACTGGGGATGGATGTGTGAACTGGTGACCAGGGTCAAAACGTTCCCCATCGAGTTAATCACAATGGAGAAGCCGAAAAATGCCCAGCTAGCCGTTAGGGAAATGGTCCGTTTCCCGATCTGGCCTTCTGCTGGAATGCTGTTTTCCATTTAAAACACTCCTTCTCTTATCTCTCTCAATCAATTCGTGAAGCTCTTCACTCATCTCTCGGAGCTTAATTTACAACGCTGGTCGGAGGATGTCAATCTGCTTTGGCGCAATGAAATAGTTGCTATAAATTTATTAATGATCATATATGCTAACCGGTTGACATACACGTGATTTAATACACGAAGAAAATTTTTGAAAAAATTTTTGAAACTGGTAATCTAGAGGAAAAGAAAGGTGGACGTGCCCATGAAAATCATCATTTCCCCGGCCCGGACGATGCGGGTCGATACCGACTCGCTGCCCTACCAGGACCTGCCGCAATTTTTGCCCCAGGCCCGGCAGATTCTGGCCTGGATGCGGACCCAGACCTATGATCAACTGCACGAGCTGTGGTGGCATTGCAGCACGCGTCTGGCCCGGACCAACTACCAGTGGCTTCAAGAAATGGACCTGACCCGGGAATTGACCCCGGCGATCATTGCCTTTTGCGGCCTGCAGTACCAGGCAATGGCCCCCGATGTTTTCTCCGACCGGGGCCTGGACTATATCGAAAAACATCTCCGAATCCTGTCCGGCTTTTACGGTCTCCTGCGCCCCTTTGACGGGATCGTGCCTTACCGCCTTGGGATGGGGGACCGGGCCCATGTCGACGGAACGAAGAACCTCTACGAATTCTGGGGTGACCGGCTCTATCAGGAGTTGTATTGTGATGACGATCTGGTGATCAATCTGGCCTCCAAGGAATACGAAAAGGCGGTGCGGCCTTACCTCCAGCCCGGCGATCGCTTCGTGACCTGCCTTTTCGGTGAGGTGGTCGGTGATCGGGTTAAGCAAAAAGCCACCCGGGCGAAGATGGCCCGGGGCGACATGGTGCGCTACCTGGCGGAAAATGCGGTTGATAGTCTGGACGGTCTAAAGGCTTTTGACGTTGCCGGCTACCATTACCGGCCGGAGTATTCGACTGCCGAGCGGCTTGCCTTTACGAAGGAATAGAAAAAGTGGCAACCATTCTGCGTGGTTGCCACTTTTCTTATTCAGGATTCAGTCCCAAGACGTGCATGTGACCATAGAGGGCCAGCTCGACGAACATGTGAGCCAGTTGGCGGGCGTCGATTTGGTGGTCCGGGCCGTCGTGAAGCCACCAGGAGAGGACGTTGGTGAAGATCGCCAGGATGTAGGTGATAACCAGGTCGAGCGGGATGTGGCTTTCCTGGTCGATGCCGAACTGTTTTAGGACGCCGCTGATGTTCGCGGCAAGGACCGGCTTGAGCTGTTGCTGGAGGGTGCGCGAAGGGGTGCCGTCGATGATCAGGAGCAGGATGTCACGGTTGGCAGCGCAGTCTTCAAGGACCTTGGTCAACGTCTTCTCCAGCTTAGTGAGCATCACTTTGCGGTTTAAGAAGAGCAGGGGGTTGCGCAGGGGGGTGAAGAGACCGATCGCCTGGTTAAAAATCTGATTGTAGAGATCCTGCTTGTCGTGGTAGTGGGCGTAGAAGGTTGCCCGGTTGACCATCGCCTTCTCCGCAATCTCCTGAACCGTAATGGCGTCGATATCTTTTTCCTTGGTGAGGGCGATGAAGGCGTTGATGATGTTTTGCTTCGTCCGCCGCACCCGCATATCTTCCTGTAGGGTCATCGAAATTACTCCTTTCAATCTAATCCAACACAATGTCGGGATCTGTTTTCTAACAAACAGACGGCAAAAATTTGACGATTGAATGTTGCCGTTTTTTGATAAAAAATATACTTATTAATATTATACACACTGTTGGAAAAATATCGGGAGGAATTTAAGATGACTGAAAAACTCTTTGGCGGAATTGATGTCGGTTCGACCACCGTTAAGCTGGTGGTTATGGACGCCGATCATCAGACGCTCTTCTCCCGTTACGAGCGGCACTACGCGGATGTTAAGGCTGCTAGTGAACGGGTTATTAAGGAAGCAATTAGCGAATTGGGCGGTGAACGGCCAATTTCGTTTACCATCACCGGTTCCGGTGGGATCGGGCTGGCCAACCTGCTGCAGCTGAAGTTCATCCAGGAAGTGATCGCCTGTACCAAGACGGTTGAGCAGCTGATCCCCGAGACCGATGTTGCCATCGAGCTCGGTGGCGAGGACGCCAAGATCACCTTCTTCGGCGATTCACTAGAACAGCGGATGAATGGGAGCTGTGCCGGTGGGACAGGGGCTTTCATCGACCAGATGGCGGTGCTCTTGGATACGGACGCGGACGGCCTGAACAAGCTGGCCCGCAACGCCGAAAAGATCTACCCAATTGCCAGCCGGTGCGGGGTCTTTGCTAAGACCGACGTCCAGCCGCTGATCAACGACGGGGCCCGCAAGGAAGACATCGCCGCCAGCATCTTCCAGGCGGTGGTCAACCAGACGATTTCCGGCCTGGCCGCTGGGCACAAGATTGCCGGCCACGTTGCCTTTTTAGGTGGCCCACTCTACTTCATGGACCAGCTGCGGCACCGTTTCATTGAGACCCTCCACCTGACGGACGAGGAGGTCATCTTCCCCGAGAATCCGCAGCTCTTCGTTGCCCAGGGTGCGGCCCTTTATGCCGTAGACCAACCCGAATTGTCGCTCAACATCCTGCTGGACCTGCTGGAAAACGGTGACTTCTCCGTTCTGGCACCATCCCACTCGCTGGACCCGCTCTTTAAGAACGAGGACGAACTGTCCGCCTTCCGCCAGCGTCATGCTAAGGATCGGGTTGAATCCGGCGACCTGGCGAACTATCACGGGACGGCTTTCCTTGGTATCGATGCCGGTTCGACGACCACCAAGATCGTGCTGATGTCTGCTGACCACAAGCTGCTCTTCACCGAATACGACAACAACGACGGGGACCCGCTCGAAAAGACCAAGCAGATGCTGCACGACCTGGTGGCCAAGATGCCCGATGACGTCCGGATCGGTAAGGCCTGCGTGACCGGCTACGGTGAGCACCTGATCAAGAACGCCTTGAACGTCGACCTGGGTGAGGTAGAAACGGTGGCCCACTACCAGGCGGCCCACTACTTCCAGCCGGACGTCGACTTTATCCTGGACATTGGTGGTCAGGACATGAAGGCGATGACCGTCAAGAATGGCGCCCTCGCCGATATCAAGTTGAACGAAGCCTGCTCGTCCGGATGCGGCTCCTTCCTGGAGACCTTTGCCTCCGGTCTGAAGTACAACATCCGTGACTTTGCCCAGGCGGCGCTTTTGGCCAAGCACCCGGCCGACCTCGGCTCCCGGTGCACGGTCTTCATGAACTCCAAGGTTAAGCAGGTTCAAAAAGAAGGGGCTAAGATCGGCGACATCTCCGCCGGCTTGTCCTTCTCCATCATTAAGAACGCCCTCTTCAAGGTGATCAAGATGCGTAGTGCCGACGAGCTCGGCGACCACATCGTCTGCCAGGGGGGAACCTTCTACAACGACGCCGTCCTGCGGGCCTTTGAAAAGATCGCCGGGGTCGACGTGATTCGGCCAAACATCGCTGGCCTGATGGGGGCCTACGGTGCGGCCCTGATTGCCCAGCACAATTACCAGGCGGGCGACCACACCAGCCTGCTGTCCCTTGATGAGATGGAAAATCTCTCTTTTGAAAAGGAATACATGCACTGCGGGGGCTGTGCCAACAACTGTGAACTGACGCTGACGATCTTTAACGACGGGCGCAAGTTCGTCACCGGGAACCGGTGTGAACGGGGTGAGGCCCGGGCACTGCGGATTCACGGCGATGCACCGCGCAACAACGGGAAGGTCAACCTGGTTGAGCGTAAGTACAAGGAGCTCTTCAAGTACCGGCCGTTGCGCAGCAAGCTTGCCACCCACGGAACGATCGGTCTGCCGAGGGTCCTCAACATGTACGAGGACTACCCGTTGTGGGCAACCTTCTTTAAGGAACTCGGCTTCCGGACGATCCTGTCGCCAAAGGGAACCAAGCAGCAGTATGACAAGGGGATGGAGACGATTCCGTCCGACACGGTCTGCTACCCAGCCAAGAACGTGCACGGTCACATCATGGCCCTGATCGCCAACCGCCACGTCGACCGGATCTTCTACCCGGCCGTTGTTTACGAACTCCAGGAAAAGAAGGCGGCCAACAACCACTTTAACTGCCCAATCGTTCAGTCCTACCCGGAGGTCATCCGGAACAACGTCGACGAAATTCATAGCGGCAAGGTCGACTACCGGGACCCATTCCTGAACCTGGCCGACCACGAGTCAACCGCTGAAAACCTCTACCAGTGCTTCAAGGACCTTGGTGTCACCAAGCCGGAGGTCAAGAAGGCGCTGGAGGCCGGCTACCAGGAACTGGACAACTTTCACCAGAAGATCCATAACTGGGGTGAGGACACCCTGATGATGCTCAAGCAAAAGGGCGAGCACGGGGTTGTTCTTGCGGGGCGGCCATACCACCTTGACCCAATGATTAACCACGGGATTTCCCAGATGATCACGGCGGCTGGTTTCCACGTCCTGACCGAAGACTCGATTGCCCACCTGGGTGATGTCAAGGGGCTGCGGGTCGTCAATCAGTGGTCCTACCACTCCCGGCTTTACGCGGCGGCGCGGATCGCGGCCAAAACGCCGGAACTGGAATTCGTTCAGCTCAACTCCTTCGGCTGTGGCCTGGATGCCATCGATACCGACCAGGTTGAGGAAATCATGAACCAGTACAACCGGCTCTACACCTGCCTGAAGATTGACGAAGGGGACAACCTCGGTGCCATCCGGATCCGGATCCGGTCGCTTAAGGCCGCCATCAAGGAACGGACCGAAAAGCAGATCCACCCGGAGAAGCTCTTCGACAACCCGGTTCCGGTGAAGTTCACCAAGGAAATGAAGAAAGAAAAGTACACCCTGTTGCTGCCGATGCTGTCGCCAATTCACCAGCACAACCTGGTCGACGTTGCCCTCCAGGCATCTGGCTACAACGTTGTCAACCTGCCGATCAAGGACCGGCGCTCGGTCGATGTCGGGACCCGCTACGTCAACAACGACGCCTGTTACCCGGCGATCATCTCGATCGGGCAGATGGTCGAGGCCCTGCAGAGTGGCAAGTACGACCTGGACCATACCGCGGTGATGATGAGTCAGACCGGTGGTGGCTGCCGGGCAACCAACTACATTCCGTTGATCCGGAAGGCCTTGAAGGACGCTGGCTTCCCACAGGTACCGGTTGTTTCGATCTCGCTGGGGAACCAGGGGGTTGAGTCCACGCCGGGCTTCACCTTCACCCTGCCGCTAATCAAGCGGGTTTCGATTGCCTTCCTCTATGGGGATCTCTTCGAACGACTCGTCTACCACACCCGGCCGTACGAAGTGGAGAAGGGCGCGGTCAACGCCCTCTACGCCGATTGGCTAGATCGGGTCCGGCCAAACGTCGAGAACGGCAGCTTTAAGGAATTTAAGCGCAACGTTCAGGCGATCGTTCACGACTTCGACACCATTCCGCTGCGCGACATTGTTAAGCCGAAGGTCGGGGTTGTCGGTGAAATTCTGGTCAAGTACTCACCGATTGCCAACAACGACATTGTCGGCACGCTGGAGGCCGAGGGGGCCGAAGCAGTCGTTCCAGACATCGTCGGTTTCATGAACTACTCGCTCTACAACCAGGTTTACCGTCACCAGCACCTGGGCGCCAAGAAGAGTTCGGAGCTCTTCGCAGCGGTCCTGCTCAAATTGATCAAGCAGGCCGAAAAGCCAATGGACGAGGCGCTGCGGGCTTCCAAGCGTTTCGAGGGGATTACCCCATGGGACGAGGTCGTTGCCGGTGCCAAGCCGGTGCTTTCCCTCGGGAACATGACCGGGGAAGGCTGGTTCCTGCCGGGTGAAATGGTGGAACTCCTGCGTTCCGGCGTCAAGAACATCGTCTGCATGCAGCCGTTTGGGTGCCTGCCGAACCACATCGTCGGCAAGGGGATGCTCAAGGAGCTGCGGCGTGAATACAAGGGTGCCAACCTGATGCCGATCGACTACGATCCAGGTGCCTCCGTGGTCAACCAGCTGAACCGGATTCGGCTGATGATGGCGACCGCCAAGAAGAAGGCCGCCGAAGACCAACAGGTACCAGAAACAGTTGAATAATTGATTAAAAGCGTCACGACAGGAATGTCGCGGCGCTTTTTTGGTAGGGCCAATTTGCATTTATGAGTTGAACGTGACATAATGACACAAACACAAAATAAAAGATGTCAGCGAGCATCATTTTGGAGGTTAATTAAATATGCAAAGAACAAGTACGCAAATTGGGCGCGCAATGACAAAGAACCAGAAGTGGGTGATGGCATCCACGGCGGCCGGCTTTTCACTAGAAAATATGGACATCATGTTTCTTTCCTTTGCGCTTGCCCCGATCATCGCAGAGCTGCACATTTCCAGTGCAGCAGCCGGTTGGATCGGTTCAATTACCAATCTAGGGATGCTTGCAGGGGGTGCCATTTTCGGACTTGTCGGCGATCGTATCGGGCGAGTCAAAACATTCACCTATACGATCTTTATTTTTGCCTTCGCCACGGCGGCGATGTTTTTTGCCCACAGCTTGCCGGTGATCTATACCCTGCGTTTCCTCGCCGGGATCGGTGCCGGTGGTGAATCCGGCGTCGGGATTGCCCTGATCGCAGAGAACTTCGAAGCGGGCGTGATTGGGCGTCTGACCTCGGTTGCAGCGATTGGTGGGCAGATCGGGGCAATTTTTGCGGCGGTGATGGCCGCCTACATCATTCCGGCGTTTGGCTGGAACGCCCTCTTCCTCTTGGGTGTGATTCCGGTAATTTTGACTTTCTTCATTCGACGCCACGTCCACGAAAGCCAGGAATTCATCAGTGCCCATGCTCGGGCTGCTAAGACCCACGAGAAGATCGCGGTGAGCCGCCTGTTTGCGACCCCGGCCCTTGCCCTGCAGACGCTGGGGCTGATGGTGATGACGATTGTCCAGATTGCCGGCTACTTTGGGTTGATGAACTGGTTGCATCGATTGTTCAACAGCAGCAGGGCTTGTCGGTCTCTGGCTCGTCGATTTGGATGATCGCCACAATTGTCGGGATGAGCCTGGGGATGATGGTCTTCGGCACGATCATGGATAACTTCGGCCCACGCTGGGCATTCGGAATTTTCTTGATCGGTTCCGCCTCGGTCATGTTTACGATCCTGATGGTCAAGAGCGCGTTGGCGATGATTCTCGCGGGTGCCTTGATCGGTTTCTTCTCCAACGGAATGTTTGGTGGTTACGGGGCGGTGATCAGCCAGCTCTACCCAACCGAGATTCGCTCGACTGCCAACAGCATCATCATGAACGTCGGCCGGGCAATCGGCGGCTTCTCTTCCGTAGTCATCGGCCTGCTGATGGATCATTACAGCCTGGCGGTCACAATGGGCTTTCTATCGGCCCTCTACATTATTTCGTTCTTGGTAATGCAATCATTGCCGGGGATGCGGAAACTGACCCGTTAATTTAAGATTTGAATAACAAAAGGCCGTGCGATTTTTGAACGCACGGCCTTTTTAACATTGTAGACCCGATAAATTTACAGATTTGTGCAAGACTGCGTGAAACTGTGGATTGATCGGGTCTTAAAAGCTTAAAATTTAATTTTGATCAATTGATTTGGATAATAAAGAGGCGCCCTCTCCGAAGAAAGGGCGCCAAGGGTGCTACTTGAGCAGCCACTTAATTAGTTTTTTTAAGTGCTTGCTGGGCACGATCAAGATTAATACACACCAATGCAAGGGAGTCACCTCCGAACTTGCGCTTAGTAAGGATTGATTAGGTCCCCGGTGCGCTTAATTATTGTACCATAAGTTATTTATGCTATAATAACAGTATCAAGATTAATACACCGGTGATGCAAAATGACCTCAGTTGATTACTTTTGGTCGTACCGGTAGCTTGGGCGTCTAGTAAACGCCCTTTTTTAATATCAGTGCAATTTTAACTGAGTTTGCACCGATATTAGCAGCGAGGTTGATTTGCTCGGTAAATGCCATAAGTATATAAAAAAGACGTATCTCCAATGATGGAAATACGTCTTTTTGTTAACAACAGGTAATCGAGATTACTTGTTGTAGAATTCAACGATGAGGGCTTCATCGATCTCGGCGTCCATGTCTTCACGGGCTGGGATCCGGTTCAGCTTACCTTCGAGCTTGTCAGCGTCGAAGTCAACGTATGATGGGCGAGCCACAACGGCGTCGACAGCGTTCTTGATAACGTCCAGGTTCTTGGACTTTTCACGAACACCGATGACTTGGTCAACACTAACTTCGTATGAAGGGATGTCAACGCGCTTGCCATCAACGGTGATGTGACCGTGGTTAACCAGCTGACGAGCCTGACGACGAGTAGTAGCCAGACCGAGACGGTAAACCATGTTGTCAAGCCGACGTTCCAGCAGAGCCATGAAGTTGGCACCGTGAGTACCTTCCTTGATCTTGCCGGCACGAACGAAGAGGTTTGAGAATTGACGCTCAGTCATGCCGTA
Organism: Limosilactobacillus kribbianus; assembly: GCF_026413145.1. Classification (GTDB taxonomy): domain Bacteria; phylum Bacillota; class Bacilli; order Lactobacillales; family Lactobacillaceae; genus Limosilactobacillus; species Limosilactobacillus kribbianus. The sequence continues at coordinate 59,217 of NZ_JAOVYZ010000002.1, read as the reverse complement.
CATGTAACGCAGCTTTTGCTTTTCACGCAGTTGCGTGCCGTATTCGGACAGCTTACCGCGACGATCGCGACCGTGATCACCAGGGGCGTATGGCCGACGAGCTAATTCCTTACCAGTACCTGAAAGTGAAACGCCAAGACGACGAGAAACACGCCAACTTGGACCAGTGTAACGAGACATAAATAAATTCCTCCAATAATTTTTGTTGGAGTAAAATAATCCGATTGTGAGCTTGACATTCGTGCAGGCTGATTTGAATTTTTCACCCTTGCAGCTGGGTTACTAAAAACACCATGCGGCACCAGTCTGTTGACGAGCTTGTCCCTCACTGCTGCATTATTTTACACAGCAACCAGTATACAATGCATTTGGCACCAACGTCAATTACTTTGCTGGTAAAATTCTTATTTTATCCATTCAGAGCCGGAATATACGGCCAAGCTATGGTATAATTCACCTAGTATTACGGCTATTTGGTCAATCTTAATTGTAGGTGGAGATTTCATGTTTCAGATTTTAATTGTTGTTTTAATCGTGATTCTGCTGGTCTTGGGCGGGATCGTTTGGTACCAGCGCCGCATTCTGACCCAGCTGAAGACGATTCAGGATGCCCAACACAAGCTCGTCGATCAAAAGTTGGGCGAGCAGTTAAAAGAGCTTGGCCAACTGCAGCTGACTGGGGATACCAAGAAAGACTTTGACCAGCTCAACGATGAATACAATGAGAAAATTGTGCCTCAGCTCAAGGCCATCGCCGCTTCCCAACAAGACCTGGTCCAGGCGGCCCGGACAACGAAGCTGCTGACGATCAAGGCGCCGTTGGATGATCTCCGAGCCGAATTGGCCAAGACCACGGCTGCCCAGGGCAAGGTTGAGCGATCCCTGAACCACCTCAAGCAGCAGAGTCGGAGCCAGCAGCGGGCGATTGAGCAGATTCGGGCCCGCTACCGCGAATTTCACCAACAATTAAACGAAAAGAGTTTTGCATACGGCGAGAGCAGCGAGAAGCTGAATGCTGAACTGGCCGACCTTGAGGAACAGTACGAGCGCTTCGTTGAATTGACCAAGCAGGGTGACTCCAGCGCGGCTCAAGAGATCCTGACCGACCTGCAAGCTGGCAACGAGCAGCTGGCCAAGGAATTGAAGACCGTCCCGAAGCTCTATCGGCCACTGGTCACCGAATTCCCCGACCAACTGGCGGAATTGGCTAGCGGCTACGCAACCCTGACCAAGCAGCACTATCACTTCACGGAGCCGAAGCTGGATGAGCAGATCAAGCAGCTTCAGGCCAAGCTGACGGCGACTACCAAGCAGCTGCAAGACCTTCACTTGGACGTGGTTGAGCAGGCCAACAAGGACCTGGCCGAGGCGATCGACCACCTGTACGCCGTTATGCAAAAGGAGCTGGATGCCCGGCGCGAGGCCGTTCACATGATCGGGGTCATGGCTGAATTTACTCAGCACGCCCAACACCAGAACAACGAACTGATGGCGGAACTGGATCGACTTAGTCTCAGCTACACCCTGAACAACAATGAGTTTGAAAAGACACGGGAGCTAAACGAGCAGATCAAGACGATCGTCAAGCAGTACAACGAGGACCAGCAGGCGATTAAAAATAACGAAGCGGTCTACAGTCAGATTCTGGAACGGCAGAAGGAGAATCGCCAGAGCCTGATCGACATTGAAAAGGAGCAGGGCGAGATCAATGACGAGGTAGCCAAGCTCCAGACCGATGAGCAGCGGGCCAAGCAGATGCTCCAGCACTATTCCGTCCAGATTCGGACGATTCGGCGCCAGGTTGAGCAGATGAACCTACCGGGGATTTCCCAGGATTACATGGACTACTTCTTCGGTGTCAGCGATGAGATCAAAAAGCTGGCCGCCGAACTTAGTGAGTACAAGGTCAACATGGACAACGTCACCAAGCAACTGCTGATGGTGGAGACAGACCTAGAACGCCTGCAGGACAAGACCAACGACCTGCGGGACAGCGCCGAGCTGACTGAGCGACTCCAACAGTATGCCAACCGTTTTGCCGACAACGAAAAGGTCGTCAAGGCGGCCCAGAAGTCGCAGGAGTTGTACAACCAATACAACTACGCGGGCAGCCTAGAGACGATTGCCACGGCCCTGGAAGAGGTCGAACCGGGCAGCTACAAACGAATTGAAGACAGCTACTACCAGGAAATCAATGAGGAGTAGCGATGAGTGCATCACCAGCCAATTCGGGTTGGTGGTGCTTTTTATTTTCTGGATTTCAAAATAGGCTGGTTTACCAATGGCAGGAGTAAAAATTAAAAAAGTTTCGTGCAATTGGGCAATTCTTACGTCTTTATATATTAGGGGGACAAAGCGTCCGCCGAATAGATAAATGGAGGGTCTGCAATGGCACAATCAACGAGTTGGGAAGCGCAACTCCAAGCCGCTTCGACCAAATGGGAACACCTCACCCTAGCCGATGATCGGATGTTTGGGATGGTGATGGAGGACAATCAGATCTGTCTGGAAGTGTTGCGACGGATTTTCCCGCAGCTAAATATCCAACACGTCCAACAGGTTGAGACGCAAAAGCAAGTTAATACTATGCTGGGGGTGAAGGCGCCGCGCTTTGATGTTTATGTTCGCGACGATCAGAAGCGGACTTATATTTTGGAAATGCAGGTGAAGAACAATCACAACCTGGTCAGCCGGGCGCGCCATTACCTGGACCAGGCTGATTTTGAGCTCCTCAAACCGGGCGACGACTACAAGCAATTTAACGACTTGCCAGTCTACGTGGTTTTCTTCTGTGATTTTGATTACTATGGCCTCGATTTTCCAGATTATTCCTTTGACGAACGCTGTTTGCGGCAACTGTCGCTGTCGTCGGCGCCGGGGCGCTACAAGCTCTTCTTTAATGCCAAAACATCTGATTTTCGTGATAAGATAGGGCTAAAGGGATTCCTCCGGCTGATGTACAACGAGCGGACGCCGGGAGATGAATTAGCGGAACGAATTTACGAGAAAATGGAGCGGATCAAGCGTGATCCAGAAAGGCGGCGGATCTTTATGAAGTATGAAATGGATTTAATCGATGCCAAAGATGAAGGTGTGGCAATTGGAGTGAAGAAGGGCCTTAAAAATGGTGAGGCGATCGGCTTGAAGAAGGGCCGCAAACAAGGAATCAAAGAGGGACGTAAACAAGCAATCAGTTCAGCAACTAAAATGTTAATTAGTCTGAAATTAGATAATGAGACGATTGTCCACCAATTGATGGATACTTATCAGCTCTCTTATGATGAGGCTCAGCATTATGTAAACCAAGTACGATAAGGAAGTGAAGCGGTCATGAAGGATTTTTCTCCATGGCTGCTTTGCTCTTTTATGCTATGCTAATTTTAGCAGAGCGGAGAGCGGATCAAGCGTGATCCAGAAAGGCGGCGGATCTTTATGAAGTACGAGATGGATTTAATCGATGCTAAAGATGAAGGCGTGGCAATTGGAGTGAAGAAGGGACAAAACCAAGGGCTTGGGCAAGGAATTGCAGGAACAGCCAAAGCACTAGCGACCCTTAAGCTTGATGATGAAAAGATTGTCCACAAACTGATAGAGATTTACCATCTTTCCTATGAAGATGCCCAGCATTATGTAGAACAAGTCCGCTAAAGCAGTCATAAAGGCTTTTTAAGTAGTCGGAAATATGTTGCATCGTTTTAAGCCGCGCTGGCCAGTATTTTGGCGAGCGCGGCTTTTTGAACGTTATCATATGAAAGAAGTTCCATATTGCACGAAACTAATTCAACACTTCCCGTGGTTCAGTTAATTTGCGGCCGCTGCGTAAAAGACGCTCCCCAGCGCGAATTGATCGTAAATCGCAAATCTTAGCATCGATTCTATTATAAATTTAGTGATGAAAAAACTTGCTATTTTTTCTAAAATGGACTTGAAAACTATGAATTTAATTATATTAGGTTTGTGGTCAAATATTAGTGATAACTGAAATTCTCGAGGGGAGTTGAGAATATGGTTTCGAAAAATAACACATATTTGAGGGAAGTTATGCACTCGCACCGGGTGCCGCACTATGGCTTGCGGAAGCTGGGGATTGGCGTAACTTCCGTTTTATTAGGAACAACCTTGTATTTTGGCGCCAACACGCCGGTCGCTAACGCTGATCAGGTGAATACTAATAATGCGAATAGCGATCAGACCAATCAGGTGACGCCAGCAAATAGCGCTGAAGTAGGGAATACCGTGGCGTTGCGGACAACTGCTCCGACTTCAACGACACCACAGCAAGCAGCAACCAATGCTTCTTCTTCAAATTCCGGCCAAGCAAGTGCCACATCGGCTCAAAGCAGTCAGTCGCAAGCGACGAGTGCAGTTGCAATTGATCATAGTGCTTTGAGCAATGCTGTTAGTGATGCAACGCAAGCAGGCTGGCAGCCGACTCAAGAAGCTACTTCTACAAGCACTGTGGCGTATTCTGCTGCTTCAGCGGCGAAAACCCAGCTTGAGCAGAATGAACAGTCGCAGGCCCAAAACATTCAAGGTCTGACCAAAAACTACACCAGTGCGGTGGCAAGTGCTAATGTAGCAAAGTCGGCCGCTGCGGATCATACCGCAATTGACAGTGCGGTTAATGCCGCATTGAATAATCCCTTTATTGCGGTTACGAAAGATGCGGATCAAACGGTAGCAGATCCTGCTACGGATTATAAGAACCAAGTTGATCAGATTAACACAACGGCTAAGAATGCTGATCAGCAATACAACGACTGGAAGAGCAAAAACTATAATACCGATGGCTTATATGCTAGAACCGCGGATCAACACTTATTTATTGATAATAATGCTTCAAATGTTAAATGTGATGTAAAATTTGCTTTGGATTTAGAAAAATATCGAAGTAAAGATACTACAATTGTAACCTTGGAATTACCCTTTAATGATTATGTTAAAAAAACTTATAAGGGAATTATAGCAGAAGCTACATATAGCAATCTTGGCTCTAATTCTTATGTCATCGATAGTACTGGAAGAAAGCAGCATATTGGATTTATAAGACGGACGTTATCTAATGTACATTTTGCAAATACATCACCTAATGGTCTTATATGGCTAGACTTTAGAGGAACCCCAATTAATGGGATAGACATTGGGGGGATTTCGCAATTAGATGTGACAGATACATTCTATAATGATCAAGGACAATTAATATCGCTTAGTCCTAATTCGTACTATGCTTTAGGATCGCAAAATGCCGAATATGTTGATCAAAATGGTAATTATATTATGGACGGTACCAAAGGACAGCCGGCAACTGTTCAATGGGTTAAAGGAATTAATGGTACAAAAACTGTTCAGCTAGCAGGGTCAGTTGTTACGATTTATAAAGATGGACGAGCTTACAGTGACTATACAACAGACCTTGCAAATGGCGGTATTCCACAAAAAGCCTCTAAATGGGCAGAATTTGCCACAAAAAATGGTTTAACTTTAACTGATACATCGCAATGGGATAACACAAATAGCGCATATCAATATTTTGGAGCCGCTTTAATTCAAGGAGCTAATAATTCTCTTAGTGCTACTGTTGGTGTCAAAACTGGAAACTTATATAAGGGCGCTTGGGGCGATATGGCTTGGATTACCTTTAGTACTGTTATTCCAAACAATTCACCAATCAACCTCCATTACCACTATGACAATGTCAAAACACCTGAAAAACCGGTAGCAAGTTATCATTACAATGCTCTAAATGTTAACTATGCCCTAGATACGTTAACCGTTAAGTACGTTGATCCAAATGGTGAAAATTTGCTTTCACCTGTCACGACAACTGATCATGCTCAGGGCAGTCAGTTTGATAATCACGACCAAGTAAAGGTAATTCCTGGTTATGTCTTAATTAAGTCCGAGAATGTGCAAGGAACATTTAGCGATCAAAATGAGACAACCACTTTCACTTATGAACGGGTGGGTAACATTGTTCCAGTTGATCAGGATGGTAATAAGATCGGTGGTGTCACTCCTTATCAAAATGATGATAAGAATCCTGCCAAGGTGAAGGATAATGAACCGGTACCCGATGTTCCAGGCTATACCCCAACGATAACAACAGTAACTCCAGAAAACCCTAGCAAAGATACGCCGGTAGTCTACGTTCAAAATCAACAAAATGCCGAGGTCATTTTCCGGGATCTTGATGACAACAATGCCCAATTAGCTAGTTCTGGTGTGCTTAGTGGTAAGGCTGGCGATACGATTAACTATAATGCTCAAGATGAGATTACAGCGTTGACCAACCAGGGTTACGTCCTCGCCAACAATGGCTTCCCAGCTGCAGCAGTTTACGACAATAACGTAAAGACGACGCAGAAGTTTTATATTGACTTCCACCATGGCACGACGACGGTTACACCAACGAAACCAGGCAATCCTGGGACACCGATTAACCCGAATGATCCAGATGGCCCGAAGTACCCAACTGGAACGGATGCCAAGAGTTTAACCAGCACTAGCATTCAGAAGGTTCAATATACCGGTGCTGGTGACCAAACGCCAAAGGACAATGTAACAACGTTGACCTACACCCGGACCAAGACAATCGACAAGGTCACGGGGAAAGTGGTCGACAGCACGGATTGGACGCCAAGCACCCAGAACTTCCAGGTTATCGGCACGCCGCAGATTAAGGGTTACACCCCGGATTATCAATATGTCGGTGGTGACGCGGTTGGACCAAATTCAACGAAGAACTACACAGTCACCTACACTAAGGACACCACGCCGACGGTCAATGATCAGCACGCCCAGGTTCGCTACCTGGATCAGGACAACGGCAACAGCGAAATTGCCGGAACTAATTCTGGTGATTTAACGGGCAAGCCAGGGACGGCCATTAATTACAGCACGGCCGACACGCTGACTAAGTTGACGAAGCAAGGCTATGTCCTGGTTAACAACGGCTTTGACTACGGTGGCCAGGTCGAATACTTCGATAACAATGATAGCACTAATCAGGTCTTCATTGTGACCTTAAAGCACGGCACGCAGACTATTACGCCGTCGACCCCAGGCGATCCTGGTCAGCCGATTAACCCAAGCGATCCGCAGAGCCCGAAGTACCCAAGCGGGACCGATAAGCAGAGCTTAATCGCCCATGGCACCCAGACAGTTCACTACGTTGGGGCCGGCGATCAAACCCCAAAGGACAGTGTTACGACGGTCGACTTCGGGCATGAACTGGTTCTCGATAAGGTAACGGGCCAGATCGTTCAAGATAACGGTTGGAAGCCATTGACGCAGAACTATCAAGTCATTGATACCCCAGTGATTGATGGCTATACGCCTGACCACCAATACGTCGGTGGCGGCACGGTCTCCGTTGAGAATCCGAACCGGGTTTACACGGTTACCTATACAAAGAACGGTCAAGGTAGCCAGCCAAGTCAGGGCTCGCAGAGTCAGGGCAGTCAAACGAGCGAAGGCTCGCAAGGCAGTCAGCCAAGTCAGGGCTCGCAGAGTCAAGGCAGTCAAACGAGCGAAGGTTCACAAGGCAGCCAGCCAAGTCAGGGCTCGCAGAGTCAGGGCAGTCAAACAAGTGAAAGCTCACAAGGTAGTCAGCCAAGTCAAGGCTCGCAGAGCCAGGGCAGTCAAACGAGCGAAGGTTCGCAAGGTAGCCAGCCAAGTCAAGGCTCGCAGAGTCAGGGCAGCCAAACGAGTGAGGGTTCGCAAGGTAGCCAGCCAAGCCAGGGTTCGCAGAGTCAGGGTAGCCAAACGAGCGAAGGTTCGCAAGGTAGCCAGCCAAGTCAAGGCTCGCAGAGTCAGGGCAGCCAGACCAGTGAGGGCTCGCAAGGCAGTCAGCCGAGTCAGGGCTCGCAGAGTCAGGGCAGCCAAACCAGTGAAGGTTCGCAAGGTAGTCAACCAAGTCAGGGCTCGCAGAGTCAAGGCAGTCAACCAAGTCAAGGTTCCCAGAGTCAAGGCAGCCAACCAAGCCAAGGTTCCCAGAGTCAGGGCAGCCAAACGAGCGAAGGCTCGCAAAGCCAGGGCAGTCAACCGAGTGAAGGTTCGCAAGGTAGTCAGGCAAGTCAGGGCTCCCAGAGTCAAGGCAGCCAAACGAGCGAAGGTTCGCAAGGTAGTCAGCCAAGCCAAGGCTCCCAAAGTCAGGGCAGCCAAACGAGCGAAGGTTCGCAAGGCAGTCAGCCAAATCAGGGCAGTCAAACGAGCGAAGGCTCACAAGGCAGTCAGCCGAGTCAAGGTTCAGAAAATCAAGGTAGCCAAAGCTCGCAAACTCCAGCTACTGACACTGAAAAGGTAGTTATCAAGTACGTTGACCCAGACGGCAACCCAATTACGACTGACACGGTTACTGGCGAGGGTGGCCAGCCAATCAACTACGACCAAACTAAGACGATCACCGAACTGGAGAACAAGGGTTACGATGTTACGACTATTACCAACCCAACGACCGGCCAGAACTTTGATAACAACCCATCCGTTGACCAAACCTACACTGTCACGGTCAAGCACGGCACGGCCCAACTCGGCCCGAATGATCCACATGAATCTGGTACACCAATTAACTCGAACGATCCAAACGGTCCTAAGTGGCCTGCCAAGGATACCTACAGCAAGGACTACACCTACACGGTTCACTTTGTCGGGCCAAACGGCGAAACCTTAACTGGCGACAACGTTCAGACCTCAACCTGGACACGGACCGTCACGGTTGACAAGGTTACTGGAAAGGTCATCAGTAGCACGGACTGGACACCGAGTCAAAAGAAGTACAGCGATATCCAAGTGCCAGTTGTCGATGGTTACTACACCACCCAAAAGACAATCACCGGACAACCGGTCGTTCAGAAGAACATCTCGACGACCGTTTCCTACCAGAAGCTGGGTCAGATTATTCCGGTTGATCAAAACGGTAAGCAGATTGGCACTGGCCAGACCTACCAGAATGATCCAAACGATCCAACTAAGGTTGCTGAAAACCAGACTGTGCCATCAGTTGATGGCTACACTCCAACGACCAGCACGGTTACGCCAACCGATCCGGGCGAGAACACGACGGTCACCTACACGAAGAACGGTGATAATGGTTCGACGACCAACGGTGGCAATACGACGAATACTGGTCAGAACACTAATAATGGCCAGAATAGTAACGGGAACACTAATGGTGGTCAAAGCACTAACAGTACTACCAATGGTTCGTCAACCACTAATGACGATCAAATTGCTAATGGTAATACGAGTTCTAGTCAGACCACGGCCGAACAAGGTACCAATAGCGGCACTCTCAATGGTAATGGCACTTACAACGATAACGCTACTGACAATGGGCAACTGAGCACTGGTACTAGCACGACCGGTCAGACTGGCAACGGCGAAACTGTTGTTAGCGGGCTCCAAAGTCAGGCCACCAGCGCAATCAGTGGCATCAACAACGCTACTTCCGGCAATAGCAACACCATCACGTTGCCACAGACGGGCAACGATGCCGACACCAGCGCCATCCTGGCTGCTGCCGGGATTGAATTGGCCGGTGCACTCGGCCTGGCCGGGCTCGCCGCCAAGAAGAAGCGCGAAAACTAAATATGCATTGCTCGCAATAGGGTTCACCCAAAGTAAATAACCTCCCCAAATTTATTTATTTTCACTTTGTAACCAGGTGGATGGTTGCGGGCAATGAAGGGGCACCGGAGCATTCAAGCTGCCGGTGCTCCTTTTTTGGTTGCATCTACCGAAATCAGTGTCGTTCTAGGGATTTTCTGTTATAATAGGAAGTCGTTTTAAGAAGCGTCGAACCTTTCAATACGCAACTCACCAAGTTTTCGGCCCTGGCGACGGCTCATTTGTCGGTGCCCGGCCAATAATTGGAGGAAGGAATTACTAGAACATGATCTATTTTGATAATAGTGCAACGACAAAGGTGGCACCGGAAGTTCTGCAAACTTACGATACCGTCAGTCAAAAGATCTGGGGGAACCCAAGCAGTCTTCACAACTTCGGGGAAAACGCCTGGAATCTGCTTGAACAGGCCCGCCAGCAGATTGCCAAGCTCTTAGGCGTTAAGCCAAGCGAGATCATCTTCACCAGCGGCGGCTCCGAGGGTGACAACTGGGTCATCAAGGGGACCGCGATGGCCAAGCACCGGTTCGGCAAGCACATCATCACCACCAGCGTAGAGCACGCGGCGGTTCACAATCCGCTGGAGCAGCTCAAGGACCTCGGCTTTGACATCACTTATCTGCCGGTTGACGACCAGGGCCGGATCAATCCGGCGGACGTCAAGGCGGCTATTCGCCCTGACACGATCCTGGTTTCCATCATGGCGGTCAACAACGAGATTGGGACCATCCAGCCGATCAAAGAGGTTGGCGAGATCCTGAAGGACTACCCGAACATCCACTACATGGTCGACGCCGTTCAGGCCATCGGTAAGGAAATCGACGACCTGGTCTTCTCCGACCGGGTCGATTTCGCCACCTTCTCTGGCCACAAGTTCCACGCACCACGCGGGACTGGCTTCGTCTACGTCAAGAGCGGCCGCAAGATTGCTCCGCTGGTTGCTGGTGGTGGTCAGGAACGGACATTACGTTCCGGGACCGAAAATACCCCGGGTGATGTCGCCATGGCCCGGGCCATTCGCCTGGTCAAGGAAAACGAGGACGAGACGGTCAAGCGTGAGCAGGCGATCAAGGATCGGATCTACGACCACCTGAAGCAGTTCGACCACGTGAAAATTATTTCCGGCCGGGACAAGGGCTTTGCGCCGCACATCCTCTGTTTTGCCATTGTTGGCGTCCGGGGCGAGACGACCGTTCACGCCTTTGAGGACCAGGGGATCTACATTTCGACCACTAGTGCCTGCTCATCAAAGAAGCGCTCCGAGGCGGGGACCCTGGCGGCAATGAAGGTGCCAGAAGAGATCGCCACCAGTGCGGTTCGGATCAGCCTGGGGGACCAAAACACCCTGGAAGAGGCCGACCAGTTCAACAAGACCTTCGACCAGCTCTACGCCGGCTTCAAGAAGATTATCGACTAAGATTAAATTTTAATTTGAAAGGAGGAATTGCGCGTGCAATATACCGAAATTATGGTCCGTTATGGTGAATTGTCCACCAAGGGCCACAACAAGAAGTCCTTCATCGACCGTCTCGGTGCCAATGTTCGCCACGCCCTGCACAGCTTTGACCAGGTCAAGGTTCACGCCCAGCGGGACCGGCTACACGTTCAGCTCAACGGGGCCGACTACGACCAGGTCATGGACCGGTTAAAACTGGTCTTCGGGATTCAGAACTTCTCCCCGTCGATTCGGGTTGAAAAGTCCTTTGAGGCCACCAAGCAGGCAGCTGCCCAGATGGTCGAAGAGCAGGTTGACCACCCGATGACCTTTAAGATCGAGACGCGGCGGGCCGATCATCATTTTGAAATGGATACCTTTGAGATGAACAATCAGTTGGGGGGCTACCTGTTGAACAAGTTCCCCGACAAACTCAAGGTGGACGTTCACCATCCCGACCTGACCATCCGGGTGGAGATCCGGCTCAACGGGATCTTCCTCTCCAGCGAAACCATCAAGGGTGCTGGGGGCCTGCCCGTCGGCACTGCCGGCAAGGGCATGATGATGATGTCCGGCGGGATTGACTCGCCGGTGGCTGCCTACCTGGGGATGAAGCGGGGTGTTTCCATGGAAATGGTTCACTTCTTCAGTCCGCCGTACACCAGTCCTCAGGCGCTGGCTAAGGCCAAGCAGCTGACCGAAAAACTGGCCAAGTACAGCGGCAGCATTCGTTTCATTCAGGTGCCGTTTGCTGAAATTCAGGAAACGGTCAAGGAGAAGGTGCCGGAGGGCTATCTGATGACCGTTCAGCGGCGGATGATGCTCCGCCTCGCCGCCGCCCTGATGGTCAAGCGTCACGGCCTGGCGATCTTCAACGGGGAATCACTTGGCCAGGTGGCTTCCCAGACGATGGAGAGTATGCTGGCAATCAACGACGTCACCTCCTTCCCAGTCCTGCGACCGGTGCTGTCCTACGACAAGACCGAGATCATCAAGATTGCCGAAGAGATCGGTACTTACGACCTTTCGATCCTGCCTTACGAGGACTGCTGCACCGTCTTCACGCCACCGTCGCCAAAGACCCGGCCGCGACTTGACCGGGCGCGCGAATACGAGCAGCGTCTGGACATCGAGGGCCTGATGAAGCGTTCGCTGGACAACATCAAGATTACCGAGATTCATCCCGGTGAGGACTTCCTCAACCAAAATGAGGATGTTTTTGCCGAATTACTCTAATCAGCGCTTGACGCTGGCAGATTATTTAGCTATCATACAAGCATAAATAAGCATTGACCGAAAGAGTAACGAAGAGTGCGGATCCACCAGAGAGGGCCCGGTGCTGAGAGGGCCTGGATCAGCTTCGCGAAGGTAGTTCGGGAGCAGAGCGGCTGAATTCAGTAGGCCGGTCCGGTTCATTGACCGTTATTAAATGAGCGAGGGGAGCGGGAGACCGCTCAATATAGGTGGTACCGCGAGCAAATCGTCCTATCAATAGTGATAGGGCGATTTTTATTTTGCCAGTGCTTAATTAATTAGTGTTAACCATGAATTTTTGAAAGGAGCGATTATACAATGGCAACCGAAAAGGAAATGTCAACCAAGTATGATCCAACAGCTGTCGAAGCTGGTCGCTACCAATGGTGGATCGACCAGGGTCTCTTCAAGCCTAGCGGCGACAAGAAGGCCCACCCGTATTCAATTGTGATTCCGCCGCCGAACGTTACCGGGAAGTTGCACCTGGGCCACGCCTGGGACACCACCCTGCAGGATATGCTGATCCGGCAGAAGCGGATGCAGGGCTACGACGTTCTCTGGTTGCCGGGGATGGACCACGCCGGGATTGCTACCCAGGCGAAGGTCGAGGCCCGTTTGCGCAAGCAGGGGATTTCCCGCTACGACTTGGGTCGGGAAAAGTTCGTTCAACAGGTCTGGGACTGGAAGGACGAGTACGCCGACATCATCCACAAGCAGTGGGCCAAGCTCGGGATTTCCGTTGACTACGACCGCGAGCGCTTCACCCTGGATGAGGGACTGAACAGGGCCGTTCGCAAGGTCTTCGTCGACCTCTACAACAAGGGCCTGATTTATCGGGGAACCTACATCATCAACTGGGACCCGCAAGCCCGGACGGCCCTGTCCGACATCGAGGTAATCCACAAGGACGACAAGGGTGCCTTCTACCACGTTAAGTACCCATTCACCGACGGCACCACCTTCAACGGCAAGGACTACATCGAAATCGCGACGACTCGGCCGGAAACCATGTTTGGTGACGAGGCTGTTGCCGTTAACCCGAACGATGAACGCTACAAGGACCTGGTCGGCAAGCACGTTATGGTCCCGCTGGTCAATCGGGAGATCGAAATCATCGCCGACGACTATGTTACCCCTGACTTCGGGACCGGGATGGTGAAGATCACGCCAGCCCACGATCCGAACGACTTCAAGGTTGGTAAGCGCCACAACCTGCCGGAACTAAACACCATGAACGAGGATGCCTCGATGAACGAAAATGCCGGCAAGTACGAGGGAATGGACCGGTTCGAAGCCCGCAAGGCCATGGTCAAAGACTTAGAGGACCAGGGTTACATGCTCAAGGTTGTCCCAATCGTTCACTCCGTTGGTCACTCCGAGCGGACCGGTGTCCAGGTTGAAGCTCGGCTGTCGACCCAGTGGTTCGTCAAGATGAAGCCGCTGGCCGAACAAGCCCTGGCCAACCAGAAGACCGACGACAAGGTTAACTTCATTCCGGAACGGTTCGAACACACCTTCACCCAGTGGATGGAAAACGTTCACGACTGGGTCATCTCCCGACAGCTCTGGTGGGGGCACCGGATTCCGGCCTGGTACAAGAAGGGCACCGGCGAGGTTTACGTCGGCATGGAAGCACCAAAGGACGAGGAAAACTGGACCCGCGACACGGACGTCCTGGATACCTGGTTCAGTAGTGCCCTCTGGCCATTCTCCACGATGGGCTGGCCAAACACCGACTCGCCGGACTTCAAGCGCTACTTCCCAACCAGCACCCTGGTTACCGGTTACGACATCATCTTCTTCTGGGTTTCCCGGATGATCTTCCAATCCCTGGAATTCACCGGCAAGGCGCCGTTTAGAAACGTTCTGCTCCACGGGTTGATTCGTGACGAACAGGGCCGCAAGATGTCCAAGTCCCTGGGGAACGGGATTGACCCGATGGACGTGATCGCCAAGTACGGGGTCGACGCCCTGCGGTGGTTCCTGGTTACCGGCTCCACTCCTGGTCAGGATATCCGGTTCTCCTACACCAAGATGGACGCGGCCTGGAACTTCATCAACAAGATCTGGAACGCCTCCCGTTACGTAATCATGAACCTCGGCGAGATGCCGGCGCCGGTTCTGCCGGACAAGTCCAAGTGGGACCTGGCCGACCGCTGGATCCTGAGCCGGCTGAACGCCACGGTTAAGCAGGTCAACGAGCAATTCGACAAGTTTGAATTCGGTGAGGCTGGCCGGGCACTCTACAACTTCATCTGGAACGACTTCTGTGACTGGTACATCGAAATGACCAAGGAGAAGCTCAACAACGGGACTGTCGAAGAAAAGCAGGACACTAAGAATATCCTGGGCTACGTCCTCGACCAGACCTTGAAGCTGATGCACCCGATCATGCCATTCGTTACCGAAAAGCTCTGGCAGTCGATGCCACACGACGGTAAGTCCATCATGGTGGCCGACTACCCAGTTGCCCACGACGAACTGGACGATGCCGACGCTACCGACCAAATGAGCAACCTGATCGAAATGATCAAGGCAGTCCGGAACATCCGGAACGAAGCCAACGCTCCAATGTCCAAGCCGGTTGACATCCTGGTCAAGGTCGACAACCAGCACCTGGGCGACATGCTCAACGCCAACCGGGACTACATCGACCGCTTCTGCCACCCCGCAGAACTGACGATCAGCACCGACGTTAAGGCACCAAAGCTGGCCATGACTGGCATCCTGGCCGGGGCCGAAGTCTACATCCCGATGGCCGAACTGGTCAACCTGGATGAAGAACGGGCCAAGATGCAAAAGGAAATCGCCAAGCTGGAAAAGGAAGTTCAACGTTCACAAAAGAAGCTGGGCAACGAGAAGTTCGTTGCCAACGCTCCTGAAAAGGTCGTTGAAGCCGAAAAGCAAAAGGCGGTTGAATGGCAACAGAAGCTGGACTCCGCTAAGGAACGTCTGGCCTCGCTTCAAGAAGCCTAGTGAAATAGTAAAGGATTGTGGTACGATGATTTTGGTATCACAATCTTTTTTTATTTGAGGAAGGACTAATTTGATGATTAACACCTATGAAGACGCCCTAAATTTCATCCACGGGCGGTCAAAGTTTAAGAAGGTACCGACCCTAAAGCGGATGCGCCGCTTTCTGCAAGAACTCGGCAATCCCCAGGAGGGGCAGCATTACATCCACGTCACGGGGACCAACGGGAAGGGGTCGGTAGTGGCGCTGCTGCGCTCGATGCTGCTCGAAAGTGGCCTGACCGTCGGCAGCTTCACCTCCCCATTCATCACTCGCTTTAACGAGCGGATCGAATACAACGCCCAGCAGATTCCCGACGCCGACCTGGTTCGACTGACCCAGCGGCTGGAACCGGTGGTGGCCAAGCTCGACGCTGAGCTGGAAAACGGGGGACCGACCGAATTTGAGATCGACACTGCGCTGATGTTTTGCTATATGGAGGAAAAACAGCCCGACGTCGTTCTGCTTGAGGTCGGCATTGGGGGCCTCTATGACTCGACAAACGTGATCGCCCCGGACGTCAGCGTGATCACCACGGTTGGTTGGGACCACATGAAATACCTGGGCAACACCCTGGCGGCGATCGCTAGTCAGAAGGCGGGAATTATCAAGCCGGAGGTCCCGGTCGTGATCGGTAAGCTGCCTGAATCTGCCCGCCAGGTGGTCGGTGACACTGCCCATGCCAAACAGTCCCAACTCTATGAACTGGGGCGTGACTACCAGGGAATCAAGCTCAATGGTCATGGTCTCTACGCTAAGCTCTTGTACGATGGGCTCGACATTCACCACGGAACCTTTCAGCTTGGGTTAGCCGGCGATTATCAGGTTGACAACGCCGCCATCGCCCTGACCGCTGCCCAGCTTTTTCTGAAGCAGCACCAGCTTCCTCTAGATCAAAGCGCCCTGCGGAAGGGATTGGCGGCGAGTCGCTGGCCCGGACGGATGGAAGTTGTCAGTTCCGAACCGCTGGTCTTATTGGACGGTGCCCACAATCTGCCGGGGATGCAGGCCCTGGTCAAGTCGATCAAAGACGACCTGGCTGACCGGGACGTCTACATCCTGGTTGCCATCCTGGCCGACAAACAATACGACTTGATGCTGGGCGAGCTTGCTAGCCTGGGCAATGTTCACCTGACCGTCACTAACTTTGCCGGACCAGGTCCCAAGCGGCCGAGCGCTGACTTGGGAACGGTTGCTGCCCAGATTCCGAGCCGCTACCCGATCCAGGTGGCCGAAAACTGGCAGACCGGTTTTACCCAGCTGGCCCGGCAATTGGGCAGTGATGATGCTTTGATCGTCACCGGTTCGCTCTACTTCATCTCCGACGTTCGGCATTTTTTTGAAGATTAAACAATTAATTTAATATCATTGCCGTTTTTTTCCGTATTGATATAGTGAAGGACCAATACGAAAGGAAGATTGAAAATGGCAAAGAAAATCCGTGATGAATATGAACGTCTGGTCGCAAAAAGTGTCCGGGGGATGACGGTTGATGGTGAGGATGCGGCCAAATACCTCCTGTACTACCATCCGACTCCCGAAAGCTTCAAGCAAATGACCCGGGTCGAGAAGAAACGGCTGGCCTTTTCCAGTATGCGGCTGGATCGTTTCTTAGCGGCTGTTGAGCTTGGTCAGCTGGTAGCGCGCAGCTACCCGCCAGTGCTTGGTCATGCCTATTCAAGCGTTGAATTAGGGGCGGCGATGATCGAGCACTTTACCGGCAGCGAAAACGAACAAGTTGCCGTGGCCTATACCGACGTGCACAACGAAATTGTCGCCTTAAAGACACTTTTTCTCGGGGGAAGAAGCGAGTGTTCCCTTTATCCTGACCAGATCTTTAAAGAGGCCCTGCTGAATTCGGCCAGCGGGCTGGTGCTGATCCACAATCACCCCTCAGGTCAAGTGCAGCCTTCCAAGCAGGACCTGGCTTTTGCCAAACGCTTGGAGCGCGGGGGACGAATCCTCGGAATTGCGGTTCTTGACTTCTTAATTGTGGGCCGCAAGCACTATTACAGCTGGCGTGAGCAACAAGTTTCTCCTGAAAAGTAAAGAAAAACTTAATTTCTGGGTCAATCTTATTTCTTCACGGCATGATAATGTATATTAGTGTTCGTATGTAGCCGGTGGCTATGGTATAATATCCACGATATTAATTTGAAATTATTAATTAGAAAACGAAGGGAAGAAGTAGATTGCTAGGAATTGGAACCAAGAATCTAGGAATCGACCTGGGGACCGCGAACACGATCGTCTACCTTGAAGGTAAGGGAATCGTGCTTCGGGAACCATCGGTCGTTGCGCGCAACACGAAGACCAATGAAGTTATCTCCGTCGGTTCAGACGCTCGTGACATGATTGGGCGGACGCCAGAAAGCATTGTTGCCATCCGGCCAATGAAGGACGGGGTCATCGCCGATTACGACACGACCGTTGCCATGATGAAGTATTACATGGAAAAGGCCCTGGGCAATAGCAACAGCAAGCCATACGTGATGGTCTGCGTCCCAAGTGGCATTACCGAAGTTGAGAAGCGGGCAGTTATCGACGCGACCCGGGTTGCCGGGGCACGGGATGCCTATGTGATCGAAGAACCATTTGCCGCAGCGATCGGTGCTGGTCTGCCAGTGATGGATCCAACCGGGAGCATGGTTGTTGATATTGGTGGTGGGACCACCGATGTTGCTACCATCTCACTGGGTGGGATCGTGTCGAGCCGGTCGATCCGGATGGCTGGTGACAAGATGAATGACGCTATCGCCCAATACGTTCGGCAAAACAAGAACCTCTTGATCGGTGAACGGACCGCCGAAAAGTTGAAGTGGGACATAGGTTCGGCTTCCGTTGAGGCTTCCGAAGAGATGGGTACCACCGAAGTGCGGGGCCGGGATCTCGTTACCGGTCTGCCAAAGACGATTGAAGTTTCTGCTAAGGATGTTTCGACCGCTCTCCAGGATGTGGTAGAAAACATCATCGACGCAATCAAGGGGACCCTGGAAGAAACCTCCCCTGAAATTGCCGCGGACGTCATCGACCACGGGATTGTTCTGACCGGTGGTGGCGCTCTGCTGAAGCATCTGCCAGATGTGATTGCTGACGCTACCAAGGTGCCAGTGTTCATCGCCAACGATCCGCTCGACTGTGTGGCCATCGGTACTGGTGAGTCCCTCAAGAGCATTGACGTGATGAAGAAGAAATAAAGTTATTCGATTCGAATATCTAAAATGGGCGGGGCTGGTCGCAAAACGATTTGTTTTGTCTAGCCCCGCTTTTACTATTTTGTAATTTGCATTTGGAGGATTATCATGCGCAAGTTCTTTTCCAATCGACGGTTGGTTATTATTGTGGTAATTCTGGTAGTTTGCTTCGGCCTGATGGCGGGGTCGGTCTCGTTGCGCAATCGGCGGAACACGCCTCCGCTGGTCCAACAGTTTGGCAATGACATTGTTGGCTTTGCGGACAGCGCGGTGGCCCTGCCAGTCAACTGGCTCCAGACGAGTTTTAGCTCCGTCAACGATTTGATGAGCACCTACTCGGAAAACCGGGAGCTGAAGCAGCAAGTCACCGAGCTTGCCCAGACAAAGGTGCGCGACCAGACCCTGGCCCACGAAAACAAGCAGTTAAAGCAGGAATTAAAGCTGAAGAGCTCAATGACGGATTATGATACCGTTTCGGCGGCCGTACTGATGCGGACGCCATCTGCTTGGCAGCAGCAACTGGTGATCAATAAGGGTCAGTCCAGCGGCATCAAGAAGAATATGCCGGTCATGAGTGACGGGGGCCTGATTGGTCGGGTGACAGAAGTCAACAAGACCAATAGTAAGGTCGAACTACTCAGTGATACCGGCGAGTCCTCGAACCGGTTTGCGATCTCAATTAATGGAAGCAACGGGGTCGTTAACGGTATCATCACGGGTTACAATGCCTCACGCAACGAATTGATCATGGGGCAGGTTAGCTCCAAAGCCAAGATTAAGAAGGGCACCCGGGTGACTACCAGCGGAATGGGTGGCATTACCCCCAAGGGCCTGTACGTGGGGAAGGTTTCGCGGATTGGCAAGGATGACTATGGCTTGGCCCAGAAGGTCTACATCAAGCCAGCCGCTGACTTCAATGACATCAATATCGTGACGGTTGCAGAATCCGCATCTCAGGAGTGATGAAGTATGTATCGGTTATCACGATTAAAGTATGTTTTTCCCATTGGACTCTTTGTCAGCCTTTTTTTGGATGGTGCGTTGAGCCACGTCTGGGCACCATTGTTCTTTAGCTACCCGTATTCGATGGCTAGTGAGCTGGTCTTATTATGGCTAGTGTTGTCCTACTTTTTTGAAAACGGGATTGAGATTCCCCTCATCCCATGGTCGATTGCGGCCGGGGTGGTCACGGACCTGTACACGTCCGGGATTCTGGGCCTCTGCATGGTGCTTTTTCCATGCATTGTCGGCCTGACGCAGCTGCTGTCGAAGTACTTTAGCTCGTCTTTTTTATCGATGATCATGATCTTCTTCATCGATATCGTTGTCTTTGAGACGCTCAATTACTGGGCCTACTCGCTGATCAACATTACGACGACACCCTTTGGGGATTACCTGATTTACGTCCTGGCACCGACCTTGGCCCTCAACTTGGTATATTTTGTTGCCCTCTACTGGCCACTGCGGTCACTCTTCAACTGGGCGACGACCGAAAAAAATGCTTAGTGGGCCTTGACAAATGCTAGTGGCCAGTGTAGGATACTAAACAATCAATAGATCGAACGACAATGAACAGACTAGTAGAATGATTTTAGTTGCCAAGCGAGTCCCGGGAGATGGGAAGGGACCTTCTAAGTCATTTGAATCACATCTGTGAGTTGGCCCTCTGAAGACAGTAGGAGAGCCCGGGGAAGCCCGTTACAGCGCGGAGTTTAATCATTGAACTCGCTAAGGTTGATTTCCGTGAGGGATCAACAAGATGAGGTGGAACCGCGGAAACGCCCTCGTAGCCAGTTGGCTCGAGGACGTTTTTTGTTTACCGGTTTCGGATTGAACTCACTGAGGCGGCTGTCGCAAGGCAGCTGCAAACATG
Source organism: Limosilactobacillus kribbianus (assembly GCF_026413145.1). Classification (GTDB taxonomy): domain Bacteria; phylum Bacillota; class Bacilli; order Lactobacillales; family Lactobacillaceae; genus Limosilactobacillus; species Limosilactobacillus kribbianus. Next base: position 38,824 of record NZ_JAOVYZ010000002.1, on the reverse strand, counting down.
AGGTGGTACCACGATTGATTCGTCCTCTAGGGCAATGGCTCTAGGGGGCTTTTTGTTTACCGCCGTTCGATGCACAGATGAAGGAGGAATTGAGATGCACTACGTTACTGAAATTTTACCATCACTATTACAAGGGGCGGGCTTGACCCTGCAGATCTTTTTCTGGACCCTGATCCTCTCGCTTCCACTGGGAATTCTCGTTAGCCTGGGCCTGATGTCCAAAATTCGTCCATTAAAGTGGGTTCTGGAAATCTACGTTTGGCTGATGCGGGGGACGCCATTATTACTGCAATTAATTTTCGTTTTCTATGGTCTGCCGATCGTCGGAATTGTTTTCCAGCGTTACGACGCCGCCCTGGTAGCCTTCGTTCTCAATTACGCAGCCTATTTCGCTGAAATCTTCCGTGGTGGCTTTCAAGCCATTGATGAGGGGCAGTTCGAAGCGGCAAGGGTTTTGCGGCTGAGCTATTGGCAAACCTTACGCAAGATCGTGATTCCACAAGTGGTCAAGATCGTGATTCCATCAATTGGGAACGAAGTCATCAACCTGGTGAAGGATTCGTCCTTGGTTTACGTCATCGGACTCGGCGACCTGCTGCGGGCCGGCAACGTGGCCACCTCACGGGATGTCACCTTGGTACCGCTGCTCCTGGTTGCCCTGATCTACCTGATCTTGGTTGGGATCTGCACCCTGGTACTGCGGAAAGTTGAACAGCGTTACTCATACTTCAAATAGGAGGTCTGGCCAATGTTAGAAGTAAAGAATTTATCGAAAAGTTTTGGCGAACGGGTCATTTTAGACAAGGTCAACTTGACGGTTAAGGATGGCGAGATCCTCAGTATCGTTGGTCCATCTGGTGCCGGGAAGACGACACTGTTGCGCTGCATCACCGGTTTGGAAACGGCCGACGCTGGTCAGTTCCTGATTGACGGGCAGCCCTTCGATCCCCAGGGGACGGCCGAATCGGACCGGGTGATCGGGGTCGTCTTTCAGGACTACAACCTCTTTCCGAACCTGTCCGTGATGGAAAATATTACCCTAGCACCGATTATGGTTCTCAAAAAGAGCAAGGATCAGGCCGAGCGCGACGCCCGGGGGCTGCTGGACGAATTAGGACTGAGCACGAAGGGAGACCTTTACCCATGGCAACTTTCCGGTGGGCAAAAGCAGCGGGTCGCAATTGCCCGGGCCCTGGCGATGAACCCGAAGATCCTTTGCTATGATGAACCGACCTCCGCCCTGGACCCGGCGATGCGAAAGGAAGTGGCCCGGATCATCCTTGACCTGAAGAAGGAGGGGATGACCCAGCTGGTGGTTACCCACGACTTTGACTTTGCTGACGAGATCGCCGACGACATCCTGCGAGTCAAGGCGATCGACCAACCACAAGACGTTGCCGCAGAGGAGTAAGAGAGGGAGCATAGCCTATGAAAAGATTCAAAGCAATTTGGTTATTATTGTTGCTTTTGATCCCAACCTTCCTTTTGAGCGGTTGCGAGAGTGTTACCACCCGGGCCAACACCCAGGATACCTGGTCACGGATTGAGCGACGTAAAAAGGTGATCGTCGGCCTGGACGACAGCTTTGTGCCGATGGGCTTTCGGCAGAAGAACGGGAAGCTGGTCGGCTATGACGTCGACTTGGCCCGGGCGGTCTTCAAGCAGTACGGGATCAAGGTTGACTTCCAGCCGATCGACTGGTCAATGAAGGAAACCGAGTTAAAGAACGGGACGATCGACCTGCTGTGGAACGGTTACTCGGTCAACCCGAGCCGGCTCAAGAAGGTGGCTTTCAGCCGGGACTACCTGGCCAACCGCCAAGTCCTGGTGACCTTAAAGAAGAGCCACATCAACAACCTGAATGACATGACCGGCAAGTCGCTCGGGGTCCAGACCGGATCGACCGGGGACACGGTCTTAAATTCTAAGCCAAAGCTGCTTAAGGATAAGATCAAGAACAAGCAGGCGATCATGTACGATACCTTCCCGAACGCCTTCATCGACCTCAACGCCAACCGGATTCAGGGAATCCTAATGGACGAGGTTTACGCCAACTACTACGTTAAGCACCAAAAGAACAGCAGTGCCTACCGGGTCTACAAGACCAAGGAACTGCCGGTCGAATACTTCGGTGTCGGGATGCGGAAGGGGGACAAGACCCTTAAGCGTAAAGTCAATGCCGGATTGAACCGCCTGCAGAAGAACGGTCAACTGGAGAAGATCAACGAGAAATGGTTCGGGACCAAGAGCAGCTTCTTGGGACCTTACAATAATTAATAGGTAAGAGGTCGGCACGACACCGCGTGGCCGACCTTTTTTGCTGACAAAATTTGGCAAAATTGGGGGATTGGTTTGTAATTTAAGACCAGATAACGTATGATTATCCAGTGTGACAATTTTTCGGTAGAAAACTAAACGCTTGCCTAATTTACAAACGTTTGAACAATTCTTGAAAGGAGCACGAAGACCGTGCATTTTAATCTTGCTCGTGGTGTGGACCTGGATGTGCTGCCCACCAAACAATTTAAGATGAATCACGTCCTAATTAATTTTACGACACCGCAAACGCGGACAAATGCCACCGCGCGGAACCTCCTTGCCAACCTGCTCGAGACCAGCACCCATCGCTATCCGACACAGACTGCCTTGGCCCGTCAGCTGGCAAAACTCTACGGGGCCTATGTTGGCATGGGCGTTGGCCGGGTCGGCCAGCTGCACACGGTTCGTCTACGGGCCACCTTTGTCAATGATCAGATCGCGGATACCAATCTCTTCGACCAGGTGGTGGACCTGATCAATGAAATCCTTTTCCACCCGCTGATTGACCAAAACGAGTTTGACGGGCCGACCTTTCGAATCCAGGCCAACAACCTGAAGAGTTCGATCATGTCCCTCTACGATGACAAGCAGTTTTATGCTAATCGTCAGCTAATGAAGCTTTACTATCCCGAAGACTCCGCGATGAGAATTCCGAGCTTTGGCCAGGTCAGTGATCTTGCGGGGCTCACGGCTCAAAATCTGGTGCCGGTTTATCAGCAGATGATTGAAAACGATAAGGTCAACATTTTAGTGCTGGGGGATGTGGATCCCGAGAAGATCCGGGCCACCTTTGCCCAGCTGCCATTTGATGGCCGCTCGGTTGCCCCGCTGGTGCCGTATTATCGCCAGTCCCTTTACCAGGATGTGCAACGCGCCACGGAGCACCAGTCCGTTGTTCAAGCCAAGTTGAACCTCGGCTATCGGCTGCCGGTTTATTATCATGACCGGAACTATTACGCGGGCCTGGTCTTCAATGGTCTCTTTGGTGGGACGCCTTACTCCAAGCTCTTCACTAATGTCCGAGAAAAGGCTAGCCTAGCCTACTATGCCACCAGCCGCTTGTTGCCCTTTAGCGGTTTTCTAGGCATTCAGACAGGGATCCGCGCCCAGGATGCGGCCAAGGTGGAAGAGCTGATTGGTCAGCAGCTGGCGGATCTTGTCGCGGGGAAGTTCTCCTTTCAAGAACTTTCCGAAGTGCAGGACAGCCTGATTAACCAATACCGTGCTAGCCACGACTACGCCAATAATATCCTCGGTCGTCAGTTGCTGACGACCCTGCTGGACTTGCCGGAAGACAGGGACGTGGCAGCCAAGATTAATGCGGTGACGGCCGCCGATGTGCAACGGGTGGCCGCCGAATTAAAGCTGCAGGCGACATATTTATTGAGTGGTGAAAAATAAGCAAATGGATCAGTATACTTACCAAGAATTTAACCGGACAATCTATCGGCAACGGCTTGCCAACGGCCTGTTGGTGCAATTGCTGCCGATGCCGGGCTTTCATAAGACCTACGCGACCTTTTCAACCGATTTTGGTTCCATTGATAATCAGTTCATTCCCTACCACGAGGAGGGCGCGGTAACGGTGCCGGACGGGGTGGCTCATTTTCTCGAACACAAGATGTTTGAAAAGGCCGATCACGACGCCTTTGACCTCTTCGGCAAGCTCGGCGCGGACTCCAATGCCTACACCAGCTTCACCCAGACCAGCTATCTCTTTTCGACCACCAGCCATCTCCGGGAAAACCTGGACGTTCTGCTTGATTTTGTTCAGGATCCCTACTTCACGGACAAGACGGTGGCCAAGGAACAGGGGATCATCGGTCAGGAAATCCAGATGTACGATGACGATGCCGACTGGCGGCTCTACCTGGGCCTGATCGGCAACCTCTATCCCCACGACCCGATGCGGATCGATATCGCGGGAACGGTCGATTCAATCAGCAAGATCACTCCCCAGATCCTGATGCAAAGCTACCGGACCTTCTACCAGCCAAGCAACATGAACCTCTTCTTGGTTGGCAATCTTGATCCGGCAGAGACGATGGAGTGGGTAATTGACAATCAGAACGGGAAGGACTTCCCGACTCCGGAAACGCCACGGCGCTTGACCAAGCTTAACGACCCAACCGCCCACGACGTCATTCCGTTCCGTTCGCTGACGATGAACATCGCCCGGCCAAAGGTAATGGTGGGCCTGCGGGGCATCAAGCAGTTTGAAGATGGTCGGGAACGGCTGCGCTACAAGCTGGCTGTTGATCTGCTTTTAGATGTGCTCTTTGACGACACCTCCGACAACTACCTGCGGCTCTACAACAATGAGGTACTGGACGATTCCTTTGGCTATAACTTTGAAATGCAACGGGGCTTCCACTTTGCCTACTTCAGTTCGAATACTGACCAGATGGAACGCTTTGCCGACGAAATTGTTGCCATCCTGGAAAGTGCCGATAAGCAGATTGACGCGGCTCGGACGCGTTTTGCTGGGATCAAGAATGCGGAGCTCGGACGGCTGATTGGCTTGTTGGACTCGCCGGAAGCCATTGCCAATCGTTACGCTGACAAGCTTTTTGACGGGGCCAACCTGATGGACGAAATTCGGCTGCTCAAAGAGATTTCAATTGAGGACCTCTACCGAGTAGCCAAGGAATTCATCACCCCCCAGGGGATTTCCGTCTACCAAGTAGTTCCCCACCATCAATAAACGCTACCTTTTCTTAACTGTTGTCCGTTCAAGAACATGATATAATGTGCAAGGATAAGTGAAATCATATAAATGGAGTGTAAGCTAAATGAGCGAAAACAATAGCGAACAAAAACACCTGGAGATTGGTAAGAAGCTGCAGGAAGCGCGCCAGGAGAAGGGTTATACCTTAGACGACCTTCAGCAGATTACCAAGATCCAAAAGCGGTATTTGATTGCAATTGAAGACGAAAAGTTCGATGAATTGCCCGGTGATTTTTATATCCGGGCTTTTGTCAAGCAGTATGCCAATACGGTTGGCCTCGATGGCGACGAACTGCTGAAGGAGTATGATGACGACCTGCCAAAGGCCAAAACGGCGGAGTATTCTGAGCACATCACTCAGGCCGTGGAATCTCGGACTAGCCAGCACAAGACGTTGGGGACTCAGGTTTCCAAGAGTCGGCGCTACCTACCAACGGTGATCATTGCTTGCGTGATTATTCTGGTTCTTGGCGCAATTTGGTTTACGGCGATTGCCCGTAACCATCGTGATTCATCGACCAAGATCGATAATAGCTCAGTTTCGGTTTCCGGTGAGAGCCGGAAGAAGGCTTCTTCATCCAGCAAGAAAACTACTAAGAAGGCGGCTACTAAGGCCACCCAGCTCAAGCAGAGCAGCCGGAATTCCACTAGTGTGACCTACACTGCCGATAAACTGACTAAGGACACCACCCTGCAGATTAATCCAAGCTCACGGGCATGGATGCAGGTTCGGGCCAACAACAGCACCGATCTCTTGAACAAGACCTTAAACGCCAACCAAAAGACCAGTGTGAAGGTCGGTAAGGACACGACGACGCTGGTAATCACGGTCGGCAATGCTCAGTCAACCACCCTGAAGATCGGTGGCAAGAAGATCGACTTTACCAATAACGGAAGCTATAACAACACCCGGACCGTTACGATCAACTTTGGCAGCCAGTCGTCCTCATCTTCATCCTCGAGTTCAACTAGCAGTACGAGTTCATCCAACACCAGCACGCGGACAAGTTCGACTAGTTCAACAACCAGCCAGACGAGTCAAACGACAACGGCTAACAGCACGAGTCGGCAGACGACGGCAACGTCCAGTGCATCGACTACGCAGACAAGATAATAGGGGGACTAGACCGTGAACTTACCTAACAAATTAACCGTCGTCCGGTTAATTATTATTCCATTTTTCCTGATTTTGATGGTAGTGCCGTTTTCTTGGGGGAGCGTCACTTTCTGGGGGGCCACGATTCCGGTTGCCCAATTGATTGCGGCGATCCTGTTTATTGCGGCGACGATCACCGATAATCTGGACGGTCGGATCGCCCGGAAGAATCACCTGGTGACCAACTTCGGGAAGTTTACCGATCCGCTGGCGGACAAACTGCTGGTTATGACGGCTTTCATCGTCCTGACTGGGAATCAGGTTGTTCCTGCCTGGGTAACCTCAATTATCATCTGGCGTGAATTAGCCGTTACCGGACTGCGGCTTTTGCTGGTTGAGCAGAGCGGGATTGTGCTCGCGGCTAAGATGCCGGGGAAGATTAAGACGACGACCCAGTTCATCGCCATCATCTTCCTACTGATGAACAACGTCATCTTTGCCATTTGGAATATTCCGTTTGGTCAAATCATGCTCTACATTTGCCTGTTCTTCACCATTTACTCCGGTGTGGACTACTTCATTCAGGGCCGGGGCGTCTTTTCCGACGGCTTCAAATAAAATTAATCCAAGAGTGGCTGAATCTAAAATGGATTCGGGCCACTCTTTTTTAGTGCGATGAGCTATAATTTACGTATTATCTATATAGGGGTGAAATTTAAATGGAAGCAGAAATCATTTCAGTCGGTACTGAGATCATCTTAGGGCAGATCGTCAACACGAACGCGCCCTTCTTGTCCCAACAGCTCGGCAAACTTGACATTACGGCCGCTCGGCAACTGACGGTACCCGATCAGCTCGATCTTCTGGAGACCGCCGTTCGGACGGCCTGGCAGAATGCGGACCTGGTCTTTGTTTGCGGTGGCCTGGGTCCAACGGCGGACGACGTTACTCTGCGCGGGGTGGCCGCTGCCCTGGGTGTACGCTTGACGCGTGACGAGGATCACTGGGCTTGGATTCGTGAGAGCTTTCGACAGCGTCAGGAGCCAATGATGCCGGAAAACGTTCAGCAGGCCATGTACCTGAGCGGGGGAACGACATTGGCCAATCCGGTCGGGCTTGCGCTGGGCAGCTGGTACGAGCGTGACGGACGGCGGCTAATCGTCCTGCCGGGACCGCCGCGCGAATTTACGGCGATGGTTAACCAGGAGGTCCTGCCACGGCTGAAAAAAATTGTCGAAGGTGAACGGCAGATTGTCAGCCGGACCCTCAACTTCTTCGGCCGGCCGGAATCCCTGTTGATGGACGAAATCGCGGAGGCGACGGGCGACCTGCACCAGGTGGTCATCACTTCCTATGTCCAGCCGGATGCTATCCAGGTCCGGATGACTGTTCATGACCTGCCCGAGGCAACCGCCACGGCGTTATTGGACCGGGCCCAGGCGGCGATCGTTGCCAAGGAAGAAGCTTACTTCTTCGGCGTCGGCGATGATTGCTCGCTGGCAGCCCAAGTTGTGGAACTGCTCAAGCAGCGGCACTTGAAGGTGACGGCGGCCGAGAGCCTGACCGGGGGGATGTTCCAGAGCACCATCTGCTCGGTTCCCGGGGCCTCGAATGTCTTTGACGGTGGCTTCGTGACCTACGCCGCTAGCGCCAAGGAACGCCTGCTGGGGATTGATCCACAGCTGATTGAGCGTTACGGGGTTGTCAGCTCCCAGACGGCTGCTCAGATGGCCGAGAAGAGTCGTCAGCGCCTTGGGGTTGCGGTCGGGATCGGTTTTACCGGGGTTGCCGGTCCTGATTCGCTGGAAGGCCAGCCAGCTGGAACAGTCTGGGTTGGGCTCTCAATCCAGGGACAGGCGACAATGACCCGTCAGCTGCACCTGGGAGCCTACGTTGGTCGCCAACAGATCCGCCGGCAGAGTGTCCAGCACGGACTGCAAATGATTTATCACGCCCTGCAAAAATAATCGAACCATTGTTCGCATTTTTCTTGTTTTTTTGTGGAAAACTGTTATGATTAATTCACGGATATTTCGATACAAAGGAGGAAATCTAATTGGCTGATCAGCGAAAAGCTGCACTTGATGTTGCAATTAGAAAGATTGAAAAGAACTTTGGTAAGGGTTCAATCATGCGGATGGGTGACGCAGCCGACATGAAGATCGCCACCGTCTCCAGCGGCTCGCTGGCAATTGACAAGGCCCTCGGTGTCGGCGGCTATCCTCGTGGCCGGATCGTTGAAATCTACGGACCCGAAAGTTCTGGGAAGACAACGGTGGCCCTGCACGCAGTTGCCGAAGTACAGCGCCAGGGTGGTACGGCGGCCTATATTGACGCCGAAAACGCCCTTGATCCGCAGTATGCGGCTGCCCTGGGAGTCGACGTCGACAACCTCCTGCTTTCCCAGCCGGACACCGGTGAGGAAGGTCTGGAAATTGCTGACGCTCTGATCTCCAGTGGTGCTGTTGACCTGGTGGTTGTGGACTCAGTGGCAGCCCTGGTTCCCCGGGCCGAAATCGAAGGTGAGATGGGGGATGCCCACGTCGGCTTGCAAGCCCGGCTGATGTCTCAGGCTCTGCGGAAGCTTTCCGGTGAGATCAACAAGACCAAGACCATCGCCATCTTCATCAACCAGATTCGTGAAAAGGTCGGGGTGATGTTCGGGAACCCTGAGACGACGACTGGTGGTCGGGCCCTGAAGTTCTACGCCACGATTCGGATGGAGATTCGGCGGGCCGAACAGATCAAGAGCGGGACCGACGTCATCGGTAACCGGGCCAAGGTCAAGATCGTTAAGAACAAGGTGGCGCCACCGTTCAAGCGTTGTGAAGTTGACATCATGTACGGGGAAGGGATTTCCAAGACCGGGGAGCTTCTCGACATGGCGGTTGAAAAGGACCTGGTCAACAAGAGCGGCGCTTGGTACTCTTACGGATCGGACCGGATCGGTCAGGGACGTGAGAATGCCAAGAAGTGGTTGGCCGATCATCCTGACCAGATGGCCGAACTGATGAACAAAGTCCGGGTTGCCTACGGAATGGATCCACTGAGTCCAAGCGAGGGTGAACAAGACTCACCCGCAGCTAAGGAAGCGGATCAGGATCAGGCAAATACGGAAGAATAATTGCTTAACAAGGCATGAATCCAATCGGGGGTCAGTCCAGGAAATATCTGGACTGGGCCCTTTTCCTTTCAATTGTGAAATTCAATGGTTGACACCCCACTTGGGCAAGCTTAAAATTTACTTTGTGTGATGTTTTTTACATGACACGGTGAAATTAATTTTATTAACCAACAACAAAATAGTTGAAGCGGAGGTGAAATGATGAAATTAATAATTTTCGCCGCGCTTGCTATGGTTGTCGGGATTATTATCGGCTATGCCGTTCGCAAATCCTCCTATGAAAAACGGGTTGCAGAGGCCCACAAGGATGCTGAGGGGATCATTGCGGACGCCAAGAACCAAGCGGCAACGGCGAAAAAAGAGGCCATCCTGGAAGCCAAGGAAGACAGTCACCGCTACCGTGAGCAGGTCGAAGCCGAGCTTAAGCAGCGGCGCAGCGAAATCCAGCGCCAGGAAGACCGGCTCTTGCAGCGGGAGACGTCGCTCGACCACAAGGACAACGCCTTGGAAAAACGTGAAAACACGGTCGGGGTACGCGAACACAAGCTGGATCAGCAGACGGAACGACTTCATCAATCACAGAAAAAGGCAGCGGCCTTAGTGGAGCAGCGGCAAGCAGAACTTGAAAAGGTTGCCGAGATGACCCACGAGGATGCCAAACAACAGTTATTGAGTGAAATGAAAGACCAACTGAAGACCGAACGGGAGGTCCTGATCCGTGACAGCGAGCAGGAGGCGGAATTGACTGCTGATCGCAACGCCAAGAAGCTGATCGTCGAAGCTATTCAGCGCAGTGCCGCGGACGTTGTCTCCGAGGCGACGGTTTCAGTTGTTACTCTGCCAAATGACGATATGAAGGGCCGGATCATCGGTCGAGAGGGGCGGAACATCCGGACCCTGGAAACCTTGACCGGGATCGACCTGATTATCGACGACACGCCGGAAGCAGTCGTTTTAAGCGGCTTTGATCCGGTGCGGCGGGAAATTGCTAAGATTGCTCTGGAGAAGCTGATTCAGGACGGCCGGATCCATCCAGCTCGGATTGAAGAAGCCGTTGAAAAGGCCCGCAAGGAAATGGATAACCAGCTGCGGGAGACCGGTGAGCAGGCCCTCTTTGACCTGGGCATTCACTCCATGCACCCGGACCTGATCAAGACGGTTGGGCGGATGAAGTACCGGACCAGCTACGGGCAAAATGTGCTCGACCACTCGATCGAAGTTGCCAAACTGGCCGGAATTATGGCCAGTGAATTGGGCGAGGATGTCGCCTTAGCCAAGCGGGCCGGGCTGCTGCATGATATCGGCAAGGCGGTTGACCACGAGGTTGATGGCTCCCATGTTGAACTAGGGGTTGAACTGACCCGCAAGTACAAGGAAAACAAGGTCGTCATCAACACGATTGCCTCTCACCACGGCGACGTGGCCCCGACCTCAGTAATTGCCGTTCTGGTCCAGGCCGCCGATGCCATTTCCGGTGCCCGTCCTGGTGCACGAAGCGAGTCGCTTGAACAGTACATTCAGCGCTTAAAGAAGCTCGAAAGCATAGCAAATAATTACGATGGTGTTGACCATAGTTACGCAATTCAGGCTGGTCGTGAACTGCGGGTCATCGTCAAGCCAAAGAAGATTTCTGATCTGGAAGCCACCACACTGGCTCATGATATCAAGCAGCAAATTGAAGAGCAGCTTGAATATCCGGGCCATATCAAAGTGACCGTGATTCGTGAAGTTCGCGCCGTCGATTACGCCAAATAAGGCGCGATAGCATTTACAGCTAGATAACAGCAAAAAGGCCGGGTTAGCTCCCAGCCTTTTTTGTTCGGTGCGCGTTTCTCTTGCGCCGCTCCTGGGCAGAAAATATAATAAATGATGTGTTTAAAACGATTCAATGGCGCGAACAATGATTGATATTTAGAAAAATTTCATGAGGTGAAGTGAATTGACAAAGAAATTGACGCCGATGATGGAGCAGTACCAACAGGTCAAGGACCAATATCCAGACGCCTTCCTGTTCTACCGCCTTGGGGACTTTTACGAGCTCTTTAATGATGATGCGATCAAGGGAGCCCAGCTGCTGGAACTGACCCTGACGACCCGCAACCACAGCGCCAAAAATCCGATCCCGATGTGTGGGGTGCCACATCGGGCGGTGAATAACTACGTCGATATTTTAATTGATAAGGGCTACAAGGTGGCCATTTGCGAGCAGATGGAGGATCCCAAGAAGGCCAAGGGAATGGTCAAGCGGGCCGTCACTCGCCTGATCACGCCCGGGACGAAGATGGACCTCACCGGGGATGCGGCCCGGCAAAATAACTACCTGACGGCCATCAGCGCGGCGGGCAAGTTCAGCCTGGCCTACACCGACTTGTCGACCGGGGAGCTGAAGACGACCACCCTCGACAGTGTGGGAGCGATTGTCAACGAACTGGTCAACCTGCAGAGCAAGGAAACGGTGGTTGACGGTGAGCTGCCGACGGAACTGACCACCCAGCTCAAACAACGCAACATCCTTCAGTCGCACCAGCCACAGATCCTGAAGAACGCCGAGGTTTCCTATTTGACCCAGGACCTGGAGGATGAGCAGCAAAAGCACGTGGTAGCCCTGCTGGTTTCCTATTTACTGACGACTCAGAAGCGTTCCTTGGCCCACATGCAGCGGGCGATTGCCTACTTACCGAGCTCTTTTATGAAGATTGATCACTACTCCAAGACCAACCTGGAGCTGACGACCAACATGCGCAGTGGCAAGCGTCAGGGGACCCTCGCCTGGCTTTTGGATGAGACCAAAACCGCGATGGGGAGTCGGCTCTTGAAACGCTGGCTAGACCGGCCACTGATTGATCCCGATCAAATTAGTGCGCGTCAGGATAAGGTTCAGGAACTGCTCGACCACTACTTTGAGCGCAGCAATATTCAAGATGAGCTGATCAAGGTTTACGACCTGGAGCGTCTCGCAGGGCGGGTCGCTTACGGGAGTGTTAACGGCCGGGACCTGATCCAGCTAAAGACCTCCTTGCTTCAGGTGCCTAAGATCAAGTACGTCCTGGAAACGCTGGATTCGCCCGTCTTTGCCGACCTGGAAAAACGCCTGGATCCGCTCAGTGACATTGCCGACCTGATCGATCGGGCAATTATCGCGGACCCACCGATCTCCGTTACCGATGGTGGGGTAATCAAGGACGGCTATAACAAGCAACTCGACCAGTACCGGGACGCGATGAACAACGGCAAGCGCTGGATCGCCGACCTGCAGAGTCACGAGCGGGAGGTCACCGGGATTGGCAACCTCAAGATTGGCTACAACCATGTCTTTGGCTACTACATTGAAGTCACCAAGGTCAACCTGAGCAAGATTCCCAAAGATCGTTACGAGCGCAAGCAGACCCTGGTCAATGCCGAGCGCTTCTCCACACCAGAATTAAAGGAAAAGGAAGCCCTGATCATGGAGGCTCAGGAGCGGTCGACCGCATTGGAATACGATCTCTTCGCTGCCGTCCGGGAACAGGTAAAAAAGCAGATCAAGCGGCTACAGTCACTGGCTGCCGCCCTGTCGGAACTAGACGTTTTGCAGAGCTTTGCCGTGGTCAGCGAGGATTACCACTTCGTCCGGCCGCAGATGAACACCGGCCACAAGCTGATGATTAAAGACGGCCGCCACCCGGTCGTGGAAAAGTTCATGGGCCACCAGGAGTACGTGCCCAACGACGTCTTGATGGATGATCAGACCGATATTCTCCTGATCACGGGGCCTAACATGTCGGGGAAGAGTACCTACATGCGGCAGCTGGCTCTGACGGCGGTGATGGCGCAGATGGGCTGCTTCGTGCCCGCTAAGTCGGCTGAACTGCCGATCTTTGACCAGATTTTCACCCGGATTGGGGCCGCCGACGACCTGATTTCCGGGGAGAGTACCTTCATGGTGGAAATGATGGAGGCCAACAACGCCCTAAAGCATGCCACCGACCATAGTCTGATCCTCTTTGACGAGATCGGGCGGGGAACGGCGACCTATGACGGGATGGCCCTGGCTCAGGCGATCATTGAGTACGTTCATGAACACGTCCGCGCCAAGACCCTCTTCTCGACCCACTACCACGAACTGACCGACCTGGAAAAGACCCTGCCGCGCCTAAAGAACGTTCACGTCGGGGCCACCGAAAAGAACGGCGAGCTGGTCTTCCTGCACAAGGTCAGCGCGGGTCCTGCTGACAAGTCCTACGGGATCCACGTGGCCAAGCTGGCCGGGATGCCGGATTCACTGCTCAAGCGGGCTGACCAGATCTTAGGCGAGCTGGAGGAAAAGGCGGTTACCCTGCCATTAAACGAAAAGAAGACGGCGGTGACCTACCATCAGCCAGCCAGTGCCGACCGGGTGGAAGAAACTTCAGCGACGGAAGAATCCACGGCCCCAAGCGCTCAGCCGTCTGAGCCAGCAACATCGGCGATGGATGCCAACGGTCAGATGGAGCTCTTTGCGCCGGCCCCGCAGAAAGCCAAGTCTACCAAGGGCGAGAAGATTCTGCACCAGTTAAAAGAACTCAATCTGATGGGAATGACGCCGATGGAGGTCATGAACCAGATCTATCAATGGCAACAAAAATTAAAGTGAGGCGATACGTGTGGGAAAGATTCATGAACTAGATACGGTCTTAGCCGATCAGATTGCGGCCGGGGAGGTGATTGAACGGCCCGCCTCGATCGTCAAGGAACTGGTTGAAAACTCACTGGATGCTCATAGTCACCGGATCGACGTGATCGTTGAAAACGCCGGCCTGGACAGCATCCGGGTGATCGACGACGGGGATGGGATTGAACAAGACGACGTGGAACTGGCCTTTCAGCGCCACGCCACCAGCAAGATTGCCAACCGCCGGGATCTCTTTCGCGTGCAGACGATGGGTTTTCGTGGTGAAGCCCTGCCCAGTATCGCCTCGGTAGCGGACGTCTTGATGATTACCGCCCAACGTGATCAACTAGCTGGCACCCAGATCCATCTCCGCGGTGGGCAGGTGGTAGAAAAGAAACCGGCGGCCGCCCGCCAGGGAACGGATGTCCAGGTGCGCGACCTCTTCTTCAACACGCCAGCTCGGCTGAAATACCTGAAGTCACCCCATACCGAGCTGACCCGGATCACCGATATTATTAACCGCCTGGCCCTGGCCAACCCGGCCGTTGCTTTTAGCTTCACCCACAATGGCAAGGAGATCTTTCGCTCTGCCGGCAACGGCAATCTCCAGCAGGTGGTAGCTGCGATTTACGGAATTGCGGCCGGTCGCAAGATGCTGGAGATCCATGGCCAGGATGATGATTTTCAGGTCAGCGGCTTTGTTTCACTGCCGGAATTGACCCGGGCCTCGCGCCAGTACATCACGATCACGATTAACCATCGTTATATTCGCAATTTTGAACTAACCAAGGCCATCATCCAGGGCTATGAGTCCAAGCTGATGGTGGGGCGTTACCCGATCGCGGTCGTCAATATCGATCTCGATCCGGTCCTGGTCGACGTTAATGTTCATCCGGCCAAGCGCGAGGTTCGTTTGAGCAAGGAAGATCAGCTGACCAAGCTGATCGCTGCGACAATTCGGCGGCGGATTGCGACTGAAAATCTGATTCCAGATGTTAACCCGACCGGCTTCGGGCCCAGCGCGGCTGACGTTGCCAAACTCGACCAGCGTTTAAAAGAGGCGGCGCAAACCTACCAGGTCAGCCCCGCCGATCCCAATGAAGAGGCGCCCGCCAGTCAAGCTCCGGCTAGTGAAACTGTGGCAGGGCCAGCGAGCGCGGAGGGAAGCGACAGCGAGCTGCTTGCTCCGGTGATTATTCACCGGGCCGCTGAACTGGCAAGCCCGACAATGCAGGCCTTTGATCAGCGTTACCAAAACGAGGGTGCTGTGGGACCGTTTGGCACCCCGACGTCAGCTGAAACGATTCCGGCGCATTCAGCGACCCGCTCAAGCAAAAATTTGGAGCTCGACGTGCACGACAAGTCCGATCAGCAGCAGAAGCGCTTTCCGGACCTTCAATACATTGGCCAGCTGCAGGGAACCTTCTTGCTTGCCCAGGCTGGGGATGGCCTCTACATCGTCGACCAGCATGCTGCCCAGGAACGAATCAACTATGAGCGCTTCCGCAAGGAGATCGGTCAGGTCAGTCCGGACCAGCAGGCCTTCTTGGTACCGTTGGTGCTAAACTACTCCACGGTTGACGCGATGACGATCAATGCCCACCTGGACACCCTGGCAAGCGTCGGGCTAAACTTGGAGGCCTTCGGGCAAAACAGCTTTATTCTCCGCTCTCACCCAACCTGGTTTAAGGAGGGCCAAGAGGAGGACACGGCCAAAGAGATGATCGAGTGGCTGATCAAAGACGGTAAGATTAGCGTTCGCGACTTCCGGATGAAGACTGCCATCATGATGAGTTGCAAACGGGCCATCAAGGCCAACCACCACCTCGACTCACGAGAAGCCCGGGCCCTCTTACACCGGCTGTCTTTGTGTGAGAACCCCTTCAACTGTCCGCACGGCCGGCCGGTTACGGTCCATTTCAATGACCAAGACCTCGAAAAGATGTTTAAGCGAATCCAGGACAGCCACGTCCCGTTCGCCGATGAATTTGATGATCACGAATTTTAAGAAAAGTAGGGATGAACTGTGTATGAATACATCACGGGGCTCGTTACCATTGTGACGCCCCAGTACGTTGTCGTGGAGGCGGGCGGCGTCGGCTACCAGCTGCTGGTGGCCAACCCGTACCGCTACCAGGTGGACGAAACGCAACGGGTCCGCATCTATGTCTACCAGGCCGTGCGCGACGATTCGATCACGCTCTTTGGCTTCGTCGATCAAGCGGAAAAGCGGCTCTTCTTGCAGCTGATCAACGTTTCTGGGATTGGTCCCAAGAGCGCCCTGGCAATCCTGGCCAACCCGGACCACCAGGGCTTGATTGACGCCATTGCCAATAACAATGTTGGCTACCTGACCAAGTTCCCAGGAATCGGCAAGAAGACAGCTTCCCAGATTGTGCTGGATCTCAAGGACAAGATTGCGGACCAGGCAACGGGCAGCCTGTTGACAGCAGACCAGTCGGCAACTGCGACGGCCAACCCGGCCTTAGACGATGCCCTGGCGGCCCTGAGCGCCCTGGGTTATCGGGAACGGGAGATCAAGAAGATCAAAAAGGAGCTGCTTGAAGCTGAAGCCACGACCACCGATGAGTACCTGCGGCTAGCACTACGACTGATTAATTAGTGAGGAGGGATTAGATGGCTGACCAAGACCATGGAATCATGTCTGATCAATCGCAAAACCAGGAAGAGGAGCAATTGGAACTTACCCTGCGTCCCCAGCGCTTGGCTGACTACATTGGCCAGGCGAAGATCAAGCACGAATTAAATGTCTACATCCAGGCGGCCCAGGCCCGGGAAGAGGCGCTTGACCACGTCCTGCTCTATGGGCCACCGGGACTGGGGAAGACGACCCTGGCGATGGTGATTGCCCATGAGATGGCCGTCAACATCAAGACCACCAGCGGGCCGGCGATCGAAAAGCCGGGGGACCTGGTGGCATTGTTGAATGAACTCAAGCCCGGCGACGTGCTATTCATCGACGAGATTCACCGCCTGCCAAAGGTGGTCGAGGAAATGCTCTATTCGGCAATGGAAGACTACTATATCGATATTGTGGTCGGCGAGGGGCCGACCGCCCATCCGGTCCACTTCCCGTTGCCGCCCTTCACCTTAATTGGCGCGACGACGCGGGCGGGAATGCTCTCGGCACCGCTGCGGGACCGGTTTGGGATCGTGGAGCATATGAACTACTACAACCAGGAAGAGCTGACGCAGATTATCTTCCGCTCGGCCAAGATCTTTAACACTAAGATTGAGGACGAGGGAGCCCACGAATTGGCACTACGGTCGCGGGGAACGCCGCGGATTGCTAACCGGCTGCTGAAGCGGGTTCGCGACTTTGCCCAGGTTGCCGGCAAACCCAGCATCGATTCGGCGACCGTCAAACGCGCCCTGGACCTCCTTCAGGTGGATAACCGGGGACTCGACGAAATCGACCGCAAGATGTTGCTGACGATGATTAAGTTCTATAATGGTGGCCCGGTCGGTTTGAAGACGATCGCCGCTAACATCGGTGAAGAAACCAACACGATCGAAGAAATGTACGAACCCTACCTGCTGCAGATCGGCTTTATCAGCCGGACGCCCCGGGGCCGTTTGGTGACCCCGGCGGCCTACCAGCACCTGGGAATCGAGTACTCGACCGGGAAATGAGGTTAAAATGACAGCACAGATTAATTTTCAAGTCCAGTACCAAAAAAGCGGTGCAGCCCGGACTGGTAATTTGACGGTTAATAGCCGTCAGGCACTGACCCCGGCCATCGTACAAACGGGGAGTGCCACCACCACCCTGACATCCACGGAGCTGCACCAATGTGGGACCCAGCTTATCAAATGTGACGTCCTGGATTCCTGGCGGCAGTTTAAGGACCACCTGACCGAATTGCCGGACCTGCACACGCTAACGCACTGGGATGGCCTGATCATCACCGACTCGGGGGCCGAGCAAGCCTACGCCTGGGCCAAGCCCCGGGGCCGCAAGCCGGCTGGAGTCAATTTCCATGATCCGCAAACGGGGGCAATGCATTTCTATACCCCAGCAGATGCACTAGCTGTCCAGCAGGCACTTGGGGCAGATTTACGGCAAAGCTTTGCCCGGATGGCGGACTATTATGCTCCGGTGGACGACTTGAATGCGGCGGTGGAACAGACTGCCGCCTGGCTCCAAAGCGAACCGCTGCCAGAAAATTGTCTGGCAACAGTCGTCGGCGGGGGACTGAAGCGGGCGCGCCGGGCCAACGTAAATGCCGTGCCTGCCAGTGCAGCCGGTTACAGCATCGCCGGCGTGGATGCTGCGGTGCCGACCGAAGAACAAGTCCGACTGGTCAAGGAAGTTATTACCATGCTGCCGGCACTTAAGCTACGTTACCTGCCGACCAGTGGTGATCTCCGGCAGCTCCTGCTCCTGGCCAGCAATGGGGTTGACCTGATCGACAGTGACCTGGCCGGCCGAGAAGCCAGCATGGGGAATGCCCTGGTGGGGGCCCGGCGATTGCACCTGGATCGGGATCACATGGCGCTGGATCAACGGGTCCTGGTTCCAGGATGCAGTTGTCCGGTCTGCCAGGCGGGAATTTCCCGCGCCTGGATCCACCGGCTCCTGGTCCGCCGCCAGCCGCTGGGGGAACGTTATTTACTTTTGCACAATCTCTTTACGGTCAACCAGGCCCTAGCCAAACTACGGGCGGCCATTGCTGCCAATAGTGTGGCTGACTGCCTGGCAGAATTTAACCTGGATCCGGCGGAGATGTAGCTTTTTATAACGATTTTTGTTACAGTTATTGTTGAACATTTTTGAAGGGATGGATATTACTGTGAATAGTTTAACTTTTGGAATTTTAGGTGCCTCTAGTGCCGGGGCCAGCAGTTACTCAGGCATCATCTTAATCCTGTTGATGATTGCTCTGATGTACTTCTTCATGATCCGGCCACAACAAAAGCAACGTAAGCAGCACCAGGACATGATGAACGGTTTGCACAAGGGTGACGAAGTTGTTACGATTGGTCGCCTGCACGGGAAGATTGACTCCATCAACAAGCAGGACCGGACCGTTACGCTGGACTGCGAAGGTATTTACCTGACCTTTGACATGGTTGCAATTGCCCGGGTCGTTAAGCCACAAACTGCTGATCAAAGTGCTCAGCAATCAGCTGAAACTACTGAAGAAAAGCAGGGTGATGAAACCAAGCAAGACGACGAAGCCAAGAAGGAAGCAGCCGCTCCTGCTCCAGAAAAAGACGCTGATGATCAAAAGGCCGATTCAGCAGCCCCGGAAGATAATCAAGAAAAGTAATTGACTAATCTTTCAAAACGTGGGAAACTTTTATCGGACGTTTGATTAAAGCTTGTTTTCACAAGCTAATCAAACATGACGTTTAGGCGTCTTACTCCTCGTTTGGGTCGCATTGCCCGACGAGACGTAAATACAGGAGGGAAAAATCTAATGCAAATCGGATTGATTGGTTTAGGTAAGATGGGTATCCACCTTTGCCAAAACATGTTGCGTAACGACAACCAAGTCGTAGCCTTTGACCTTGACAAGAAGCTGGTTGATGAAGCTGCTTCTTACGGTGCTGAAGCTGCATACAGCCTGGAAGAAATGGTTAAGAAGCTTAACCCATCCCGGACTGTTTGGGTCATGGTACCAGCCGGCAAGCCAACTGATGCCACGATGGATCAACTGGCAGAACTGCTGGACTCTGACGACACTGTTATCGATGGTGGGAACACTTTCTGGAAGGACTCCATGCGTCACAACCGCATGTTCACCGAAAAGGGTATTCACTACTTCGACTGCGGTTCCTCCGGTGGTTGGAAGGGTGCCCTCAAGGACGGTAACTTCATGATCGGTGGGGACGAAGAAGACGTCTTCAACGAACGGATTGCCCCACTGTTTGACGGCATTGCTCAAAAGGATGGCTACCTTTACACTGGTAAGGCTGGTTCCGGTCACTACCTGAAGATGGTTCACAACGCCATCGAATACGGGATGATGGAAGCCATGGGTGAAGGTTTCGAAGTTCTGGAAGCTTCTGACTTTGACTATGACAACGCTGCCGTTGCCAAGATGTGGAACCACGGTTCTGTTATCCGTTCATGGCTGATGGAACTGGCTCAAGAAGCCTTTGAAAAGGACCCACACCTGGACAAGATCGCCGGCCGGATGCACAGTTCTGGTGAAGCTCACTGGACTTTGATGGATGCAATGGACAAGCAAGTTCCTACTCCGGTTATCTACGAAGCCCTGAGTCAACGGTTCCGTTCAATGCAGGATGATTCCTTCGATGGTAAGGTTGTTTCCGCACTGCGGAACGGCTTTGGTGGCCACGCAATGGACGCTGCTAAGAAGTAATCCAAAATTAATTAAAAGTCATGCGCAAACTAGCGCGTGACTTTTTTAGTTTAAACTTTGCTGGTATACTGAATTGTTAGAATATTTTTTAAGTAAGGGGCTAGTACCATGGCTGATCAATTAGCAGCAATTTTCCAACAGATTAAAAAATACAATAAGATCATCATTCACCGTCACCAGCGCCCCGATCCGGATGCCATTGGCTCCCAGGTCGGTTTGGCCGAAATCCTCAAGGCGTCCTTCCCGTACAAGCAGATCTACGTGGTCGGCAAGCACATTCCAGGCTTTGATTGGATCGGCACGATGGATGAAATTGACAACCAAACTTTTGACGATGCCCTGGTAATCGTCACCGACACGGCCAATGCGCCGCGGATTGACGACCGGCGTTTTAATAACGGAGATGAGTTGATCAAGATCGACCACCACCCGAACGACGAACCGTTCGGTGACTTGATGTGGGTTCTACCGGAAGCCTCCAGTTGTTCCGAGATGATTTACGACTTCTACCAGCGCTTCGCAAAGGAACTGACTCTGCCAAAGGAGGCGGCCAGTGCCCTCTACGCCGGGATCATCGGTGATACCGGACGCTTCCTCTATCCGGCAACCTCACCGCGGACACTGCTTGTGGCCGGTGCGTTGATGGCTGCCGGTGCTGATGCCGCGGCCATTAGTCGGCGGGAAAACGAAATTACCCTGCCGCTGGCTCGACTGTCGGCCTACGTTTATGAGCACCTGACGATCCTCGATCACGGGGCCGCTTACGTCGTTTTGACTAACGATTTGCTGAAGAAGTTTGGCCTGACCGAGGCGGGGACTTCGGCGGTGGTTTCGCTGCCGGGGCGGATCAAAGACGTCAAGGCCTGGGCAATCTTTGTGGAACAAGAGGACGGTCACTACCGGATCCGCCTGCGTTCCAAGGGCCCGGCAATCAACGAACTGGCTAAGCACCACGATGGCGGTGGCCATGAACTGGCCAGCGGCGCCAAGGCAAAGGACCAGGACGAGATCAAGCAGGTCGTTGCTGAGCTTGACCAATTAACGACGGCCGATGCCCAGGACTAAGTGAAAGGAAAATGCAATGAGTAAAAAAACGTTTCAGGACTTTAAGCTGCCACCGTACCTGATCAAGGCGGTCCAGGCGATTAACTTCCATCAACCAACGGCCATTCAGGAACGGGTGATCCCGGATATCCTAAACGGGCAGAGCGTGGTTGGCCAATCCGCCACCGGGAGCGGGAAGACCCACGCCTTCTTGTTGCCGATCTTTGCCAAGATCGACCCGGAGAACCAGAGCGTTCAGGCGGTCATCACCACCCCGAGCCGGGAGCTGGCCTACCAGATCTACGCGGCCGCTAAGCAGTTGAACAAGTTTGCCCCCACGCCCTTGACCATTCATAACTACGTCGGCGGGACGGACAAGCAGCACCAGGTCGACCAACTGGCCCGCAAGCAGCCCCAACTAGTGATCGGGACGCCGGGCCGGGTTTTGGACCTGGTCAAGAGCCAGGCACTGGACATCCATACCGCGACGATGTTTGTGGTTGATGAGGCCGACATGACCCTCGACATGGGCTTCTTGGCCCCGGTTGATCAAATTGCCAGCAACTTCCCCGACGATTTGCAGATGATGGTCTTCTCGGCCACCATTCCGCAAAAGCTGCGGCCGTTTTTGAAGAAGTACATGGCTAATCCGTTAGTCGAAGAGATCCCGACCCAGGCGGTCATCAATCCAGACGTGGAGAACTGGCTGCTGTCGACCAAGGGTCAGGACAAGAATCAACTGATCTACCGCCTGCTGACGATGGGGGAACCCTATCTAGCGCTGGTCTTTGCTAACACCAAGGAGCGGGTGGAAGAACTGACCCACTACCTGGAGAAACAGGGGTTAAAGGTCGCCATGATTCACGGGGGCTTGGAAGCCCGGCAGCGCAAGCGCACGATGCGCCAGATCCGCAACCTGGAGTACCAGTACGTCGTGGCCACCGACCTGGCCGCCCGGGGAATCGACATCGACGGCGTTTCCCTGGTCATCAACGACGATATCCCGACCGACCTGGAATACTTCGTGCACCGGGTTGGCCGGACCGGACGCAACGGGATGTCGGGAACCGCGATTACCCTGTACGCGCCAGCCGAGGACGAATTGATCGCTAAACTGGAGGAGCGGGGGATCAAGTTCATCCCGAAGGAACTAAAACACGGTCGGCTGGTGACCACTCACGACCGGAACCGGCGGCAAAATTATCGGCGCAAGCAGGAGGCCCTGGACCCAACGATGAAGGGCTTTGTTAAGAAGACCAAGAAGACGGTCAAGCCGGGCTACAAGAAGCGGATTAAACGGGCCATCAAGGAGGACGAACAGCAAAAACGTCGTCTGGAAGTGCGGCACAAGATCCGCAAGGCCAAGCGGGCCCGTCAACGCCAACACCGGCGGGAACGAAATGGGCGTTGATTTTACCGGCGGAGTCCGCTATAATATGACTCGTTTGGGATATGCCCACTGGGATTGATTTTCAGCGACGGCCGGGATGGTGAAACGGTCGATGAGATCCCCCTGGGTGCTCCCCATTCAGACAATTTGATATTCAACTCGGCAACTGTCGAGAATAAAGAGGTAAACGAAATCCATCGTTGCAAGCAGAGTGGTACCGCGTCGTCCGGCGTCTCTGATCGCAAGGATGGATTTTGTTTTTTTGAAAGGGAGATATCATGAAGAAGCTAAAGAAGCTGAACAGTGCTCAGGTTCGGCGGATGTACTTAAAGTTCTTTGAGGAACACGGCCACAAGATCATGCCGAGTGCCTCACTGGTGCCGGTCAACGACCCAACGCTGCTCTGGATCAACTCCGGGGTGGCCACGATGAAGAAGTACTTTGACGGGAAGGTCGTTCCGGAAAACCCGCGGATGACCTCATCCCAGAAGAGTATTCGGACCAACGATATTGAAAACGTCGGCAAGACCGCTCGTCACCACACCATGTTTGAAATGCTGGGGAACTTCTCCGTTGGTGACTACTTCAAGAACGAGGTCATTCCTTGGGCCTGGGAGCTGCTGACGTCCGACAAGTGGTTTGGCTTTGACCCCGAGCGGCTCTACATCACCTACTACCCAAAGGACCACGATGCCTACAACAAGTGGCGTGAAGTCGGCGTGGCCAAGGATCACCTGATTCCGGACGAAGACAACTTCTGGGATATTGGTCAGGGTCCATCCGGCCCGGACACGGAAATCTTCTACGACCGGGGACAGGAATTCAATAACCTGGCTGACGACGATCCCGAGAACTACCCGGGTGGGGAAAACGAACGCTACCTGGAAATCTGGAACATCGTCTTCTCCCAGTTCAACCACACGCCGGAAGACACCTACGAACCATTACCGCATAAGAACATCGATACCGGGATGGGCCTGGAACGGGTGGTTTCCATCTTTGAAAACGCCCCAACCAACTTCGAGACCGACCTCTTCATGCCACTGATCAAGCAGACTGAAGGCTTCAGCGACAGCAAGCAGTACGGCCAAGATAAGGACGACGACGTTCAGTTCAAGATCATCGCCGACCACATCCGGACGATCACCTTTGCCATCGGCGACGGTGCCCTGCCTTCCAACATGGGCCGGGGTTACGTCATCCGGCGTCTGCTGCGGCGGGCCGTAGTTGCCGGCAAGAAACTGGGGATTGATAAGCCATTCCTTTACCAGATGGTTCCAACCGTTGGTAAGATCATGAAGGACTACTACCCAGAGGTTCTGAAGAACGCTGACTACATTGCTTCAGTTGTCAAGTCCGAAGAAGAACGGTTCAGCGCAACCCTGAACGGCGGACTGAACCTCTTGAACAACGTGATCGAAAAGTCCAAGCAGGACGGCACCAAGCAGATCGACGGCAAGACGGCCTTCAAGCTTTATGATACCTATGGCTTCCCAATCGAACTGACCAAGGAATACGCCAGTGACGAGGGCCTGACGGTTGATCAACAAGGCTTTGAAGCGGCGATGACCGAGCAGCAGAACCGGGCCCGCAACGCCCGTGACATGGACAACGGGATGGGGGTTCAGGCCGACCTCTGGACCGACTTCAAGGATGAGAGCAAGTACGTCGGCTACACCGACCTGGTTGTCGACAATGCCAAGGTGATCGGCCTGGCCCACGACGGCAAGCAGGCTGACAGTGCCACTGCCGGCGACAAGGACATCGAGGTCATCTTTGACACGACGCCGTTCTATGCCGAGATGGGTGGTCAGGTTGCCGACACCGGTGACATCATTGACAACTATGGCAAGACGGTCGGCCGCGTGGTGGATGTCCAGCACGCACCAAACCAGCAGAACCTGCACCGGGTTGAGCTGACGGCCCCAATCAAGAAGGGTGCCCGCTACAAGTTGGTTGTTGACCGGATGCGCCACCTCAAGATCGAAAAGAACCACACCGCCACCCACCTGCTCGACCAGGCTCTGCGGAACGTCCTGGGTGGTCACACCCAACAGGCTGGTTCCCTGGTTGAGGAACACTACCTGCGGTTCGACTTCAACCACTTCGGTCAGGTGACTGCCAAGGACCTGAAGGCGGTTGAAAAGATGGTCAACGAACAGATCTGGAAGGAAATTCCGGTCAAGACCGTTGAAACCGACATCGATTCTGCTAAGGAGATGGGTGCGATCGCCCTCTTCTCCGACAAGTATGGTGACAAGGTCCGGGTCGTTAAGATCGGCGACTTCAACACCGAATTCTGTGGTGGGGACCACGTCAAGAATACCAACGAACTGGGTCTCTTCAAGATCGTTTCCGAAGGGGGCGTTGGTGCCGGGGTTCGGCGGATCGAAGCCGTTACCTCTAGCGATGCTTACGAATTCCTTCAAGGTCGTGACGACCTGCTGAACGAGACGGCGGCTGAACTGAAGACCGCCCAAGTCAAGGAGGTTCCTCACCAGGTGGCTGCACTGCAAGCTGAACTCAAGGAAGCTCAGAAGAAGAGTGCGGCACTGGAGGCTAAGATTGCGGCCCAACAGGCTAACAACGTCTTTGAAAACGTCCAGGACACCAAGGGCGGCAGCCTGATTGCCGCCGAAGTCAAGGTCGCCGGGATGGGTCAGCTGCGGCAGCTGGCTGATACTTGGCGGGCGAAGGGCCTCTCCGACGTGCTGGTTCTTGGGACAGCCAACGACGGCAAGGCCAACCTGCTCGTGGCCGTGAGCGATGACAAGGTCAAGACCGGCTTAAAGGCTGGTGACTTGATCAAGGCGATTGCCAGTGCCATCAAAGGTGGCGGTGGCGGTCGGCCAAACCTCGCCCAGGCCGGTGGGAAGAACCCAGCCGGAATTCAGGACGCACTGAAGCTGGCGGCCGAATACCTGAATAAGTAAAGTTTAAAAGTGAGTGGAAATAACCATCAAGTGGGGCGTATGGCTAGCCTAGGGCGGGAGTCGGCGCTGAAGGCGTCGGCTTTCGTCCGTAGCTAGACACTAGCCCCACGGTTATTTCCACGTTATCTTTTCAGTTTTCACAAAAGAGGTTGGAAGAAAGTGTACTCCCAACCTCTTTTGTATATAATCGACCAAGATGAGAGCAGAACATGACCGCTTTAATTGTGCTTTAATCTTACTTATAGTAAAATATATAACTAAGAGACTAATCGGAGGTGACGATTAATGACTACTAATAATGATGAGACGATGTTCTATGACTTCGGCCAGGAACGCAAAAAGAATATCAAGGAAACCCTGAAGACGGTTTACGAATCGCTGGAGGAAAAGGGCTACAACCCAATCAACCAGATCGTGGGTTACCTGCTCTCCGGTGATCCGGCCTACATTCCGCGTCTAAACAACGCCCGGAACCTGATTCGGCAGCACGAACGAGACGAGATTATTGAGGAATTAGTTGTGTCGTACCTGAAGAATAATGGTGAGACTAAATGAGGTTAATGGGCTTAGACGTCGGTTCCAAGACGGTTGGCATTGCGGTCAGTGATCCCCTGGGGTGGACGGCTCAATCGGTTGAGATCATTCCTATTAATGAGGATGAAGAAGTCTTTGGCATTGATCGGGTCGCGGAGTTGGTTGCAAAAGAACAGGTAGGTGGCTTTGTGCTGGGCCTGCCGAAGAACATGAACAACACTGAAGGCCCCCGGGTCGATGCCGCCAAACACTACGGCGAATTGCTTCAGGAACGCTTTCCCGAGATCCCGATTGATTTTCAAGACGAACGGTTAACGACCGTCGAGGCTCACCGGATGCTCGTCGAGGAGGCCGACATCTCCCGCGCCAAGCAAAAAAAGGTGATTGATTCGGTCGCCGCAACCTTTATTCTGCAGAGCTATCTGGATCGTCATGGCCGCTTAGTTTCGAAACTGAAATAAGGATGAATTGATATGAGCAAACAACAATCTAACAACGACGAAAACTTAATTACCCTGATCGATGAGGACGGGAATGAACAGCTCTTCAAGGAACTGTTTACCTTTGACTCTGATGATTACGGCAAGTCCTACATCTTCATTTATCCCGCCGAGCAGGAAAATGACGATTCCGTTGATATTCAGGCCTATATTGTGACCGATAACGCGGATGGCGACGGGCAGGACCTGGTGCCAATCGAGGATGACAAGGAATGGGACATGGTCGAACAAGTCTTAAACACTTTCCTCGATGATGATGGCAATTTTAATGCTTAATACGGGGGTAATTGGGAAGCGGTAG
Source organism: Limosilactobacillus kribbianus (assembly GCF_026413145.1). Taxonomy (GTDB): domain Bacteria; phylum Bacillota; class Bacilli; order Lactobacillales; family Lactobacillaceae; genus Limosilactobacillus; species Limosilactobacillus kribbianus. The sequence continues at coordinate 11,872 of NZ_JAOVYZ010000002.1, read as the reverse complement.
CCGGCTGGTTATCACTTCCCTTTTCTATCGTTTAAAGCGGGGGAACAATGATACTTACTACCTTTATAATCCTGGTTTTGATTGGCTGCTTTATTAACGGACGGCGCCGGGGCCTGTTGATGATGGCCTTGTACGCCGGCACCTACCTGGTCAGTTGGCTGGTGGCCCGCTGGGGGGCAACGGCTTTAGGAACCGGCTTGGGCCATCTCCTGCCGGACGTTAGTCAGAGTGCCACCTATTCGAACGCAATCCTCAAGACCGTTAACAACAACGATTTCTTTTACCGGGGGATTGCCTTCATGATCATTTTTACCCTGGTGGCCTGGCTTTGTCACTGGGCGATCGGGAAGCTACGCTGGATCAAGCGCTTACCGGTAATCGGAACTTTCGATGCGCTAGCGGGAGGCTTGCTTTCACTGGCGATCGGTTACATCATTTTATACGTTGCCCTGGTAATCCTTCAGCTCTGGCCGGCTGGTTGGTGGCAATTGCAGCTTGCCAACTCGGGCCTGGCCCAGTTTATGATCAATCAAACCCCGGGTCTAGCGCAGATTGTATTAGATACGTTGAAATAATAGAGGAAGAAATCAAGAATGAATCATAAAATTACACAGACATTGGAATTTGACCGCATCAAGGGGATGCTGGCCACACGCCTGGTGTCGGCTGCGGGACACCACGAGCTGGAAAAAATGGCACCGCAGAGTGATTTTGACCGGGTCCAGCGCTACCTGACGGAAACGACCGATGGCGCTGATATTTTACGTTTAGAGGGGGGAATCCCAATCCCTAAGCTGGCGGACATTCAGCCCCAGATGAAACGACTTAAGATCGGTGCCAACCTGAACGGAACCGAATTGGCCCAGGTCACTAAAGTTCTGCAGACCAGCATGAGCGTTCGCAACTTCTTTGAACAAATGCGGGAGAAGAAGATCAAGCTGCGCGTTCTCGACCAGCTGGTGGACCGACTGGTGACGATCCCGTCGATTACCCAGCGCCTGGTCCGGTCGGTAGATCCGGATGGCCGGCTCAACGACGAAGCTTCGACCAAATTACATGGAATTCGGCAGCTGATCGTGAAGACGGAAAATGACATTCACCAACAGATGGAGCACTACACCCGTGGCAAGGGTGCTAAATACCTGAGCGAGCCGGTCATCACGATCAGAAACGACCGCTACGTTGTTCCCGCCCTGGCCCGCTACCGCAACAAGCTCGGTGGGGTGGTCCACGACCAGAGTGCCAGTGGGCAGACCCTCTACATCGAGCCGGCCGGGGTGGTCGAGTTCAACAACCGTCTTCGTCAAGCCCAGATTGAAGAGCAGCAGGAGATACGGCGGATCCTGGCAGAACTGTCGGCCCTGATCGCACCCTACCGCCACGATATTCAAAACAACGAGCGGGTCCTTGGTCAGCTAGACTTCATCAATGCCAAGGCCGCCTTGGCCCACGACATGAAGGCCAGCCTGCCGCTTTTAAGCCGGGAGAACCATGTTAATCTTCGTCACGCCCGCCACCCTTTGATTGATCCCAAGAAGGTTGTCGACAATGACATTAAAATTGGGGAAGATTACCAGGCGATCGTGATCACCGGGCCGAACACCGGTGGGAAGACGATTACCTTAAAGACCCTGGGCCTGATCCAACTGATGGGCCAATCCGGGCTCTTCATTCCTGCCGAAGAGGGGAGCACGATCGGCGTCTTCGACAACATCTTCGCCGACATCGGGGATGAACAATCGCTGGAGCAGAACCTCAGCACCTTCTCTGGTCACATGGACAACGTCAAGGCCATTCTGGACCAAATTACCGCTCGCTCCCTGGTATTGCTCGATGAATTAGGAGCCGGGACCGACCCGAAGGAAGGGGCCGCGTTAGCGATGGCCATTCTGGACAACATTGGCAGCAAGGGCAGTATGGTAGTCATCACCACCCACTACCCAGAGTTAAAGGTTTACGGCTATGATCGGGCCAAGACAATTAACGCCAGCATGGAATTCGATGCCAAGACCCTGCGGCCAACTTACCGGCTTCTGCTCGGCATCCCCGGGCGGTCTAACGGGTTGGAGATTGCCCAGCGGCTCGGCATTGACACGAGCATCATCGACGAGGCCCGCTCGCTGGTCAGCGACGATAGCCAGGACCTTAACCAGATGATCGGTGACCTGGTCGAGCAGCGTAAGCAGGCCCGCGAGGAGAATGAGCGGCTGACCAAGCTGGTCGCTGCCAATGAAAAGACCCAGCACGACTTAGATGAGCGGCTGAGTCGCTTCAACGAGCAGCGGGACAAGCTCTTTGACCAGGCCCGCTCCCAGGCTAATCACCAGGTTTCGCTGGCCAAGCGCAAAGCCAACAGCATCATCCACCACCTGCGTCAGCTGGAGGTTCAGCAGGGCGCTAACGTTAAGGAGAACCAGCTGATCGATGCCCAGGGGGCGTTGAATGCCCTCCATCAGGACGATCCGCGCTTGAAGAACAACACCGTTCTTAAGCGAGCCAAGGCGCGTCACGACCTGCATCCGGGCGACGCGGTCCTGGTCAAGTCCTATGGCCAGTACGGTGAGCTCATGTCCAAGCGGGGCAACCACAAGTGGGAGGTTCAGATCGGAATCCTTAAGATGGAAATCGACGAGCGGGACCTTGAGAAGGTCGCTAAAAAGGACCTGCCAAAGGAAAAGACGACTCAGCGAGCTCGCAGTGCGGTTCATACCACCCAGACCCGCAAGACCTCGGCCCGGCTGGATCTGCGGGGTCACCGCTACGAGCAGGCGATGAGCGAGCTGAGCGACTTCATCGACCACGCCCTCTTGAATAACCTTTCCTCGGTCACGATCATCCACGGGAAGGGAACCGGGGCCCTGCGGAAGGGAACCCAGCAGTATCTGCAGAGTAACCCGCGGGTCAAGTCCTTTGGCTATGCGGCACCGAATAATGGTGGCGATGGGGCGACGATCGTCAATTTATAATTTCTAACAAAAAGTAAGCAAGACTCGTGACAAGGATGATTTCCTTTGCTAGAATAATGTTAATTAATCTAAAGGAGGAAAGTACGATGGCAGTAAACGTAACAACTGACCAGAGCTTTGAACAAGACACCGCTAAGGGCGTGGCTTTAATTGACTTTTGGGCAACCTGGTGTGGCCCGTGTCGGATGCAGTCCCCAGTAGTGGAGGCCCTGTCTGATGAAATGGCTGATGTTCACTTCTTCAAGCTGGACGTGGATCAAAACCCGGCGACGGCCCAGCAGTTCCGAATCATGAGCATTCCAACGATGATGATCAAGAAGGACGGCCAGGTGGTCGACCAGATCGTGGGTTACCATTCTAAGGAACAGCTCCAACAGATCCTGCAACAATACACGGCCTAAAGAAAAAGCATTGGTAAATTAGATTTGCCAATGCTTTTTTACTTTTTAGTGTTTTTCTTTTTCTTCAAGTGCGGCCGCTTCTTCTTCTGGTCAGTTTCTTTTTGGCCCGGTGTGGCTACCTGAATAAAGGTGACCAGCTCGCTTCGCTCATTGTCGGCATCCGTCGTTGGATCATTTTGCACCATGATGTCAACACTGTCATGGTGCCGGTCGTTGATTCGTGCCTCGGCGACCGTTCCCAGCTGAAATTCGATTTGCTGGGCTAAGAAGCCGCACTCCAAGCCAAAGGAGGTTTGCTCCTTATCGCGCTGGATCCGTTCGTTGACGATCGGGCCCGCCAGCCGCCACACCTGACTGACCTTATCGTGACGCTGCAGGGTCAGGTCGCCCAGCCCCAACTGGTGAGTCAAAACGACCAGGTCCTCATGCGTTGCCACCGGGTATTGACGGGCGAGGTCCTTGCCAATCCAGTAGAGCATGTCGTCGGTCTCCTTACCGAGAATGGCTGGCAAAATGACGTCGCGAAGGGTCCCATTAACCAGGCCCTGGTGACTGTGCAACAATTGATCATAGCGTTCTTGACTCATTGTATTTAATCGCTCCTCTTTGTAACAATCATTCTTATTATACTTAAAATTGCCAAATATAATAGTAAAAGTTTCTTAAAACTTGCAAATTTTGCCGACGAAAACGATAATATAGTTTCAGGTATTTTTCTACGGAAAACAAAGTTAAAATTTTATGAGGTGAATGACATGGATAATCGTCCGATTGGTTTAATGGATTCTGGACTTGGGGGCCTTTCGGTAATGCGGGTGCTTCACAAGCAGCTGCCCACGGAATCACTGATCTTCATCGGCGACCAGGGTCACTTTCCCTACGGCACGAAGAGTCAGGAAGAATTGCAGCGCCTGGTGATGAACATCGGCGACTTTCTCCTGGCCCACGACGTCAAGATGATGATCGTGGCCTGCAATACAGCCACGGCGGCCGCCCTACCACTCTTGCAGGAAAAGCTGCCGATTCCGGTAATCGGGGTAATTGAACCAGGCGCCCGGGCGGCAGTAGCCCATCATCCCCAAACCGTGGGGGTAATCGGCACCGAGTCAACGATCAAGAAGGGGGCCTATGACCAAACCCTCCACCGTTTGGACAACCAACTGACGGTCTACAGCCATGCTGCTCAACCGCTTGTCTCGATCGTCGAACACGGTCAGACGGGGACCCCGGCGGCCCAGGCGGCGGTTGACCGCGAGCTGACCTATTTTGACAACCACCCGGTTCAGACCTTGATTCTGGGCTGCACCCACTTCCCGTTTTTGGCACCAGAGATCCAGCAGAAGATGGGGCCGGATGTCTTGCTGATTGATCCGGCCTTTGAGACCATCAAGCAGGCGGCCGCCACGCTGACCAAGCAGAATTTGCTGGCTGACCAGGAGACGGGCACGATCAAGCTCTATACCACCGGTGACCGGGCCGACCTGGTCGCTGGGGCCCAGCAGTGGCTGGCGGGTCAGTTCGATAGTTGTGAGCACACAGATTTATAAGACGAAGGGATGATAGGATGACCACCTTAGTAATTGCCACCAAGAATGCCGGCAAGGCGCGCGAATACCAGAAAATGCTGGCCCCGCACGGAATTGAAGTCAAGACGCTCGCGGATTTTCCGCCGATTTCAATTAATGAGAACGGTCAGAGCTTTGAGGAAAATGCGACCATTAAGGCCCAGACGGTGATGGAAGCCCTGAACCTGCCCGTGATGGCTGACGATTCCGGCCTGGTCGTCGATGCCTTAAATGGCGAACCGGGGATTCACTCGGCCCGTTACGCCGGTGACCACGACGATGCCGCTAACAATGCCAAGCTCCTGGCCGCCCTAAAGGATGTTCCGTATGAGGAGCGGACGGCCCATTTCCACACGACGATTGTGGCCCTCAAGCCGGACGGCACCAAGCTGATTGCCAACGGTCGGGTGGATGGTCAAATCCTGCGGGAGCGCCGCGGGGAGAATGGTTTTGGCTACGATCCGCTCTTCTACCTTCCGGCTTATAAGAAGACGATGGCCCAGCTGACAGCGGATCAGAAGAACGCGGTCAGCCACCGTGGCCGGGCGCTGCGCGAATTCATGCAGGACTTTCCGGAATGGTGGCGAGCATAGTGAAGGTTTTAATCATCAGTGACAATCACCGGGAAGAAAATATCTTGACGCAAGTCGGTCAGCGCTGGATTGGCCAGGTCGATCTGATGATCCACTGCGGCGACTCGGAGTTGGCACCCACCCAGCCATCCATGAAGCAGTTTGACCTGGCAGTGGCGGGCAACAACGACTGGGGCCTGGATTATCCGAATGACGGTCTGCTGACGGCAGATGGAGTGCGAATCTTTGCCACCCACGGTCATCGCTACGGGGTTAACTCCTCTTTGACACGCTTGATGCTTAAAGGTGAAGAGGAGCGGGCGGATATCGTCTGTTACGGTCACACCCATCAGTTGGCGGTGACCAGCGAGAAGGGGATGTTGATGATCAATCCTGGCAGTATTTCTCTGCCGCGAGGACAATTTGCCCGTCTCGGTGGCACCTTCGCCGTGGTGGATGCGCAGCCAACTAAGTTTGTCGTGGACTATTACGATCGCCAGTCGCAGCCGGTCGAGCAGCTGCACTTTGAATTCAAGAGATAAGCAAAAGACGAGCTCCGTAATTGGGGCTCGTTTTTTGCATGCTATCGCAAAGTAATTTAGAAAGATTTAATTAGCGATTGTCTCTCAAAAGATGTTCGATCGTCTTGAGAACGCCGTCGTGGTTGTTGTCAAGCGTGGTGACGTGGGCCGCTTGAAGCTTGATCACCGGGTTGGCATTTTGCATGGCATAACTCTGAGCAGTCATTGCTAGCATGCCGAGGTCATTTTCGTTATCGCCAAAGGTAACGATCTCGTCATCACTGAGGCCGAAGCGGTCCTGGAGGCGGGCGAGGGCATTGCGTTTGGTCGCCTTGGCATTGCCAATCTGGTCGGTATTAAAGCCGGAATTTTCGACAATCAGCGATGGCGGCAGATAGCCGTCCATGATCGCGGCTACCTTGTTGAGGTCGATGTGGGGCGCAAAGTTCACCGAAATCTTGGTAAACTGCTCATCCGGAAATTGGCTGAAGACCTGGCGGATGTCAGGCACCCGGGTGACGTCCTCGTAGAAGATTTTGATGACGTTGAAATTGTGCTCGTCCATTTTTTGGTCGACGTAGGACTTCGTCGGCCCCGAGACCACCAACTGATTGATGTCTGCGGGCCCGTAGAAACGGTCTAAAATGTGCATAACCCGGCGAAGGGCTGTCACTTGGATGGGGTAAGCCTGGACAAATTCGTGGCCCCGGTGGATGACGGAACCGTTTTGGGAGATGAAGTCCATCGAATCGACGTAGGGAGCAAACTCGCGGGCCAGGCGCGGGAAACTGGAGCCACTGGCCGCCACAAAGCGGATTCCGCGGCGCTGCAGCTGACGAAAGATACGCTTGAAGAGGTGGTGGTTGTAGGAATGATCGTCGCGTAAAAAGGTGCCATCCATGTCGGTGGCGATTAGTTTAATGCTCATGGTGATTGGTTCCCTCCCAGGATAGTGGAATGTTTTTGGCGTGCAGGGCCTGCAGGTAGGCGGCCAGGAACTGGCTGCTCAGGCGCGACTGACTGCCGTTGGCGACGGTAATCGTCACTCGAAAGACTAGCTGGCTGCCGACCGTGACCGGGCCGACGATGACCGGATCTTCCCGCAACTCTGGCGTCTTGGCGATCAGCTGGCGATTGACCTCCTCGACGACGGCGCGAACTTCTGATAAGACCGCGTTGGGTGCAATGTGGATGTCGACATTAGCCACCATGTTATTGCGCGAAAAGTTGCGGACAACGGTGATATTGCGGTTGGGGATGTAGTTGAGGGTCCCGTCGGCGCTGGTGATCTGGGTTGTTCGGATTCCCAGTGCAGTGACGGTCCCCTTGATCTGGTTGACCTCGACCACGTCCCCGACGTCCAGCTGCTGCTCCAAGAGGATGAAGAAGCCGTTGACCACGTCGCTGACGAAGCCCTGGGCCCCCAGCCCGAGGGCGATGCTGAAGATTCCGGCCCCAGCGATCAGGGTCCCCACCGGAACGCCAATTTCCGAAAGCAAGGCGTAGAGGAAGAAGAAGTAGCAGGTGTAACGATAGATATTTAAGGTCAAGGCGCGGATCGTGGCGACCCGATTGCTGCCCTTTAAGAACTTATACTTATTTGATTCCTGAAACAGGTGGTTGATAATTAGCCGCCCTAGCCACAGGATGAGAACGAAGAGCAGGGCGGTGATGATGATCAGCAGCAGCTTGTTTAAGAACTGCTGGAGGATTTGATGCCAGGAAAGGTCGGTGAAGGCCCGGCGCACCTGTTCAATTTGCTTGTTGAGTTGGGCATTGCTTGCCGCGATGACCATGGGGATGCCTCCTTGATTGAATGCTGAATTAATTGTAACCACGAACACCGGAAATTGTCGATAGGTCAATTGTTGTTTTTACCCAATCTGTGCTATCCTTGTTCTGAGTATAGATAAAATTAACCGTTAAAAGGAGGGAATCTTGATGACTTATGGACAATTAGCGGGCCTGATCGCGGCAATTGCCTTTTTGATTCTCGTTGTTTTTGCCTGCGTCGTACTGAATCAAGTAACCAAAACAATGAAGGAAACCAACAAGAGCATTACGACCCTGACCCGTGACGTGGATAACCTCAGCAAGGAAGTCGAGGACGTGCTTAGCAATACCAATGCACTCCTGACCGATATTAATAAGAAGTCCAGCCAGCTCGATCCGGCCGTCAAGGCGGTCGCCGACGTCAGCCAGAGCGTGATCGACATTAATGACCACGTTCATGAACTGACGGCCAAGGTTAGTGTCGGGCGCGAAAAGAGTCAGTTCGGTCTGGGACTATTGAAGACCGCCGGCAAGGCCGCGGTGGTAAATTCTTTTAGCAAGCTTAGAAAACGGCGCGCGGCAAGGAAAGGGGCAAATGATTATGAGTAAAAAGTTGTTTTTCGGTGCACTGTTAGGAAGCGCAATGACGGGGGCGGCTTGGCTGTCACTGCCTGATAAGAAGAAGAAAGACTTAAAGACGCAGCTTCGCCAACGGACCGGTGCAGTTATGGACGCTGCGACCGACTACGCTTTGGATGCTTTAGACATTGTCGATGCCAAGCTGGCGGAGAGCGAAATGGATGATAAGTTTAACCGCTTTACCGACGGGGCTAAGAAGGTCAAGAAGGCCGCTACGGAAAAGGCCGGTCAGGTTGCCGATCACCTGACCAACGACGATTTTGATGAGCAAACCGCCGACATCCGGGCTGAATTGGCCGCTGCCAATCACCCGGATGACAACGATGACCCGGTGGTGGATGACGATATCGTCATTGATACTACTACGGACGATGACTCCGAAGATCAGCATTCGGACGAAAAATAAACTAACTCAAATAAGACGAAAAATGGCAAAATTGCGTTCAACGCAATTTTGCCATTTTTTTTGGCTGAAAACGTTTGCCATTTGACCCACGATCTGCTATATTAGTTAAGTTATGAAAACCAATGAAAACGGTCAATACCAATAATGAAAGGGCTATCTTTATGGAAAAACAATCAGTAACAATTTACACCGTTGCGCGTGAAGCACGGGTCTCGATGGCAACTGTTTCCCGGGTTGTAAATGGGAACCCGAACGTCAAGCCGGCAACGCGACAGAAGGTCTTAGACGTGATTAAGCGTCTCAACTACCGTCCAAACGCGGTGGCGCGGGGCCTCGCCTCCAAGAAAACAACTACGGTCGGCGTAATCATTCCTCGGGTTACCAACCCTTACTTTGCCGATCTGGCGCTGGGAATCGATGATATCGCTACGATGTACAAGTACAACATCATTTTGACGAACTCGGACAACGAGGATGACCGCATCTTAACGGTAGTCCGTAACCTGCTGGCCAAGCAGGTCGATGGGGTCATTTTCATGGGTTACAACCTGCCGGATGCAGTTAAGGACGAGCTGAAGGGGAGCAACACTCCAGTTGTCGTTGCCGGTTCCGTCGTTGAGGATCCCGAGATTGCTACGGTCCGGATCGATTATGAGGAAGCAGCTAAGGAAGCCACGGCTAAGTTGCTGGAGAGCGTCCATGACCATGTTGCTTTCGTTACCGGTCCCCTGGAGTACGCCATCAACGGGACCACTCGTCTGGCCGGTTACCGGGCGGCATTAAAGGCTGCCGGAGTGGACTATGACGAGTCACTGGTTTTTGAAACCGATGGCAGCTACCAAGCCAGCTACGACAAGGCCAAGACGCTGCTCGACAAGGATGTGAAGGCGGCCTATGTCAGTGACGATACTCTGGCGGTCGGCCTGTTGAACGCTCTGACCGACGCCGGGGTCAAGGTGCCGGATGACTTTGCAATTATCTCGTCCAACGACACGACCTATACCAAGATTGCCCGGCCAACGATTTCGTCCATTACCCAGCCCCTCTACGACCTCGGTGCCGTGGCGATGCGGCTGCTGACCAAGCTGATGGACGGTGAAGAGGCCGCTCCTGAGGAAAAGGACGTTATCTTAGAGCACGGTTTTGCCCAGCGTCAATCCACGAAGCAGTAATAAGATGACTACACGCAGTGAATTGCGGGCTCAGCAGCGGGCAGCGGAAGAAGAAACTGCTCCAGAGAAGGAGGAAAAGGCGGTGACTGCGCCTAAGCGCCACCACCACTTCTTCAACTTTTGGGGCACCATTTTGCTAGTGCTTTTCCTCCTCAGCCTGATTGTTAACGCTACCTTCCTGAACCGCAGCTTTGTCCTTCATGAAATCAAGGGCTCGGTGGTGGAGACAACCATCACCGACCAGGTCAACGCCGGCCTAGAGCAATACGGAATTTCCGGTTCGGTACTGACGGATAAGGAAACCGACCAATTGCTCACCCAGGCGGTCAATCAAGTTTATGCCGGTAAGAAAATCAGCTTGGATCTGTCGAGAGTCACGGCCAAAGTTGGCTCCAGCGTCGATAGTGAGCTGTCCCAGTATGGCCTGGCGGGTGTTGGCAGTACGGCCACGGCCGCGATCAGTCAAAACGTGAACGCGGCGGTTAACTCCCAGGTTAACAACTCAACGGTGGCCAGCTTTACCCGGGGCGTTCAGGTGGCCCGGGCGGTGACCAACGCAATCATGATTGGTTCGGGACTGCTCCTGGTGGCCCTGATTATCATTGCCCTTTTGCGTCGCCACCTGCTCGAGAGTTTGAGCCACATTTGTATTGGAGCCGCGATTATTGACGGACTGGTGGTTTTGCTAGTTGCCAAACTGGGGCCGCAATTGGCCGCCGATTCGCCAGATTACGTTTCTTTTGTGGCCCAGCTGGCGACGGACTTTAGTCACCGGGCCCTGGGGATGGTTAGCTTGGTTCTGATTGTCGGGCTCGGTCTCTTGGCAATCCGAATTGTCAAGTGGGGCTGGGGAAGTCGGCATTGACCTTGAATTAATCCCCAAACTTTGCTAAACTTTATCTGTTTATCACATTAATTAAGAAAAGAGGAGTCAGTAATGTCAGGACATTCAAAATGGCATAACATTCAAGGGCGGAAGAACGCCCAGGATGCTAAGCGTGGTAAGATTTTCCAAAAGATCTCACGTGATTTGTACCAAGCAGCTAAAGCAGGTGATCCTGATCCAGCGAACAACGCCCAATTACGGTTGGTAATTGACAAGGCGCACGCAGCGAACATGCCAAAGAAGAACATCGACCGTGCCATTGCTAAGGCTTCTGGTGCTGGCGGTGCCAAGTTCGAAGAAGTTACCTACGAAGGTTACGCACCAGGTGGTGTGGCCGTGATGGTCATGGCCCTGACTGATAACAAGAACCGGACCGCTTCTGCCGTTCGTTCTGCCTTCAGTCACTCCGGTGGTTCCCTGGGTGCCAGTGGTTCCGTTTCCTACATGTTTGACCGCAAGGGTCTGATCGAAATCCTGCGTGACGGTCTCGACAAGAGCGAAGACGACATGCTGATGGACGCGCTGGATGCCGGTGCTGATGATATGCAGGCTACCGACGAAAAGTTCCAGATTTTCACCGACCCAAGCAGCATGACGAGCGTTCGTGATGCACTGCAGGACAAGGGCTACGAACTGGACACGGCTGAAGTTACCATGATCCCACAAAACCGGACCGCGGTTCCAGCCGATAAGGCTAAGCAGTACCGTCACCTGATCGACGAATTGACTGCCAACGATGATGTTGCCGACATCTACGAAACCGGGATTCTGCCCGACGACGCTGATGACGACGAAGAATAATTGACTAAGAAAGTCACCGAGAAAAATTCTCGGTGACTTTTTTAGTTGGCAGATTGTAAAATTTAAGTTGAACATTTAAGTGGACAGAAAAACCCATCAAGGTCTTTAATGGTGTTACCGTACAATCCATTAGAAAGAAGGACCTTGATGAGCACCACTATTTTATCATT
>NZ_JAOVYZ010000019.1 GCF_026413145.1 Limosilactobacillus kribbianus | reverse complement strand
TGATAAAATAGTGGTGCTCATCAAGGTCCTTCTTTCTAATGGATTGTGTGGTAACACCATTAAAGACCTTGATGGGTTTTTCTGTCCACTTAAATGTTCAACTTAAATTTTACAATCTGCCATTATTATTCCATCCAAACTATGGCCAGTCTCGGGCCAACAAGACCCTGGCTAATGCCCTGGACAGCAACATCACGGTGCGGAACATGTATGCTCTCTATCCGGACGGCAAGATTGATGTCGAGGCCGAAAAGAAGGTGCTGGAAGACGCCGACCGGGTCGTCCTCCAGTTCCCAATCATGTGGTACAGCTCACCGGCCCTGCTCAAGCAATGGGAAGATGACGTCTTCGAATACGGCTGGGCCTATGGGGAGGGTGGCACCGCCCTGCACGGCAAGGAACTGTTGCTGGCGGTCACACCGGGGGCCCACAACTACGGCCGTGACGGCTTCGTCAAGTACACGGTCACCGAACTGTTGCGGCCGTTCCAGGCCACCAGCCGCTTGATCGGGATGACCTACCTGAAGCCGTTTATCACGATCGGGGCTTCATCGATTTCTGATGAGGATCTGAACAGCCAGGCCCAAAAGTACAACCAATACCTGCATGAAGATCAGCTGCCGGCGCTGGGCGATTTTGAATAGTTATTCAATAACTGAATAGGAACTGAATGAAAGGGGACCGTGTCAATGACGATGACGGAACATGAAAAAGAGCTTGCCGGGCAGGAGTACGACTACCGTGACCCAGAACTCCAGAACATGATTAAGACGGGGCAGCGCCTGGTGGCCCAGCTAAACCAGGCGCACGACCCCGCGGCGCGGCAGGCGACAATCCACCAGCTGTTCGGCAAGGCCGGCAAGGGCGTGACCGTCAACGGCCGTTTTGAAGCCCTTTACGGTGCCCACATCTCCGTGGGGGACGATGTTTTCATTAACGGCAACTGCTATTTTCAGGATTCCAACCTGATTACCCTGGGCGACCGGGTGATCATTGCGCCCGATACCAAGTTCTACTGTGGTCAACACGACTTGGACGCTAGGAAGCGTTTTGGTACCAGAGACGACGGCAGCCACTACCTGATCACCACCACGGCCCCGATCACGGTCGGCGATGATGTCTGGATTGGCGGCAACGTCACGGTGATCGGTGGTGTCCACATTGGTAACAACGTGATCGTTGGCGCAGGGGCGGTCGTCACCAAGGACGTACCCGACAATACGGTCGTTGGTGGGGTTCCGGCCCGCAAGATCAAGGACTTGCCACCACTGAACTAAGATTGACAGAGAATCGGGAGGCAAAATGATGGAGTACAGTCAGATTCCGGGAACGGATATTAAGATTTCGAAACTCGCGGTCGGCGGGATGAGCTTTGGCAAGCCCGCTTTCAAGACCTACCGGTGGATCCTGGACGAAGATGCGACCGATGCGATGGTTCAGCACGCGCTCAATTTAGGAATTAACTTCTTCGATACCGCAAACGTGTACGGGGCCGGAACCAGTGAGGAGTTCATTGGCCGGTCGCTGAAAAAGCACCAGGTTCCCCGGAGTGCGGTGGCGATTGCCAGCAAGGTCTACTTCAACCCCGGCCGCCTGTCCAGGGAAGCCATCAACCGTGAAGTCGACGGAACCCTGCGGCGACTCGGCACCGACTACCTCGACCTTTACATCATTCACCGCTTCGACTACGACACGCCAATTGAGGAAACGATGGAAGCCCTGAATGACCTAGTCGTCGCCGGTAAGGTTCGCGCGCTTGGTGCTTCGGCGATGTATGGCTACCAGTTCCAAAACATGCAGCACGTTGCTGAGAAGCATGGTTGGCAACGGTTCGTGGCGATGGAAAATCACTACAACCTGTTGTACCGTGAGGACGAGCGGGAGTTGATCCCAATCTGCAGGCAGGACGGGGTCATGCTGATGCCGTACAGCCCGCTGGCGGGTGGCCACCTGACCCGGCCAAGCTGGAACAGCGACTCGGCCCGCAGCAAGACCGATACTTCGGCGCGGGCCAAGTACGATACGGCGGAGGATCAGGACATGCCGATCATTAAGCGGGTCGACGAATTGGCCCAGCAGCACGGCGTCAAGATGTCGCAGATCGCCTTGGCCTGGCAATGGGCGAAGGGCGTGACGGCACCGATCGTCGGCGCCACCAAGCAGCAGTACCTGGACGACGCCGCGGCCGCCATGGACATCAAGCTGACCCCGGACGAGGTCGCCTATCTGGATGAACCCTATACCGCCCACGAGATCGTCGGGGCGCTGGATCAGAACCCGACGGACATGCTGCCGAAGAGCGTGGAGAATTGATTGAGGTAAATATTAAATAGCAAAAGAGCATTCTTTCCAAACGGCCTGGCGGGTTGAACCCAGCCGAACCGATTAGGGAGAATGCTCTTTTTGATTTAATTTAGTCATCATAAACCAGCAGGTCCAGCGGGGCGAGCATCCGACTGTCGGTCAGAATTTGCGAAAAATTCGCCGTACTTTCCGGATGAGGATTTTGCAGCCAGGCGGTGATCAAATCCACCAAGCCGCCACTGAGAATTTCCATGGCGTAGCGCTGCGGAATCTTGGTGGTTAACCGGGCGTGGTACAGTTTGATGCGCGTTTGGATTTCTTGATCGAGCAGCTGCCGCAGTTGAATTTTGAACTGTGGGTCACCGTTAGCCGACAGGAGCGCTTTGAGAATCGGCCGCTCGCCGTTCAAAATTTCCAGGACTTGGTTAATCGTCAGGTAGCTTTGCTTGCGCAGCCCGGCTGGATTCGCGAGCACCTGTGCAAAGTGAGTGTGCTCGGCAGTCAAAGCGGCTTGAAGCTTTTTCAGGATCTTATTTTCTTGGATCAGCAAGAAATTATATTTGTCTTCGTAATGCAGGTAGAAAGCCTTCCTGCTAATTTGGGCGGTGGCGACCACTTCGCCGACCGTGATCTTTTCAAACGATTTCTTTTTTAGCAGGGTGACGAAGGCCCGCCGAATCTGTTCGTCGGTCCGCCGCCAGCGCAAATCGTTTTGATTAGTTGCCATCTAAGTATTCTCCTAACTTTATTACACAGTTTAGGTATTATTAGTAATTGTACCGTGGTTATGGTGGCATTACAATTAGATCAACAATTAAGCAAGGAGGAATTCCAAATGACACAGCCAATCAAGATTCATGTATTGCACACGGGAACGGTGATCGTCGATGAAGCCCTGCCGTTTCACCGTTCCACCGATCGCCCCCTGGCCTGGACCGGGCTGTTTCGTTCCAAAAAGCACCGGGTGGAGGTTCCGGTGTCTGTTTACCTGATCGAACATCCCCAAGGCCTGATCCTGATCGACACGGGATGGAACACGGTCAACCGTGACCACCAGCTGCGCAACCTCAGCTTCCAGTGGCCGGTGAACAAGGCCAATCTTCCAGCGGGGCAGGCGGTCAACGAGCAGCTGGCGGCAATGGGGATTAAGACCAGCGACCTCGATTACGTTCTGATGAGCCACCTGCATTGCGACCACGCTGACGGCCTCAGCCTCGTCCGTGATGCCAAGCACATCCTGGTGAGTGAAGAGGAGTGGCAGGCTGCCAACCACGACCACATGCGTTACCTGCCCCACGAGTGGAAGGGGATCCGGGTCAAGACCTTCCACCTCGCACCGAGCCTGGATGGGGCCTACCACCGGTCCTTCGACCTCTTCGGCGACGGCAGCATTAAGATGATCTGGGAACCGGGCCACAGCGCCGGCCTGTGTGCGACCCGGGTCCAGAGCTACGACACGGACAAGTACGTGATGCTGGCGGCCGATGCCGGGTACGCGGCCAAATCCTGGGAGGAAAACCTAACCCCGGGTGTGGTGATCGACCGGGCGGCGGCGCAAGAGTCCTTGAACTACATCGCCAAGGTGGCCCAGGATCCCCAGTGCGTGGAATGCCTGGCCAACCACGATGCGGGGGTTGCTCCCCACGTAATTACGCTCTAGTCCTGGTTGCCTTGCCCCGTCACCTCGCGCAAGTATGAGAAGGCCCCGTTCTGTAAAATGGCGGAGATGGAGTGGAGAGCTTCCTCACCATCAATCTGGTCGGCATTGAAGAGCCAGAACTTCAAAACGGTCATTGAGGTGGCCACGATGACCTGGCGAATCATCATTACCTGGGGGTCCGCCTGATGGTGAGTAAAGGCTGCAAAGCGCTCGTAAAATCCCTGGGTGAGTTTGGCTTCAAAGTGCCGGTCACCGTTATTGCCGAGCAGGACTTGAAGCTCGGCAAAATGTCGATTAAAGAAGTTGACCTCCATCTGTAGAAGGTCCGCTGATTGATCGGACTGTAATGGTTTCACCTGATTGCGAATCGAGTCGATCTGTTCGATCAAATCGTTCTCAATTCGTTCGAGCAACTGGTACTTATCATCATAATAGCGATAGAAAGTCGACCGATTGACATGGGCCGCGTCTGCAATGTTATTGATCGTGATCTTCTCGAATGGCTTAGTCGTCATTAATTCGAGAAGCGCGTCCTGCAGCTGCTGGTTGGTGTAGTCGGTCTTTTTGGTGTACTTCATTTTCTTCCTCTATCATTTTAATTTGTCACCATTATATCGGAATAAAGCGGTTAAAAAAGGCTGATTTGCAACTAATTGTCTCATTTAAGACAGTCAGCCACAAATTAGTCTGGGCATCGCATTTTCCCCTCGGTATAGTATTTCCAGAAATTGATTTTGAGGAGCTGAAATGCGATGACTAACGTTCAAACGGATATTCATGGCAAAACTTATCATCGGCTGGCCCTGTTTATGCTGATACTAATCGCGACCTTAGCCGGATCGCTGATGCAGTCAACGCTGGGGACGGCCCTGCCGACACTGATGGACAAGTTTTCCATCAACCTGAACACCGCCCAGCAAGCAACTACCTGGTTCTTGCTAGCGATTGGGGTGATGGTTCCGGTGTCGTCATACCTGGTCAAACGGGTGCCGACCAAACAGCTGACTTTGATCACCTACCTGGTCCTGCTGGCCGGGATTTCGATCACCGCCTTCACACCGGAGGAGCATGACATGTGGTGGCTCTTCGTCGTCAGCCGGGTGGTTGCCGCGGCCGCGGTGGGGGTGGCGATGCCGCTTCTGCAGATCATCATCGTTAACATCTACGCCGCCAGCGAACGGAGCGTGGCAATGGGCTTGATGGGGCTGGTTGTCGGGATGTCACCGGCGATTGGCCCGACGCTGACGGGGTGGATTCTGGATCGTGACCACCACTTTCTGGGGATTACGCTGGCCGCCCACTGGCAGACAATCTTCTACATCCCAATGGTCATCCTGGTCATCGTGCTGATCTTTCTGCCGTTTTTCATGCGGGACGTGATCCCAAACGAACCGGTCAAACTGGACTGGCCGTCGCTCTTACTATCCAGTTTTGGCTTCTGCCTCTTCCTGCTCGGCTTTACCAACGTTTCCAGCGATGGCTGGTCGAGCCTCACCACGGTGGATGGCCCAATCGTCATTGGCCTGATTCTGATTGCCTTCTTTGTTCAGCGCCAGTTGAAGCTGGAGGAACCCTTCCTCGACGTGCGAGTTTTCAAGTCCCGTGAATTTACCGTGACGACGATTGCGATCGCGGCCGTCATGATGGCGATGATGGGGGTCGAAATGATGCTGCCGACCTACCTGCAAAACGTCCACGGCATGTCGGCGCTTGACTCTGGCCTGACGCTTCTGCCGGGGGCCCTCTTCCTCGGAATCATGTCACCGCTTGCCGGGCTCCTCTACAGCAAGGCCGGAACGAAAAGGGTTGCCTTTGCCGGCCTCCTGGTCTTGGCCGCGGGGACGATTCCCTTTGCAGTGATCACCGAGTCAACGCCATCGATCATCATCACACTGATGTACACTGTGCGGATGATCGGGGTGGCAATGGTCCTGATGCCGATGACGACGGCCGCCATGGACGCGCTGCCGAAGGAAAAGTCGGCGGACGGGACGGCGGTCAACAACACGGCCCGGCAGCTGGCCTCGTCGGTCGGGGTCGCCCTCTTGACCTCCGTGACCCAGGACGTGATTAACAACCACAAGCCCGCTGCCAGCCTGAAGACAACGGATCCGATTGCCTATGCCGACAAGGTTATCAACGCCTCAATGGATGGCTTCCAGCTGGCCTTCACCGTGGGCCTGGCCTTTGCGGTGATCGGTCTCGTCGTGGTCTTCTTCCTTAAAAACAAGGACCAGCAGGAAGCGGAAAGAAGGGAGTTTGCCAAATGATTATCTACGTAATTTTTGCCCTTGTGATCGTGACCATCCTAGCCTGGACGTTGATCCCCAACCGCCTGCTGCGCTGGGCGATCGGGATCTTGAGCGCCCTGGCCCTGGTGGGAGCGGTTAGCGTCATGAGCGCGAATTTCACCAGTCATTACGGAATGAAAAAGGTGACGACGACCACCACCCGGCAGATCTATTCCGCGGCCGGCAGCAAGTCACCGGCCGGAGTCCTCGTTACTAAACGGCTCGGCACGAAGTCGAATCGTTATGTTCTGGTGTATGCGGACACACCGAGCGGCAAGGCTAAGGCCCACTTTGTTCCCAAACAAAAGCACATCACCACGGCGGTCAAGCAGCACGCCACGTACCGGACGGCAAACGTCAAGCAGGCGACGCTGAAAACAACGACCACCCGGTGGGAATGGGAGAGCAAGCGGGCCAAGTTCTGGCTCAACGTCGGCGACCAGGCCGGGGAACTGGTCAGCCAGTACCGAACGGTCACAATCCCGCAAGACACCTGGCTGGCGGTCACGCCCAACCAGATGAAGAAGCTGCAAAAGGTGATGGCTTCAAGTACGGGTACCACCAGCAGTCAAGCGGCCGCGCTGAGCTCGCTTTCGCAGGACCAGCAGGCGGCAATGGTGGTCAAGCTGGTCAAGAAAGCATTAAATTAGGGAAAATCCTGAAGCAACAAAACGGCCTCAGGATTTTTTGCTTGCTGATTTTTAAAAAGTGTAGTAAGCTACACTTATAGAAAAAAGAGGTGACAGTCATGGGACAACATGCAATGCTAATCAACGACCTTGGTCGGCAAATTAAATTATTGAACATTTCCATTGAAAAGCAATTGAATGCTAAGCTAACGTCTTTAGGCATCACCCTAACCGGTAACCAAGTGCTGGTTTTAATGTATGTTTTTGACCACCAGGACCAGCTGGTGACCCAAAAGGAGATTGAAATCAAATTTGAGATCAGTCATCCCACCATCCGGGGAATCGTTCGCCGACTGGTGGCCGCCGACCTGCTCGCCACCACGACCAGCAGTCAGGACAAGCGCCAGGTGCTTTTGTCGCTGACGCCGCGGGGGCAACAGTTCCTGGAAGAAAATCTGACCGACCTGCAAAAACCGGTTCAACAGTTGAACGCAACGTTGACGGCTCAGATCAGCCAGCCTGACCTGGCCGTCTTTGAACGGGTTCTCAAGCAGATGCAGGCCAACATGAAGTAGGGCGGAACCGCCTTTTCTTTTTAGGTAAAAGTGTAGCTGGCTATAGAATGGAGGAAAAATCATGCTTACGATTAACTCACCACAAAATAAAAAGGTCAGGATGATGGCGGTCCTAATTTTCGGGGCCTTCACCATGATGCTGACCGAAACGTTTTTTAACAATGCCTTGCCAACGATCATCAGCCAGTACCAGGTCAGCCAGTCGGTTGCCCAGTGGGTCAGCACCGGGTACCAACTGGTGACCGGGCTGATGATTCCGCTATCGGCCTGGGTTTTCCACCGTTTTAACACCAAGCACACCTTTATCAGCCTGCTGACCATCTTTTTGGTGGGCTCGGTGCTCGGCTTTTTTGCCACCAATTTCTGGGCAATGCTGGTGGGACGATTGATCCAGGCGATCGCCGCCGGGTCAATGATTCCGTTGATTCAAAACGTGGTCCTGATGCTTTTCCCAGCCAAAGACCGGGGCTTTATCATGGGGATTATCGGCCTGGTAATCGCCTTTGGGCCGGCACTGGGGCCAACGGTCGGGGGCTGGATCATTGACAACCTTGGCCTGAAGTGGCTTTTCGGGGTTCTGATTCCCTGGGTCGCCCTGCTGCTGATCGTCAGCTTCTTTGTGGTCCATAACGTGGTCAACGTCGACACCAACCAGGCGGTGGACTGGGTTTCGGTTATGGAATCCTGTTTCGGCTTCGGGGCCTTGCTCTACGGCTTCTCGGATATCGGCAACCTTGGCCGAATTGACGCAATCAACGGTCTGGCCATTGTCGCGGGGCTAGTGATCATCGTTGCCTTTTGTCGTCGCCAGCTGAAAATCGCCGTTCCCCTGGTTAACCTGCAGGTATTTAAGAACGGGATTTTTAACCTCACGACCGTCCTGAGCGCCATCTCGAATATCGCACTGCTGAGTGTGGAACTGGTTTTGCCGATCTACCTGCAGCGGGTTCACGGACTTTCGGCCTTCCATGCCGGACTAATGTTGCTGCCGGGGGCGATTCTGGAAGGGCTGATGAGCCCGATCGCCGGTAAATTGTACGACAAGTACGGGATTAAGAACCTTTCGCTCGTCGGTTTTGCAATCATTGCCCTGGGGAGTCTGCCGATGCTGTTCTTCACGCCGCAGACCAGCCTGTGGATCGTCGCCGGGTCCTACGCCTTCCGGATTGTCGGGATCGCTACCGTGATGATGCCGACCTTTACCGAAGGATTGAACGCCCTGCCACGGGAGCTCTACGTTCACGGGAACGCGGCTTCCTCCACGGTTCGGCAGATTGCCGGTTCCCTGGGGACGGCCCTGTTGATGATGGTCGTTGCCTTTGGAACCCAGTCCACGGCGGGCGAGGGTCTTTCCCGGGCCAGCCAGCTCAACCACGGGTACTGGTACGCCTTCCTGGCTTCGTTCATCTTTGCCGCCCTGGGCTTTGTTCTCTCGTTCTGGCTGAAGCCTAAAAAATCAACGGCCAGCAAATAAACAGTTGTAAATCCAAAATCGGCTATAATTAAATTAAGATTATTGCCGAGGAGGTGAACGCGATGTTTAATCGTCAAAATGCTGGGGCGGAAAAGGCTAAGCACAGTCTTGCCACGGCATTGTTATCGCTGATGGAGGAAATGCCATTTGACCAGATTCGGGTCGTCGATATCGCCGACCGGGCGGATTATACTCGGCAGACCTTTTATCAGCATTTCAAAACAAAAGAAGCCGTTTTGGAATACTACGTAGATGATCTCTACTACCAGAGCTTTCAAGAATTTGGCGGTCAGCAGGATGTTTCACTAGAGCAGCTCTTTAGTAAGCTAGCGCTGGATTGGCAGAAACATGCGGCCGGGATCGCTACCATTATCGATAATGATTTGACGAACTATATGGAGCGGTGCTACCCAGCGTATATCCAGCACTTTCTTGAAAATAGCAACTGGCGGCTGAAAGAGAATAATCCAGAAAAGCAGGAGTACATCTATCATTTTATTGCTGGTGGGGAAATTAACCTGTTGGCCTGGTGGATTCGCCAAAAGCAACAGTTGGCTCCGGCAGGATTAGCGGCACTTTTGCAAGACACGATGACGCCCTTTCTCACAGCAAAATAGCGGAAAGCCCCACGGGTGAGCTTTCCGCTATTTTGTTAGTGTTGTTGTGCAAAGTACCACTTGCCCCAGAGCCAGAGGGCAACGAGGAAGGGGATGCCGGCGAAGTAGACTGTTACCAGTCCGAGGACGCCTTCTACGTTGATGAAAATATATGGCAGGTTCATCAGGCCGTACAGTAGGATTGGCAAAATGCTGAGCCGTTGTTGGCCGCGCGTTTCGAGGGTGATCGGCGCCTCAGTATTGTCGTGACGGTAGATATAGCCGTGGACGAGGAAGGTGATTAAGGCCACGGTGAACCAGCCGACATAGTTATGGATTGGAACCCCGAAGTAAGTTCCACCGTTTGTCCAAACCCACATATGATTTTGAACGGAGAAGGGATCGCCGTTCAGATCGAAGGTGGTTAAGAGGAGGGCTTCAATGATTGCCCCGCAGATGATCCGCAGGTTGCTGTGATTGCTAGGCAGTGGGGTACCATCCATGAACAGATTGACAATTACCCAGATCATCATCATGGAGAAAACCCACATACATGGGATGGCGACGGGGATCGCGTCAATTTTTGGCCCCATCAAATGGGTGAAGTAATAGTGACCAAAAATCAGGCCGGTGTGAACCCCAAAGTCTTCCAAACACCAGGCAATCACGACTCCGGCCCCAATAAATTCGAGTGTTGGTTTTAAGCCAATCAATTTGGTGAAGAGCCAGCCCATTAAGGCCAGCATAATAAGTGCTCCGAACATAACAGTCATCGTCAAAACTTCCTTTAACTTAGTTTGTTGTGTACGTACAAGAGGTATTATAGCAAGGGCAAAGTGGAAGGAAAGCCTTTTCAGAAAAGTCATACAAGATCGCTAATTTGTCAGTTTTTTTTACTCCCGAACGGAATTCTTCCTTGACAGCTTACTTATAATAAGCTATGATGTAACCATCATTAATTAGGAGGAAACGTCAAATGTTCAACAAACCATTTGTTAACGCTAGTGTTTGTTGTTGTGGATCGCGTCTTATGCGACCCACGTTTTGGCGTGCTCATTTTTAATTAAATGACCGACTAACAACACGGGATAAATGCATAAGGCGCAGATTCAAGAATTCTTGAATTTGCGCCTTTTTCTTATCCTAATTTTTTGAGGAAAGGATTATCAACTATGTGGGAAACAATTCAATCATCGCTGCCCCAGCTCCTGGCGGCCGGCTTTAAGTACACGATTCCCCTTGCCATTATTTCATTTTTCTTCGGTCTCATCATTGCCCTGGTGACGGCCCTGATCCGACTGTCACTTCAGCGCGGCGCCTTCATGATCCTGAAATGGATCGCCCACTTCTATGTCTGGCTCTTCCGGTCCACGCCGCTGCTGGTCCAGTTATTTATCGTTTTCTTTGGCCTGCCATACCTGCGGATCAAAGGGGTCCTGCCCCACGGCATTAAGCTAGAGCCCTTCACCGCGGGGATCATTACCTTCTCGCTGAACACCGGGGCCTATGCTTCCGAAACCATCCGGGCGGCGATCGCGGCCGTCCCGCGGGGGCAGTGGGAGGCGGCCAGTTCGATCGGGATGACCCGCTGGCAGATTCTCTGGCGCATCATCCTGCCCCAGGCACTGCGGATTGCGCTGCCGCCGCTGTCGAACAGTTTCATCAGCCTGGTGAAGGACACCTCGCTGGCGGCCTCGATCACGATCATGGAGATGTTCGCGGTCAGCCAGCAGATCGCGGCGGAAAATTATCAGCCCCTGGTGATGTACACCCTGGTCGCGGCGGTTTACGCCGTCTTCACCACCGTGCTCTCGTACCTGCAGGGCTACTTGGAACGGCGCCTTGGTCAGCAGACAAAGATTGGGTAGGTGAAATGCAATGAAAATCAGCAATGTTAACAAAACCTTCGGCGATAAGCACGTGCTCCACGATATCAGCCTTGACTTTCCGGCCGCCAAGACGACGGTGATCGTGGGACCATCTGGTTCTGGAAAATCGACCATCCTGCGCTCCCTCAACCTGTTGGAGGTGCCAGAGAGTGGCCGCTATGGCTTCGATGACCTGCAACTCGACTTTGCCAAGAAGATCACCAACAAACAAAAGCTGGCCCTGCGCAAGAAAACGGGGATGGTCTTTCAGGACTACAACCTTTTCCCGAACAAGACGGTGCTGGGCAACATCATCGAGGGCCCAACCCAGGTCCTCAAGCAGAGCAAGGCTGCGGCCACTAAGACGGCCAACGAGCTGCTGGCCAAGGTGGGGCTGGCCCAGTACGGTGACTCCTATCCCAATCAGCTCTCCGGCGGCCAGGCCCAGCGGGTGGCGATTGCCCGGGCCCTGGCGATGAATCCGGAATACATCCTGTTGGACGAGCCGACCTCGGCCCTCGACCCCGAACTGGAGCTGGAAGTGCTCAAAGTCCTGCTTCAGTTGGCCCGGGAAAAGCAGTCGATGGTGATCGTGACCCACAACATGATCTTTGCCCGCCACGTCGCCGACAAGATCATCTTCTTGGAGAACGGTCACGTCCTGTTCGACGGGGCACCGGAGCAATTCTTCGCGCCGGATAACCCCAACGAGCGGATCAAGAGCTTTATCGCATCAATGACAATGGAAAATTTAGACTAAGAGAGGTAAATAAATTATGAAGTTTTGGAAGAAAGCATTATTAGTTGTCGCCGCATTAACTTTGGGAACCGCGGGGAGTGTCACCAGCATTCACGCCGCCAGTTCTAGCGTCAACTCCGAGCTCCAGCACAAGGGCGAGTTGACGATCGGCCTGGAGGGAACCTATTCCCCGTACTCCTACCGGAAGAATGGCAAGCTGACCGGCTTTGAAGTTGATCTCGGCAAGGCCGTTGCCAAGAAGATGGGCTTGAAAGCTCACTTCGTCCCAACCAAATGGGATTCGCTGATTGCGGGCCTGGGTGCCGGCAAATTCGACGTGGTAATGAACAACATTACCCAGACGCCGGAACGGGCCAAGCAGTACAACTTCTCAACGCCTTACATCCGTTCCCACTTCGCCCTGATCGTGCCGAAGAGCAGCAAGATCACTAACCTGAAGCAGATCTCCCGAAAGAAGATCGTTGCCGGGACCGGGACTAACAACGCCACCGTGGTAAAGAAGTACAAGGGGAAGCTGGTGGCTAACAGCGACTTTGCCAGCGCCCTTGACATGGTTCGCCAGGGTCGGGCGGCCGGGACCGTCAACTCGCGGGAAGCCTGGTACTCTTACACTAAGCAGCACGCCACCAAGGGCTTGAAGATGATCGACGTTTCGAGCGAGCAGAAGCCGGCTAAGATTTCCGCCCTCTTTAATAAGAAGGATCCGGCAATTCAGAAGTCTTACAACCAGGCCCTCCAGCAGCTGCAAAAGGATGGCACCGTTAAGAAGCTTTCCCAGAAGTACTTTGGGGCCGACATCACGAAATAACTAAAAGCCGTTTGGTGAAGCAATGCCGTTCACCAAGCGGCTTTTTTGATTGCTGCCGGCGAAAAGTGCACAGATTGGGCGAATTGTGCCACTTATTGTGCAAATGTTAACCATCTTTCCCAATCAGCGTTAGAATAACCCTAAAGTGGGAGATGGTGACAAAATGGCTGATAAAAAAGAAAACGGCCAAAATGATCAGACCATCGAAATAGCCCGGCTCCAACCCGCTGAAATTTATCAGCGGCTCGCCAGTCGTGACCAGGGTTTGACCACTGCGGAAGTTGAAAAACGACAAAAACAATTTGGCAAAAATATTTTGGAAAAGAAGAGCGGCGAGTCCCTCTTCACGAAGCTTATTAAGAACTTTACGGGACTGATGGCCATCATGCTGTGGGCGGCCGGTTTAATCGCCTTCGTGGCCCAGTTGACGGAGCTAGGGATTGCAATCTGGCTGGTCAACATCATTAACGGTTGCTTCAGCTTCTGGCAGGAATACCAGGCAGGCAAGGCCACCGATGCCCTGCAGAACATGCTGCCGGCCCACAGCCGGGTCATCCGTGACGGCAAGGAAATCAAGATCCTGTCGGCCGACCTGGTACCTGGCGACGTGGTGAAGCTGGAGGAGGGCGATGATGTCCCGGCAGATATTCGGCTAATTACTTCGACGGACGTGGCTGTGGACCAGTCCTCCTTGACCGGAGAGGTAACGCCGGTGCATAAGCAGAGCGGTGCCGTGAAGGCTAAGGCTGATACCAATCATTTTGACCTGGACAATATCGTCTTCTCCGGGACCTCGATGATGAAAGGGAACGCCACCGGGCTAGTGGTCAAGACTGGGATGCAGACCGATTTCGGCCAAATCGCCGCCCTAACGCAAAACGTGCATGAAGACCTGAGCCCGCTCCAACGGGAACTCAACACCCTGACCAAGCAGATCACCGTCCTGGCGGTCAGCATTGGGGTGGTCTTTTTTGTGGTGGCCATCTACTTCGTCCACTATCCGCTGGTGAAGTCCTTTGTCTTTGCCCTGGGGATGATTGTGGCCTTTATTCCAGAAGGACTGGAACCGACCGTCACCCTGTCCCTGGCCGGAGCGGTCCAGCGAATGGCCCGGCACAACGCACTGGTCAAGCGACTCTCCAGCGTGGAGACGCTGGGCAGTGCGTCGGTGATTTGTTCCGATAAAACCGGGACGCTAACCAAAAATGAAATGACGGTTCAGCACCTGTGGACGCCGGAGCGTGACTACACGGTAACCGGCGAGGGCTATGACACCCACGGTAGCATTATGGCCGGCCCGAACGACCAAACCTATCACGACAACGAGAGCTTGAAGGAACTTCTCTTGGGCGGGGCCTTTGCCGATGACGCGCGGATTGTCGCCCCCACCAAGGACCACCCGCGCTACCAGATCCTCGGTGACCCCACCGAGGCCTGCCTAGAGGTCGTAGCACGCAAGGGTGGCGTTGCCGTTGAAAAAGAACAAGCGGCCACGCCCCGGGTCAAGGAGTTGCCCTTTGATTCCGAACGGAAGATGATGACCGTCATCTTAAAGGAGAAGGGAACGCACCGCTTTGACGTCTACACCAAGGGTGCCCCGAACTGTGTGATCGAAAAGTGTACTACCTATCTAAACCAGGGAAAGATTGTCCCGTTGACTGCTGAATTAAAGAAGCAAGTGATGGCCGCCAACGACGGTTATGCCAAACATGGCCTGCGGGTGTTGGCAGTTGCCGGGCGAATCCTGCCGGCCGAATTGCGGCAGAATCTGGATGCGGCCACGATTGCTGCCGTTGAACAGGGGCTGACCTTCATCGGGCTCTCGGTCATGATGGACCCACCGCGTTCGGAGGTCATGAAGGCGGCCACCGAGTGTCGGAATGCCCACATTAAGATCATCATGGTCACCGGGGATTACAGCCTGACCGCGAAGAGCATCGCCCGGCAGATCGGTCTGACCGATCCCGACAAGCCCCTGGTTGCAGTAACGGGGGAGCAATTGAAGACGATGTCCGACGATGAATTGCGCCAGGTCCTGTCCGGCGAGGTTGTCTTTGCCCGGATGGCGCCGGAGCAGAAGTACCGGATCGTCGACATGCTCCAGCAAATGGGCAAAACCGTCGCGGTAACCGGCGACGGGGTCAACGATGCACCGGCACTCAAGAAGGCGGACATCGGGGTCGCCATGGGGGAGACCGGGACCGACGTTGCCAAGGAAGCGGCGGATATGATCCTAACCGACGACAACTTTGCCTCGATTGTGACCGCCATTCGTGAAGGGCGGGGCGTTTACGCCAACATCCGCAAGTTCCTGCTCTACATTCTTAACTCCAACATGCCCGAGGCGATCCCATCAGTCTTCTTCCTGCTCTCCGGCGGGCGGATTCCCCTGGCGTTGACGGTGATGGAAATTCTGTTCATCGACCTGGGGACGGACATGCTGCCGGCGCTGGGCCTGGGACGGGAAAATCCAGAGCCGGGGACAATGCACCAGCCACCACGCTCGCGCCACAGTCACCTGATCAACCGGGCATTGCTGGGAAAGGCGTTCGGCTGGTACGGGCTCTGGTCGTCAATTATTGCGATGGGCGGTTTCTTCATCGCCAACTACCTGCATGGTCACGTTTATCCAGATCTACCGGCCAGCGGCTTTGATTATCGGCAGGCGACGACCCTGGCGCTTGGCTTGATCATCTTCTGCCAGGTTGCCAACGTCTTAAACATTCGTTACCAATTCGGGACGATGTTTAACCGGCACTTCCTGACCAATTCGATGATCTTCATCGGGATTGCCTTTGAAATTGTCCTTTTGATCTGTGTCAGCTACGTTCCGCTCCTGCAGGATGTCTTCGGGACCGAAGCCTTGTACCGGCAGGACTGGTTGATGCTGGTTTGCGTACCGCTGCCGTTGATTCTGATTGATGAGCTCCGGCGGTGGGTAATCCGGCGGCACAGAAATCTGTGATCGTCTCAAAAATAAAATTCAAAAAAATGTTTGCAACTCCGGCGGGGCATGCTATAATAATTATCGTTGATTTGTTATTCCGGCATAGCTCAGTTGGTAGAGCACCTGACTGTTAATCAGGTTGTCGTCAGTTCGAGTCTGACTGCCGGAGCTTCTAGAGCGGTTGATGTTTTCATCAGCCGCCTTTTTTATTTTCACAATGGAGGATTCGAAAATGGACATTGTATATTTGCTCTTGTGTCTGGTATTTATGGTTGTCGGCCTGCAATTATTGCGGGGCAAATGGCTGGGAATCTTGATAGGGCACCGTTCTGCCACCGCTGACCAGGTGAAGCGGGCGGGAATGGCCCTGGCGCCGGGGGCGATTGCTCTGGGGTTGAGCATGTTTTTCTTCGGCTTTTTTGATAGCCAGTACTGGGCCAACATCGGCAACGTCATCTTTGTACTTTCAATTGTTTACATTATCCTGGTTGACGTTTGGCTGATCAGCCGTGAGCGCCGGGCCTAATAGGGCAGTTCATATTGTGTTGCCGAAAGGGCTTCCAGCCTTCAGATCATTAAAGCACTTCACCGGCCTTTCTAAAGATTTTTAAGCGAAATACAACAAAATGCCGGTATTCTCTCATCAAAAACTTATTTTTCCATTGACTAATTCACAAGACAGGTCTAAAATAATTACATTGTTACAAGAAAGTTAGACTTTTCTAATATTTGGAATGAGTATTCTAAATGGTTAAACTGACTTTGCAATAATTGGAGGAATAAAACTCGATGAGTAAGCAAAAAGATATTGATACCGCGTTCTTCGGGCAACCGCGTGGTTTATCTACGCTGTTCTTCACTGAAATGTGGGAACGGTTTAGTTACTACGGAATGCGGGCAATCCTGTTATTCTACATGTACTACGCTGTTTCCAAGGGTGGTTTAGGAATGAACGAAACCACCGCCGCCTCGATCATGTCCATCTACGGATCCCTGGTTTACCTGTCCGGGGTTGTTGGTGGGTGGCTGTCCGACCGGGTCTGGGGCCCACGGCGGACTGTCTTCATCGGTGGTGTCCTGATTATGTTCGGACACATTGCCTTGTCACTGCCGTTTGGCGTTGGCGCCCTTTACGTTTCGATTGCCCTGATCGTTACCGGGACCGGGCTGTTGAAGCCAAACGTTTCTGAAATGGTTGGTGGCCTCTACTCCGAAAATGACCGTCGGCGGGATTCCGGTTTTAGTATGTTCGTCTTCGGGATCAACTTGGGGGCTGCCGTTGCGCCATGGGCTGTTCCGTGGGCTGCCAACGGTTTTGGCCTCAACCTCTTCCATGGCGAAATGAACTTCCACGCCGGCTTCTCCCTGGCCGCCATTGGGATGTTCTTTGGTCTGATCCAGTACGCGATCGGTGGCCGGAAGTACCTGTCCAAGGATAGTCTCTACCCGGACGACCCGATTGACCGCGAAAGCCTTCGTCCAGTCCTGATCTGGACTCTGGTTGGGATCGTTGCCTTGGCAATTGTCCTCGGCCTGCTCGCTGCCATGGGTCAGCTGAACATTACCAACATCATTACGATCATCACGATCATTGCGATTGCATTGCCAATCTACTACTTCATCATGATGCTGAACTCCAAGAAGGTTACGAAGGAAGAGCACTCACGGGTGTTGGCCTACATTCCGCTTTTCATCGCGGCCGTAATCTTCTGGGCAATTGAAGAATCTGGTTCAGTTGTTCTGGCCCTCTTCGCCGAACAGCGGACCATCTTACACATCGGTGGCTGGCACTTCGCCGCTGCCAACTTCCAGACGCTGAACCCTCTGTTCATCATGATTCTGACGCCGGTCTTCGTTACCCTCTGGGATCACTGGAAGAACCAGCCAAGTGCCCCTGGTAAGTTTGCTGCCGGGTTGGTCTTCGCCGGTCTCTCATATGCCTTCATGGCACTGCCTGCTTTGATCCACGGGACGACCGCTGGACGGGTTAGCCCATTCTGGCTGGTTGGTTCCTGGTTCATCGTTGAAATTGGTGAAATGCTGATTTCGCCAATTGGTCTGGCCGTAACGACCTGGCTGGCACCAAAGGCCTTTAAGTCCCAGATGATGAGTATGTGGTTCCTGGCCGATGCCGCTGCTCAGGCGGTCAACGCCCAGATCGTTAAGTTCTACTCGTCATCAACAGAAGTACCATACTTCCTGACGATTGGTCTGGTAAGTATCGTCTTCGGGATCATCTTGATGTTCTTCGTTAAGCGGATCCACGCTTTGATGGGCGGGGTTGACTAACGACCCTTTGAGAAAATTCATTTGATTACATTTAAGATTGTCGTCCAACGGGGCGGCAATTTTTTGTTTTAAATTCATCAAAAAAGTTCTTGCATTTAGTTCGGAAATTCGGTATTATAATAAACGTTGATTAGTTACTGATCAGTAATTAATCCTCTCAACCTTTTGGGGGAGTAGCGAAGTCTGGTTAAACGCGACGGTCTGTAAAACCGTTCCTTCGGGTTCGGTGGTTCGAATCCACTCTCCCCCATTTTATTATTGGGCTATAGCCAAGCGGTAAGGCAACGGTTTTTGGTACCGTCATGCGCTGGTTCGAATCCAGCTAGCCCAACTGTACTAAGGTCGGCGACTGATTCGGTTGCCGGCTTTTTCTTTAACCAAAAAGAGGAGAATAAGATGCCAAAGCAGGGACACTTTGCTAAGTCGACACGGCTTAAACAACTGAATAATTTTAAGGTCAAAAAACATTTCCCGGGAAATATTATTCCCGACACCCAGTTGACGGATTTCTTAGTGGCCCGCTTTGCTCTGACCGCCAAGAAGCGGGTAACGCGGGAAGCCCAGGAGACCGTTCAACGTTTCTTGATTGAATTAGCCGACCAGCTGCTGAACTATCATGGCAAGCTCGGTGACCTGGTGCCCGTTTTGCTGCAGGACATTAATCACCGGGCTCCCTGGCAGTTCTACTTGCAGCTGTTGCCTGAATGGAATCTTTTGCAGAGCTTCTTGGAAAAGGAAGTCCCAGCGGTGCCGCTGCGTCAGCGTTGCTACCTGACGGGGACACTGACTAAGGAGGAGGTTAGTGCGGTCGTGGCCCGACTCCTAGCCGATAAAGCCAGCGCCATTACTTTCCTGAAACAGCCGAACGCGCCAACAATCCTGCGTCAACAGACTGCCAAAATGTTGCTGGCCACGATTTATCAGAACGGTCAAATCGACTGGGACAAGGTGCGGGCACTCCTGGCACCATTCCCGTTTCAAGTTGATTCGAGCCTGGATGCGGAGACGAAGGAGTGGCTGACAACCCTCAGTCGGCAATAGAATTTAACCATGAAAAATGTTTTGATCTTTGGTATAATCAGATCAACATCAAAAGAACAAAATTAGGGTGCTGTGGTGGAGCTTTAATCACCATAGCACTTTTTATTTTAAAAATTTAAAGGAGGGGATAGTTTGACCAAAACTAAACCACAACACATTTACTTGGCAATTATCTCGCTGGCACTTTTGACCTTTATCGGGATCCTGAACGAGACCTCGATGAACGTTACCTACCCGGAACTTTCCAAAGCCTTTGGCGTTTCCCTGGATACCGTCCAGTGGGTCACGACGGGCTACCTGCTGATGGCAACCATCACGATGGGGACTACGGCCTATCTGCTTAAGCAGTTTCCAGCGCGCAAGCTGCAACTGGTCGCTGTCTCGGCTTTTATCATCGGCGACCTGCTGGGGGGCGCTTTCCCTGAACTTCCCGATGTTGTTGCTTGGGCGGCTGATCCAGGCGGTAGCGACGGGTCTGTCGACGCCGATTCTATTCCACTTGATCTTCACCGAGATCCCACGGGAACGGCTGGGCTCGATGACCGGGTTCGCCGGGATGGTAATTTCATTTGCCCCGGCTCTTGGTCCGACATACGGTGGTTGGATCTCGGAGGCCAGCTCTTGGCGGATGATCTTCTGGCTGCTGATCCCATTCGCCCTGGTCAGCCTGTTGCTGGGTCAGCTTTTTATTCGCAACCAGCCGCTGGGTAACACCAAGCGCTTCAGCTACGCCAGCCTTTTGACCCTATCACTGGCGCTGTTTTCGATTGTCTACGGTTTATCGACGATCGGCAAGCAAGGTTTGGGCTGGCCAATCGTTGGCTGGGTGGTCCTGTTCGTTGTCTTCTTTGCTCTGTTTATCTATGTCAACAACCACGGCCAGTCACAACTGTTTGATCTGCGGGTCTTTAAGGTGCATCCGCTGCGGCTGTCGACTCTGACTTACTTCAATCTCCAGTTCATCAACATTGGGATTTCACTGGTGATTCCACTGTATGCGGAATACGTGCTCAATACTTCCGCAACGGTAGCCGGCCTGATCCTGCTGCCGGGTTCGGTCATCGGGGCCTTTATTGCCCCGCTTGCTGGTCGTCTGGCCGATAGTCAGGGCTTTGCCACGCCGGTCACTACCGGTGGCAGCATCCTTTTAATCGGGGTCGCGGGCTTTGTGTTCTTCCAAGGTCAACTGACGCCAATTCTGATTATGACCTTCTTTATCCTCATGCGGGTTGGCTTTAACTTCTCGTTCTCCAACACTATTTCGAACGCCACCACGCTGGTCGACTCCAAGAATAGTGCGGATGTTAACTCGATTTTTAACATGCTGCAGCAGTTTGCAGGCTCACTGGGCACCGTCTTCCTGTCGGCTGTCATGGCGCTCTTCCAAAATAACGGTACTGGAACGCTGGCAGCGCGGTCGTACCGGGGCGGACGCTTCGACTATTTCTTCCTTCTCGCGATGGCAATCATTGCCTTGACGGCGATCATCAATAACTACCGGATTCAAAAACAAATGAAAATTCGGGCCACCAACTAAACTTATGGTAAAATAGGGGCTTGTAGAATGATGATAACGAAAATAAGGAGGAAGATTAATGAGCGAACAACCCTTTGTTCCGCTGATTCTGGGGAGCGATTTTAACGCCTACGGGATGGCCCGGTCGATGTATGAAAAGTACGGGATCAAGTCCCACCTGTACGCCCGCCACGAGTTAGCGCCGACTCGTTTTTCCAAGATTGTCGACCTGCACTTCAACGAAAATCTGCAGGCCCCAGATGTTTTTACCAAGGTCTTGATTGACGCCGCTAAGCAATACATTGCCCAGGACAAGAAGGTCGTCCTAATCAGTTGTGGGGACGATTACACCGAACTGGTCAGCAAGCACCGTAAGGAACTGTCCAAGTACATGGCCTGCCCATATGCCGACTACGAGGAAGTCGCCAAGCTGACCAATAAGGAAGAATTCTACCAGGTCTGTGAACAGTACGGCCTGCCGTACCCAAAGACTGATATCTTGAAGCCAGATCTCGACTACAAGCACTACCAATCGCCATTTGAATTCCCGATCGCCCTTAAGGCGGCTGACGCGGTTGAATGGCACAAGGGAAACTTCAAAGGCTACGAAAAGGCTTATATCATCAAGAATGCGCAGCGCCTGCAGGAAGTCTTGGAGATTATCTACGAGCACAGTCCGTACAAGGGTGATCTGATCCTCCAGGAATTTATCCCTGGCGACGACAGCAACATGCGGACGATCAATTGCTACGTTGACCGCAACCACGAGGTCAAGCTGATGAGTCTCGGCCACCCGTTGCTGGAAGACTGCAACCCGGCCAACGTCGGCAATTACGTTGCCATTATGCCGGCTTACGACGAGCAGATCTACAAGAACATTAAGAACTTCTTGGAAAGCGTCAAGTTCACCGGCTTCGTTAACTTCGATCTTAAGTACGACCGGCGTGACGGTCAGTTCAAAGTCTTTGACCTGAACCCGCGTCAGGGCCGCTCCAGCTTTTTCACCTCCCTGAATGGGCACCAGCTGGCCACCTTCCCGGTTGAGGACTACATTTTTGATAGCCTGAAGGACCAGCCGACAATTTACGCCAACCAGGATCCAAAGCAGTACAAGCTCTGGCTCGGGGTGGGCAAGAAGACCTTCCTCCAGTACGCCAAGGACAACGAAATCAAGCACCAGGCAGAACAACTGATTAACGAGGGACGTTATGGGACGACCTTCCACTACGACCGCGACATGAACCTGATGCGCTGGATCATGGAGAAACGGATCAACCATAACTACCAGCAGAATTTTGAAAAGTACTTTATTGAAAAGAAGTAAGAAGATCATGAGGCAGGGTTAGATCTGTCTCATCTTTTACTTTTAAACCGGTGCAGCAATTGAATTCAACTACTGGCAATGTGATAATGTTGTCTGAATCAAAAGAAAGTATAGAAGAGATATTTTATAATGCATACAATCGTTCACTTCATGGTGAATAATCAAATTTTTACCCTCTTTATCTGCATGGCCCTCGGCTTTGCAATTGGGAATTACAAGATTGGTGGTCGCTTCAACATTGGGGCAACGGTGGGAACGCTGATTGTCACCCTGATCGTCGGCCAGATTGGGGCTTTTCCGCGTGATGAAATGCTTGGAACGATCTTCTTCGGGGCCTTCATGTTTTCCGTCGGTTACCGAATCGGTCCTCAGTTGCTGGTCAGTCTGCGGATCTTTGGAGTTCGGATCATTCTGGCTAGTTTGTTCTGGATGCTGATCGTCTTCCTGGTCTCCTGGGGGCTCTTTGTGGCCTTTCACATCGGACCCGGGGTCGGCGCGGGGATTATCTCCGGGTCGCTGACCCAGTCGGCAACCGTTGCCAGTTCGGTGCAGACGATTGAGGCCCTGCCAGTAAGTCACGCGGTAAAGGCGGCCTACGAGGCCCAGTTGCCGGTTGCCTACGCGCTGACCTATGTCTTCGGGACCCTCGGCGTTATCATTTTCTTGCGGGACCTGGCACCGAAAATCTTGGGAATCAAGGTTGAACAGCAGGGCCCGGCGATGGCGCGCCGGTATCACTTCCACGCCAAGAACCCAAATCCGACCTGGCGGCGGACCTACCTGGTAGCGGAAGATTCGCCCCTGGTCGGTAAGACGATTGCTCAGTTCAACAAGTGGTCCGATTACCACCTGATTGCTCTAGCGGTCTTTCGTGACTTGGAGATGACCGACCACCTGGAATACCGGATTGAACCGGGGGACATGGTGACGGTGATTGGTTATGCCGTTCATTTCGACCGTCTGCACCAGGTTCCAGGGATCAAGGAAGTTTTGACGCCAACCAATGCGCCAAAGGAACGGAAATTTGTTCTGGGGAAAAACTTTCGGCCGGTTTTGTTGGCGATCCTGCGCCAGCACGGTGTCTTCATTAACATTCAGGACCCGATTACCGGAAACGAGCAGCTGATCAACCAGCTGCGGCCCGGGGACGTCATCTCCCTGACCGGGAACACTTCGCGGACCGCGGCCATTCTGCGGAAGATGGGTCGCTGGGCGACGACCGACAAGGCGATTAACTACGTCCTCTTTTCCTTGGGAATCGGTGGGGCTTCCCTTTTGGGGATTCTCGGCTTAAAATTAAATGGTATCCCGCTTCAATTAGGCAACGGAACGGCGGCGCTGATTATGGGGCTGCTCTTGAGTTCCTGGATCGACCGGCACCGCGATTACAAGTCAATTCCGGTTACGGTCACGGACTTCATGCAGAGCTTTGGCTTGACCCTCTTCGTGGGGACGGTCGGGCTCCAATCGGCCCAGGCCTTCACTAGCGCGATCAAGAGTCTCGGGTTGGGGGTGTTGATCATCGGGGCGGTTGTCTCGATCGCGCCGCACCTCTTGACCCTCCTGTTCGGCCGCTACGTTTTACGGATGGAACCGCTGGCCCTGATGGGGGCATTGACCGGTTCCGGTACGATTGCCGCTGCCATGAGCGAGATTTCGCAAAAGGCTGGTCCCGAGGGTGGCGCCTACTATGCGGCTGCCTTTACGCCCGCCTTCGTAGTTGGTAATATTGGTATTACATTACTAGGACCGATCTTCGTGGCCCTCTTGTCATGACGACCGGTAGAGAAAGGTTAAAGATAAAATGAAAAAATTCTTTACAGTGCTCGGGGGGATGGGAACCCTGGCGACGGAGAGCTATGTTCGAATCTTGGACAAGCGGACGCCAATTCATCGTGACCAGGATTACCTGGACTACATTGTCGTCAATCACGCGACGGTTCCAGACCGGACAACCTGGATTCTGGACCATTCCAAACCCGACTATAATCCGGCTTTAATCGAGGACATTAAACAGCAGAGCCTGCTTAAGCCCGCCTTCTTCGTGCTGATCTGCAACACCGCCCACTACGCCTTCGACCGGCTCCAGGCGGCCACTGATATTCCGATCCTGAACATGCTTGAGGAAACGGTCAAGGCGATCAAGGACATCAAGCCTGATGCTAAGAAGGTTGGCCTGCTGGCAACCCGGGGCACCATCGAGTCCGGCCTGTACGACCACTACATCACGGCCGCTGGCTACGAAGAGATCAAGCCGACCGCGGAGATCGTTGATCAGACGGAGGACTTGATTTACCACGACATCAAGGAAGCCGGCCACTCCAACGGACAGAAGTACCACGAACTGGTGCGGAAGATGATCGAGGAAGAGGGCGCCGACATCGTTATCCTGGGCTGTACGGAGCTTTCCTACGCTGAGGAGATGGATCCGGAGACCGAGTACCCGGTTGCCGATTCCCAGTCCATCATTGTCGATCGTTCATTGGAGCGCGGCCTGGCACTGCGCAAATAAAAATAGGCAAGAACCGCCAATTGGTTATCGCGGTTCTTGCCTATTTTTGTAGGCACAATTTTAACAATGTCTTAACTTAATTGGTCTAGATAAGTGATTCCATGTTAGAATAGAACAACCTGAAGAGAGCATAAGAGGGGGAAGTGTAATGGGTTCACCAGTATACATTAAGATTCACAATCAGCTTCGCGAAAATATCGAAAATGGTAAGTGGACGGTCGGACAAAAGATTCCGGCCGAACGGGAATTAGCGGCTAGTTTTGACGTCAGCCGGATGACCCTACGCCAGGCAATCCAGGCCCTGGTTGACGAGGGGATCTTGGAACGGCGGGTCGGTTCCGGGACTTTTGTGGCCAATCGCAAGGTTCAGGAGAAGATGTCCGGAGTCACCAGTTTTACCGAGATGATGCAGGCGGCTGGCAAGCGGCCCTCCAGTCGGACGATTTCCTACCACCTGACGATTCCGTCCCAGACTGAGATTGAGAAGCTTCAGCTGCCGGCCGGGGCCCAGGTCCTGCGAATGGAACGGATCCGCTATGGCAATGATATTCCGATCTGCTTTGAAATTGCGACGATTCCAGCCCAGTTGATTGAGAATTTTAGTAAGGAGGAAGTGACGAGTTCTTTCTACCGGACCCTGGAGAAGAAAGCCAATCTTTACCCTGGTCACGCTGTTCAGATGATTTCTGCCACCAAGGCCACGGAACGGATCGCTACTTATCTGCAGATTAAGCGGGGGGATGCCCTATTGCGGATGAGCCAGCTTTCTTACCTGCAGGACGGCCGGCCGTTTGAATACGTCCACACTCAATACGTGGGCTCACGCTTTGAGTTTGTTTTGGAGAAGTAGCTTCAGCCAATCGCCAAAACCAAATCGTGCTACAATAACGTTATTATTTACTATAAGGGGGAACAATTATTATGAAGTTTGATTATCCAGATGATAGCCTGGCACTGCACACCGATGCCTACGAACTGAGTATGATGCAGACTTACTGGAAACAGGGAGTCGGCAACCGCCGCGCAGTGTTCGAGGCTTTCTTCCGGAAAATGCCGTTTCAAAATGGCTACGCTGTTTACGCGGGGCTCGATCACATCATTCGCTACATCAAGGGTCTGCGCTTTACGGACAGCGATATCACTTACTTAAAATCCACACACCAATTTGACCCGGACTTCTTGGAATACCTGCGGGACTTCAAGTTTACCGGGACTATCCGGAGCTTCGAGGAGGGGGATCTGGTCTTTAATCACGAGCCAATCCTGCAGGTGGATGCACCGATGATTGAGGCTCAGCTGATCGAAACGGCAATCCTCAACATCCTTAACTACCAGATCATGGTGGCAACCAAGGCTTCCCGGATCAAGTCGATCGTCGGAGACCAGAGCATCATGGAATTCGGAAGCCGGCGAGCCCAAGAATTTGATGCAGCCATTTGGGGAACCCGGGCAGCCTACATTGGTGGTTTCAACGCCACCAGTAATGTCCGGGCCGGCAAGCTCTTCGGGATTCCGATCTCGGGGACCCATGCCCATGCGCTGGTACAGGCTTACCGTAATGACTACGACGCCTTTAAGGCCTATGCCGAAACGCACCACGACTGCGTCTTTCTGGTCGACACCTTTGATACCTTAAAGAGTGGTGTGCCGAACGCCATCCGGGTCGCCAAGGAATTCGGCGACAAGATCAACTTCATTGGGGTCCGGATCGACAGTGGCGACATGGCCTACCTGTCCAAGCGAGTTCGGACGATGCTAGATGAGGCCGGTTTCCCGAATGCCAAGATTTTTGCCTCCAACGGCCTGGATGAAAAGACCATCCAGAATCTGAAAATGCAGGGCGCCAAGATTGACGTCTGGGGGATTGGAACTAAGCTGATCACCGCTTACGACCAGCCAACCCTGGGAGCCGTCTACAAGCTGGTCTCGATGGAAGACGCCGATGGCAAGATGGTCGACACTATCAAGCTTTCTAACAA
The DNA here is from genome assembly GCF_026413145.1 of Limosilactobacillus kribbianus. GTDB lineage: Bacteria > Bacillota > Bacilli > Lactobacillales > Lactobacillaceae > Limosilactobacillus > Limosilactobacillus kribbianus. Next base: position 7,616 of record NZ_JAOVYZ010000019.1, on the reverse strand, counting down.
CGTCGCTAAGATGTCGACGCCAGGAGAAAAGCAGGTCTGGCGGATCAACGACCGGGTCGATGGCAAGAGTGAGGGTGACTACATCACTCTGATCGATGAGGATCCGCAAAAGGAAGATTCCCTGAACATGTTCAATCCGAACTTCCCACTCCAGCAAAAGGACGTCAGCGATTTCCTGGCCCGCCCAATGCTGAAGGACATTTGGAGAGACGGCGAATTTGTCTATGATGAACCGAGCCTGGATGAGATTCGAGATCACCGCGCGGCCAGCCTGGACGCACTTTGGGACGAGTACAAGCGGGACCTCAATCCCGAGGTTTATCCGGTCGACCTCTCGCAGAAGTGCTACGATAACAAGCTGCAGATGATTCATCACATTCACGAATATGTTAAAACGCTTGAAAGCAAGGAGCGATAATTGATGCGCAAGATGCAAGAACAGATTATCAAAGATCTCAAGGTCCTTTCGACAATTGATCCCCGTGTCGAGGTGACGCGGCGGGTACAATTTCTTTGCGACTTTTTGCAAAAGACCGGGATGAAGACCCTCGTGCTCGGTATTTCTGGTGGACAGGATTCAACCTTGGCCGGTCGACTGTGTGAATTAGCAGTGACCAAGCTGCGGCAGGAGACCGGGGATGGGGACTACCAGTTCATTGCGGTTCGGCTGCCGTACGGGACCCAGGCAGATGAGTCGGACGCAATGGTGGCGATTAATGATTTCATCAAGCCTGACCGGACGCTGCGGGTTAACATCAAGCCAGCCACCGATGCAATGGTCAAGAGCCTGACGGAGGCCGGAAGCACGATCAGTGATTTTAACAAGGGCAACATTAAGGCCCGGGAACGGATGATTGTTCAATACGCCATTGCTGGTCAATACGGCGGGGCCGTCGTGGGAACCGACCACGCGGCCGAAGCGGTCACCGGTTTTTATACCAAGTTTGGTGACGGTGGGGCCGATATTACCCCACTTTCCCAGCTGGATAAGCGTCAGGGGAAGGCCATCTTGAGATACCTGAACGCCCCGGCGGAACTTTACGAGAAGACTCCTACCGCCGACTTGGAAGATGACAAGCCGATGCGGCCTGATGAGGCGGCACTGGGAGTTCGCTACGAAGACATTGACGACTACCTCGAAGGCCGCGCGGTTGATGAAGCGGCCGCCGAAAAGATTGAGGCTTGGTACCAACGGACGCAGCACAAGCGTCACCAGCCGATTACTCCACTTGATACTTGGTGGAAATAATAAATCAAAGTTAAGGAAGTATTTATGGATAAACAGACACTGCAACTTGTAAGCCAACATTTACCAAATTTACGCCAAAAACAAATTGATGCCGCCCTGAAGCTAATGGACGAGGGGAACACGATCCCGTTCATTGCCCGTTACCGTAAGGAGGCGACGGGGACCCTGGATGAAGTTCAACTCCAGGCCATTCGGGACGAATATCACCACGTGACCAGCCTGCTAGAACGCAAGAAGACGGTCATCAACAAAATTGCCGATCAGGGCAAGCTGACCCCGAGCCTAGAAAAGCAGATCCGCGATGCAAGTGAGCTTCAGGAGGTTGAGGATCTCTACCTGCCGTACAAGCAAAAGCGACAGACTAAGGCCCAGAAGGCGCGGGCAGCCGGCTTGGCACCACTGGCCAGCTGGCTTTTGACTTATCCAGATGGCGACCTGCAAAAGGAAGCGGCCAAGTACGTCAACGCCGAGGTGTTAGACACCCAGGCGGCCCTGGATGGTGCCCACGAAATTCTGGCGGAGGCCATCAGCGAAATGGCGACCGTCCGCGGCTGGCTGCGCAACTTTGCCACGAACCACGGCCAGTTGCAAACCAAGGTCAAGCGTGGCGGTGAGGACAAGGATGAGCTCGGTACCTACAAGCAGTACTATGACTTTGCATCACCAGTTAAGACGCTCAACTCGTACCAGGTGCTGGCAGTCAACCGGGGTGAAAAGGAGAAGATCTTAAACGTTAAGGTCGTGCTCGATGATCCAGCGGTCCTCAACTACTTCCATTTCCGCTTGATCCGGACAAACAAGCAAAATGCTGCGACGGCCTTTATTGAAGAGACCTATCAGGATGCCTTCAAGCGTTTCTTAGGTCCCAGCATTGAGCGAGAGATTCGGCGGCAGTTGACCGATCAGGCAGACACGCAGGCCATCAAGGTTTTTGGCGACAATCTCTACCATCTTCTGATGCAGGCGCCAATTAAGGGCAAGATCGTAATGGGCTTTGACCCGGCCTACCGTACCGGCTGCAAGCTGGCAATTTTGGACCAGAACGGTAAATTCCTGACCAAGGCAGTCATTTATCCACACAAGCCGGCTCCCGAGAAAAAAAGGGCGGCCGCCGAGGATGAGTTTCTGCAACTGATTGAGGACTATCACGTTGAGATGATTGCAATCGGAAACGGAACAGCCAGCCGGGAGTCAGAGCGGTTCGTGGCGGCGGCCCTCAACAAGCTGCAGCGGCCGGTTTACTACGTGATTGTTAACGAAGCTGGCGCGTCTGTCTACTCGGCGAGTGAGACGGCCCGGGAAGAATTCCCTGACCTGCACGTGGAGCAACGCAGCGCGATCAGTATCGGACGACGCCTCCAGGATCCGCTGGCCGAATTGGTGAAGATCGACCCGCAGGCAATCGGGGTCGGCCAGTACCAGCACGACCTGCCGACCAAGGAATTATCAGCTGAGCTGGACGCGGTGGTTGAACGAGCAGTTAACCGGGTGGGGGTCGACCTCAACACGGCGAGCTACCAGCTGCTGACCCAGATTTCGGGCTTGAACAAAACTACGGCGAAAAATATTGTCCACTACCGGGATGAGCACGGTCGCTATACCAACCGGACCCAGCTGAAGAAGGTTCCGCGCCTGGGACCCAAAGCTTATCAGCAGGCGGTCGGCTTTCTGCGGATTACCGGTGGTGAAAACCCACTGGACAACACTGACGTCCACCCGGAGAGTTACCAAATCGCTACGAAGATGATGGAAGATATTGGAATCACGGTTGACCAGCTGGGCTCGGCGGCGGCCAATCAGCAATTAGCCAAACTGAAACCGGCAGAATATACCACTGAGCAGGCCGGGGAAGCAACGGTGAACGACATTATCGGCTCGCTGGAGAAGCCGGGCCGCGATCTCCGCGACAGCATGCCAATGCCGCTCTTGCGCCACGATGTAATGACAATTGAGGACTTAAAGCCGGGGATGAAGCTCCAGGGAACGGTCCGCAACGTGGTCGACTTCGGAGCCTTTGTCGACATCGGTGTCAAGCATGACGGACTGGTGCACGTCTCCAAGATGAGCAAGAAATTCATCAAGGATCCCCGCAGCGCCGTTTCCGTCGGTGATATTGTGGATGTCTGGATCGATAACGTGGACCTGAAGCGGCAGCGAATCCAATTGACGATGATTGCACCAAAGAAGGTTGAAAATGACTAATCAGGAATTACAGCTCCTGACGGAAAAATGGTCGCTGAAATATTTTCGGCGGCCTTTTCGTCACCAAATTTTCTTTAACCGCCGCTTGAAAACCACCGGCGGTCGCTATCACTTAACCGATCACCACATCGACATCAACCCGTTGATGCTGACGGAATTCGACCAGGACAATCTCAAACGGGTGGTCCTGCACGAACTCTGTCACTATCACCTGCATCTGACCGGCCAGGACTACCACCACCGTAGTCCGACCTTCCGGCACCTGCTGGCCAGGGTCGGCGGTTCGCGGTATGCGCCACCGACCAGCAAGGTCCAGCAGCGTCGACAGGCCAAGTGGCTTTATCGTTGCCAGGGCTGCGGAGTGGTGATCGCTCGCCAGCGGCGCTTTAACACCGCTCGCTACGTCTGTCGACGATGCGGGAGTCACTTTTGTTTAATAAATTAAAAAAAGTTGTTGCCAAGGTTAGGTGCGTTTGTTATAATAGTTCTTGTTGATGAGATATGCGGCCGTGGCGGAACTGGCAGACGCGTAAGATTAAGGATCTTATGGTCGATTATGACCGTGGAGGTTCAAGCCCTCTCGGCCGCACTGATCAAAAAGCTGGAACGATTTTCGTTCCGGCTTTTTTCTTTTTAAATTTCTATTGCTAAAAATTAAGTAAATTTTACTTGTAATCCTATCATTCTATTTATGAAAGCGCTATACTTAATAGTGAACTTGTTGAATGAGGAGGATTTATTAATGGATGCAGATATTAAATGGTTAGATGACCCGGAGACTTTCCGGGTTAACCAACTACCCGCCCACAGTGACCATCATTACTATGGCAACTATGCGGAGTGGTCAGCAGACAAGAGCCGTTTTGAACAGTCCCTGGATGGCCAGTGGCAATTCAAGTTTGCCAAGTCACCATTGGAACGGTTGAAAGGCTTCTATGAGACTGATCTCGATACCACCGATTTCGACGAGATTGAGGTGCCGAGTGAAATTGAATTGAGCGACTACGCCCAAAACAATTACATCAACACACTGATCCCGTGGGAAGGCAAGATTTACCGGCGGCCAGCCTATGCCCTGAGTGCCGATGACGCCCAGGCCGGCTCCTTTAGCGAGGGTGCCGACAACACGGTGGGCATGTACCGGAAGACCTTTGACCTGGATCCGGCCCTGCGTGGCAAACAGATCCGCGTTCGTTTTGAAGGGGTCGAGCGGGCAATGTTTTTGTGGCTTAACGGTCACTTTGTTGGCTACGCCGAGGACAGCTTCACCCCATCCGAATTTGACCTGACTCCGTACATTGAGGACACAGGCAACGTGATGGCCGTCGAAGTCTTCAAGCACAGCACGGCTTCCTGGATTGAGGATCAGGATATGTTCCGCTTCTCCGGGATCTTCCGGAGCGTTAGCCTCTTGGCCCAACCGGTAACCCACGTTGAGGACATGACGATCCGGCCGGTCCTCGACGACAATTACCAGGATGGCAAATTCGGTCTGCACCTGAGCCTGGCGGGCGAGGAGAGCGGCACCGTTCGCGTCCTGGTCAAGGATGCCGAGGGTCAGGACCTGCTCGATCAGTCCCTGCCGGTTAAGGAGACCGTTGACCTGGAAGACGTGGCTTTCAAGGACGTGCACCTCTGGGACAACCACGACCCATATCTGTACCAGCTCCTCGTTGAGATTCATGACGATGCTGGTCAGCTGGTCGAACTGGTACCGTACCGCTTCGGCTTCCGCAAGATCGAAATCAGCCCGGACCACGTCGTTTTGCTGAACGGCAAGCGGCTGATCATCAACGGGGTCAACCGGCACGAATGGGACGACCACCGCGGCCGCAGCGTCACGCAGGCCGACATGCAGGCCGACATCAAGACCTTCCACGAAAACAACATCAACGGTGTGCGGACTTGCCACTACCCGGATCAAATTCCGTGGTACTACCTCTGTGACCAAAACGGAATCTACATGATGGCCGAGAACAACCTCGAATCCCACGTCACCTGGCAGAAGATGGGCGCCATCGAACCATCCTACAACGTGCCGGGCTCCGTTCCGCAATGGAAGGAAGTTGTCGTTGACCGGGCCCGCAGCAACTATGAGACTTTCAAGAACCACACGGCCATCCTCTTCTGGTCACTGGGGAACGAATCCTTTGCCGGTGACAACATGGTCGCCATGCAGAAGCTCTACAAGTCCCACCACGACGGGCGGCTCGTCCACTACGAGGGTGTTTGCCACACTCACGACTACAGCAAGCAGATCCCAAGCCTGGATCCAAAGGGCTACCTGCCAGCCGGCGGTACCAAGGACTACCGGGACGAGATTTCCGACGTCGAGAGCTGGATGTACTTACCACCGAAGCAGGTCGAGGAATACCTGCAAAACAACCCGGACAAGCCGTTCATGGAGTGCGAATACATGCACGACATGGGGAACTCCGACGGGGGCATGGGTTCCTACATCAAGCTGCTTGATAAGTATCCACAATACTTCGGCGGCTTCATCTGGGACTTTATCGACCAGGCCCTGGTTGTCCACGACCCAATCAGCGGTCGCGATGTGATGCGCTACGGTGGCGATTTCGATGATCGGCACTCAGACTATGAATTCTCTGGCGACGGCCTGATGTTTGCGGACCGGACACCAAAACCAGCAATGCAGGAGGTACGGTACTACTATGGCTTACACAAATAAACTACACGTCATTTACGGTGACGGCACGCTCGGCGTTGCGGGCGAAGGCTTCCAATACATCTTTAGTTACGAAAAGGGCGGCCTGGAGTCGCTGAAGTTAAAGGGCAAGGAGTGGCTCTACCGGGTACCGACGCCAACCTTCTGGCGCGCCACTACCGATAACGACCGGGGTAGCGGCTTTAACATCAAGTCGGCCCAGTGGTTGTCCGCCGATGTCTTCCAGAAGTGCGTCGGCATTGACCTGACCGTCGACGACCACCACTTCGGTCAGCTACCGTTGGCCCCTGAAACGAACCAGTTCTCGAACAACGAATATGCCGACGAGGTCATGATCGCCTACACCTTTGAGACCCTGACCGTGCCGGCTACTCAGGTGACAGTGAGTTACACGGTTACGGCGGACGGTAAGATCAAGCTCAGTGTTCACTATGCCGGACATGCCGACCTGCCGGAGCTGCCGGTGATGGGGATGCGCTTCGTCATGCCGACGGCGGCCACCGGCTTCATCTACGAAGGCCTTTCTGGTGAAATCTATCCGGATCGGATGGCGGGGGCTACTCACGGAACCTATACCGTCAAGGGCCTGCCGGTTGCCAAGTACCTGGTGCCACAGGAAAACGGGATGCACATGGCCACGGACTGGCTGACGATCACGCGGGCAGCAACCCAAAACAACGCGGATCCGGATCGGGCACCGTTCTCCCTGAAGGTGGCCAAGGATGACCAGCCGTTCAACTTCAGCTGCCTGCCGTACACGGCCGAGGAACTGGAATCGGCGACCCACCTCGAAGAATTGCCGTTAGAACGGCGGACCGTCCTGGTAGTGGCTGGGGCCGTCCGGGGCGTCGGCGGCATCGACAGCTGGGGTGCCGACGTTGAGGAACAGTATCACATTCCGGCGGACAAGGACATCGACTTCTCGTTTGTCCTGGAGCCGGCTGAATAAACTTAATTTTAAGGACGACATGCGATGGGATGTTGTCCTTTTTGTGTGGAAATTCTTTAGCTGGACCTGCTGCTAGTTCAAATATTTGGACCTGATTTTGCGGATAGAAAACGTGAAAATTAAGACCTGATTGATAAATTGTTGAAAAGCGACTTGCAAAATAATCTTGCAGGTCGCTTTTTCGTTTAAAATGTGGTCAATTTGATTAAAAAATTCAAATTTTCAGTTGATAAAATTTGAAATGGGTTTGACGATTTACCAAAAATCCTGACCGTTCAATGTTAACGTTCAACAATCAATTCTGACGGACCTCAGCGGTTAGATAACCCTTATTCACTGAGAAAAGTGTGCTGATAACTGAAAATAATAACGTTTTTTGTTCTTGGAGGGATCATTAAACGACTCCCGAAATGTCAAATTAAGTTAGAAAAAAGCTAGTTGCTCATCGGTGACGTGCTTCATGAATACTTCAAGTGGTGTGCGGTAGTTCAATGACTTGCGAGGAATGTTATTCCGACGATGCATCA
>NZ_JAOVYZ010000018.1 GCF_026413145.1 Limosilactobacillus kribbianus | reverse complement strand
CATGCATTTGACAGTAGGGCTTGTTCTTGGAAAAGTCACAAACATATTTTGAAGCAGGATTCCACGGAAGGTTAAAATCAGAGCCGTCAATTGCTAATAGATGATAGTGTTGATCTAATAAATATTCATTGTTGATTCGTTGGTTGAGTTGATGGAAGATATGCTTAAAACAATCCGGTTTCAGTTTATCTTTTTGTTGCTCAAAAGCAGAAACTGAAACCTGATTATCAATATCAGGGAAAGCATCGAATAACTCAGCGCTAAGACTATTACCACGCATATTAAGGATTGTTTTGATCGTTGTACTGGCTGTTAATTTTCTTTTTCGAATGAAAGCTCGCGAAGAATTAGTGTAATCATGAATATGACTAACTGTTTCATTGATAATTTGATCCAAAACATTTAAGATATTAGTAGGGTTTAACATTGTGACACACTCCTTACTGTTATGGGACTGTTACAGCTAAATCCTTGATATGTGTGGTAGGAGAGAGCTAAACACTTTCTCCTATTTAATTTTAAAAAGCAACGCTGTTTAAAGCAAAGAGTGAGCCTTCATTCACACAAATTGTGTAAATAAAGGCTCACTCTTTTGGTATCCCAAATGTCAATAGCTTAACTTAATGATATTGAGGTTAATTCCCAGCCTCTTTTTTGGTATACTTAAGTTAATTAAGCAATAAAGAGGGATGTTAATTTGGACGAGAAACACTTATCGCGACGCCTCGCCACCGTGGCGAGCTTCGTTCCGGACGGCGCGCGAATGGCGGACATCGGCTCCGACCACGCCTACCTACCGGCGGCCCTGGCCCTGGAGAAGAAAATCAGCTATGCCGTGGCCGGCGAGGTAGTTCGGGGACCGTACGAAAACGCGGTCCACGAGATCAAGAATCACGGCCTGGATGCGGTGATCAAGCCTCGGCTGGCGGACGGCCTGGCGGCGATTGCGCCCGCCGACAAAATTGACACGGTGGTCGTGGCCGGCATGGGGGGGGCCCTGATTGCCAAGATCTTGGATGAGGGCGTGACCAAGCTTGCCGGTGTGATCCGCCTCATCCTCCAGCCTAACGTCGGTGAGTACCGACTGCGGTGCTGGCTGATGGATCACCATTACCAGATCATGGCCGAGCGGATTGTCGCAGAGGACGACCATATCTACGAGATTATCGTGGCCGAGCCATCCGTCGTGCCCTTCCGGTACAGTGACTACGAGTTGACCTTTGGCCCGCTCCTCTTGGAGAAGAAGGGGCCGGTCTTTGCGGCCAAGTGGCAGGAATATTGTCAACGCCAGACCGCGGTGCTGCACCAGATGGCGGGGGCCAAGAAAGTGCCCGTCGCGCGGATCAATGAATTAAAAGCAGAATTGGCAATGGTAAAGGAGGCCCTGGATAATGACCACGGGGAATGAACTAATTGAACGTTTTGAAAAGTTTGCCAGCCCGGCCCTGGCCGAAAGCTGGGACCACGTTGGCCTCCAGGTCGGCAATCCGGACCGACAGATCAAGCGCCTGATGACGACTTTAGACGTGCGCCCGGAGATCGTGCAGGAGGCGATTGACAACCAGGTGGACTTCATCTTTGCCCATCACCCGGTCATGTTTCACCCAGCCCGCGACCTGGACACCCGCAACCCGCAGAACGCGATGTACGCTCAGCTGCTGGCTCACCAGATCACGGTTTACGCAGCCCATACCAACCTTGATACGGCCAACGGCGGGATGAACGACTGGCTGGCCAAGCAATTGGGACTGACTAATTGCCAGCCCCTGGTACCAGCTGGCACGGACCCGGTTTCGGGTGAACCGGTCGGAATGGGCCGGATTGGTGACTTTGCCGGTTCAATGAATGCGGCCGCCTTTGCTCGCTACTGCATGCGGATCTTTAAAGTACCCGGGCTGCGCCTGATCACGAATCCTACCGACGGCGAGCGGCAGATTCACCGGGTGGCCGTCCTGGGCGGCGCCGGGCAGGACTTTTACGACCGGGCGGTAAAACTGGGCGCCGACGCCTACGTTACCGGCGACGTCAGCTACCACTTTGCCCATGATATGATCGCTAACCACCTGACCGTCGTGGATCCCGGCCACCACATCGAGGCGGTAAGTGAACACGGCCTGGCGGAACTGATCCGGGGCTGGCAGAACGAATACGGTTGGGACTTCGACCTGATCGAGAATCGCATCAATACCGACCCGTTCACCTTTGTCACCGCGCAGGATTGATTTTATAAAGCTGAAGAGGAGGAAATTTAAAATGACAACAGAAAAATATGAGGGTTTACTGCCACGCTTTTTGAAGTACGTGAAAGTGGAGACGCGTTCCAACCCGGCATCGACGACGATTCCGTCCGATCCCAAGGAAACGGCCTTCTTAAATGACTTGGCGGACGAATTGAAGCAGATTGGCCTGGAAAATGTCCACATTAACCAGCAGAGCTCCTATTTGATGGCGACGATTCCGTCCAACCTGGACTATGCAGTCCCGGTACTGGGCCTGATTGCCCACATTGACACGGCGGACTTCAACGCCCACAACGTCAACCCGCAGATTGTTGAGAACTACGACGGTCATTCAGACATCCAACTGGATCAGAATGGTCAATATAAGCTGACCGTGGATGCCTTTCCGTCCCTTCAAAAGTACGCCGGCAATACCCTGATCACGACCGACGGCTCCACGCTGCTGGGTGCCGATGACAAGTCCGGGGTGGCCGAGATCGTAACGATGGCCGATTATTTGATGAAGCACCCTGAGATCAAGCACGGCCAGATCCAGATCGGTCTGGGCCCCGACGAGGAAATCGGGACCGGTGCCGACCACTTTGACGTCCAGGACTTTGGCGCCGATTTTGCCTACACCGTCGACGGTGGTCCGCTGGGTGAGCTTGAGTACGAGACCTTCAACGCCGCCCAAGCCGAAATCGAGATTGCAGGGAACGACGTCCATACCGGGGTGGCCAAGGGAACAATGGTCAATGCCATCCAGGTCGCCATCGACCTCCACGATAGTCTGCCAACTCACGACCGGGCGGAACGGACTGACGGTCGACAGGGCTTCTACCACCTCTACAAGTTCAACGGGACCGTTGACCACGCCTCGATGGTTTACCTGATCCGGGACCACGACAAGCAGATCTTCGAAGAACGCAAGCACCTGCTTGAACGAATCGTCGCCGGATTGAACGATGAGCTCGGCAGCGACCGGATCCAGATGAAGCTCTACGACCAGTACTACAACTTAAAGGACGCCTTGAAGGATCACATGGACGTCGTAGAGATCGCCAAGCACGCCATGGAAAACCTGGGGATCAAGCCGGATATCTACCCGGTCCGGGGTGGTACGGATGGCTCAACCATTTCCTACATGGGCCTGCCGACACCAAATCTCTTCGCCGGTGGGGAGAACATGCACAGCCGCTTCGAGTATGTTTCCCTGCAGACGATGGAGAAGGCCCTCGACACCTTGCTGGAGATTAACCGGCTCAACGTTGAGGAAAACAAGTAAATAAAAAACGTGCACCGAAAGTTCGATGCACGTTTTTTATTTGTTTAAGTTGAATTGCTTACTTTTCTTCAGCCTTGTCCTTTGCTGGGTCAGCGCTGCCAGTGATTGCATTGATCGCGTTAACGGAGATCAGGCAGAAGACAACGGCGAGGATCCCGACCATCGTGTAGTCGGGCGTCATGCCTTCGAGCTGACTGGTGATGTAAGCTAACACTTCACCGAGAATCAGAGCCCAAAAAGCGGCCACGATGTTCCGTGATAAAAAGTTCATGTTAAGTCATCCCCTCTTTAACTACCTTATTTTAGCACAATTAATCCGCGATGGGGAAGGGGCAAAGTCAGATGAGTGTTTCAGGGCAGTGAGGCAGCGAAATTTGGTATAATCGAATGGAAATGAAGGGAGGACGCGATTGTGACGCCACTTGATGTGCAAACTTGTTTTAGTCTTTTGAAAAGTCCCACGCGAATTGCGGACCTGGTTGCCGCGGCCAAGCAACGGGGTTACCAGTCGCTGGCACTGACCGATGAAAACGTCCTTTACGGGGCCGTTGATTTTTATAACGCCGCCCGCAAGGCCAAACTCAAACCGCTCTTGGGGATGAAAATGCATTTAGCCCTCAATGCGGCCGATGGTAACACCTTGGCTTTAAACCTGATTGCCAAGAACCAACGTGGCTACCAGCACCTGATGGACCTATCGACCCGCCACCAGACCACCGCCGCCAAGGAACTCCCGCTGACAGTAGACGCGGTTGCCGACTTACTCGGCGGTCTCTTCGTAATTGCCCTGCCCGAAACCAGTCTGCTCTCCGTAATTGCCCAAAATGATCCAGTGATTGCGACCTTGCAAGGGGCCGTTGACCCGGCCAGCCTGCTGGTGGGGATCAACCCGGAGCTTGATGCCGTGACCCGGCAGACCCTAACCGCCTTTAGCCAGCGGGCCGGCCTGCCCCTGGTTGCCAGTCGACCGGTCGAGTATCTTGACCCCGGCGACCAGTTTGCCGGCAGCGTTCTCCAGGCGATCGGGGCCGGCACCAGTCTGGACAACGTGACGGCGCTTGCGCATACCGAGGGACGCCACTATTTGCGGACGGCCCAACAGGCCCAGCAGGAATACCGGGCGGTGGGGCTAGTGGACGCCGTGGCCCAGGCCGACCGGGTGGCTGCCGAATGTCGGGTGGAACTGACCTTCAAGGCGCCGGTGCTGCCGCACTTTGCGACCCCCGCCCAGACGGATTCGGCCGCTTACCTGCGCCAGCTTTGTGAAGCGGGGCTGGCCAAGCGTCCGCTGGCGGCGGGCTTTACGACCGCAGACTATCACAAGCGCCTGGACCACGAGCTGGCCGTGATTCACCAGATGGGTTTCGACGATTATTTCCTGATCGTCTGGGACGTCATGAACTTTGCTCACCGCTCCCATATCGCCACCGATCCGGGTCGGGGATCGGCGGCTGGTTCGCTGGTCGCCTACGCCCTGGCGATCACCGAGGTAGACCCGCTGGAGTACCACCTGCTCTTTGAACGATTCTTAAACCCGGAGCGGGCCCAGATGCCCGACATCGACCTGGACATTCCCGACAACCGCCGGGATGAGGTTCTCGAATATGTCCACCAGAAATATGGCCACCAGCACGTCGCCCAGATCATCACCTTTGGGACCTTGGGGGCCAAGCAGGTGCTGCGGGACGTCAGCCGGGTCTTTAACTGGCCCAAGTACGACGTCAACACGCTGATGGGGACTTTACCCAACAGCCATAATCTGACGCTGGCCAGCGCCCTCCAGGATTCCCAGCGCCTCCGCAACTTCTTGGATGACCATCAGCAGGCCCAGCTGTTGATGACGGTGGCCCGGCAGCTGGAGGGCCTGCCGCGTCACTACTCGACCCACGCGGCCGGAGTTGTCCTGTCCGAGCAGCCGCTGCACGAGATTGTGCCCCTTCAGGACGGTGGGGAAGGACTTTTGATGACCCAGTTTACCAAGGGAACCGTCGAGGCGCTCGGGCTGTTGAAGATGGACTTCCTGGGGCTGAAGAACCTATCGATTCTGGCCCACACCCTCGAGCTGGTTCACCAAGAGCACCCAGACTTTGACCTTCGCCAGATTTCCTATGAGGACCCGGCCACCCTCCAGCTTTTCCAGCGGGGGATGACAGACGGCGTTTTCCAGTTTGAATCGAGCGGGATCCGCAACGTCCTCGTCAGTCTTCACCCGGATCGCTTTGAGGACATCATTGCTGTCAACGCCCTCTACCGGCCGGGCCCGCTGGAAAACATCAGCCACTTCATCGCCCGCAAGCACGGGCAGGAGCAGTACCAGATCCCAGATGCCGCCCTGCAGGGGATCCTGGGTCCGACCTATGGTGTCTTGGTTTACCAGGAACAGGTCATGCAGGTGGCCGTTGCCATGGCCGGCTTCACCTTGGGCGAGGCCGACCTGTTGCGGCGGGCAATGAGCAAGAAGATCGGGACCGTGATGGAAAATATGCGGGCCAAGTTCATGCAGGGCGCCGTCGCCAACGGCTTTACCGAAGAACGGGCCGCCCAGGTCTTCAACTATATCGACCAGTTTGCCAATTACGGTTTCAACCGGTCCCACGCGGTCGCCTATTCGATGCTGGCCTTTCAGCTCGCCTATCTGAAGTGCCATTACCCGACCGCCTTTTATACCGCCCTGATGAGCGCCGAAAGTAACCTGACCAAACTCCGTCAGCACGTTGAAAATGCACGCAAGCTCGGGGTCAAGATCAACGGGCCGCGAATCAACATCAGCGGGGCCGATTTTACCCTGGACCAGGGACAAGTTTACTTTGGCCTGGCCGACATCAAAGGGGTCCGGCGCGACTTTATTGACGACTTGAAAGCGGAACAGGCGACCCACGGACCCTTCACAGACTTTCGCGACTTCGTCAACCGCTTGCCGCAGCGTTGGCGCAAGGCGGAACTAATTGAGCCGCTGATTTATTCAGGAGCCTTAGACCAGTTGGGCTACAACCGGGCCGAGATGATCAACGCCTTGCCGGACCTGCTCTCGGGAATTGACCAGTTGCTGAGCAGCTTCCAGGATGATCCTAGCCTGCAGTCGTCGATTGAACGGTGCCAAGAGTACCCGCTGACCACCCGGCTGCTCAAGGAAAACGAGTACCTGGGCGTCTACCTCTCCGGTCACCCGGTTAGCCAGTTTCAGCGCCTGGGCCAGCGGATCGGTGCTCGGACGGTTAGCCAGCTTCAACCGGGGCAAAATGTCAACCTCCTGCTTTTTATCAACCACGTCAAGACCGTCCATACCAAGCGGGATCACCGGCCAATGGCCTTCTTGTCCGGCTCAGATCAGACCGGGACTTTAGACGTGACCGTCTTTCCCAAACAGTACCAGCGCTTTGCCAACCTTTTAGAAGATAACCAGGTGCTGGCAATCGCCGGCCGAGTTGAGGTTCGGGAAGGGCGGGGAACCCAGCTGATTGCTTCACGGCTCCAGTCCGCCGCCAAGCTCCAGCAGGAACTCCTGCCAAACCAGCGTTGGGTGATCCGCGTCTATCCAGAAAAAGCCACCCGGGAGACGATGACCCAGTTAAATGAGCTGATGGCCGTCCACCACGGGAACACCCCGGTTCTTCTTTACTATCCACAGACCAAGGCCCGCCATCTCCAGCACCGTCGCAAGTGGCTGGACAATCAAGCGGCGACTAAGGCAGCACTCGAGGAGCTCTTCGGGGCGGAAAATGTCGTCCTGCAACCGCTGAAAAATTAGAGGATTCTAAGAAAAAATAACAAATTCAAGTTGGCAGCGTTTTCTTGAGAATTTATGAACAAAAATGGGCGACACCCATTTTGAAAAGTGCTATTATACAAGTGTGCAAATGAGGGATGCAATTGGCAGACCGCAGTTGATGCATAAATGTAAAGGAGAGATTCATTTATGAAGAAAACCAAGATTGTAAGTACTCTTGGTCCTGCAAGTACTGATGTTGACACGATCGTTAAGTTGATCCAAGCAGGAGCAAACATTTTCCGTTTCAACTTCTCACACGGTGACCACCCAGAACACCTGGGCCGGATGCAAAACGTTAAGAAGGCCGAAGAAATCACCGGCAAGCACGTTGGTCTCATGCTTGATACCAAGGGTGCCGAAATTCGGACGACTGTTGAAAAGGAAGGCAAGATCGAATTCAACATTGGCGACAAGGTTCGCATTTCCATGGATGCTTCATTAGAAGGTACCCATGACAAGATCGCTGTTACCTACCCAGGCCTGTACGACGATACTCATGTTGGTGGCCACGTTCTGTTTGACGATGGTCTGATCGACATGCTGATCGACGAAAAGGATGAAGAACACCATGAACTGGTTTGCCACGTGCTGAACCACGGTATTCTTGGTTCCCGGAAGGGTGTTAACGCTCCTGGCGTTTCCATCAACCTGCCTGGGATCACTGAAAAGGACAGCTCCGACATTCGCTTCGGTCTGGACAACAAGATCAACTACATCTCCGCTTCCTTCGTTCGGAAGGCCCAGGATGTGCTTGACATTCGTGAACTGCTCAAGGAAAAGAACATGGAAGACGTTCAAATCTTCCCAAAGATCGAATCTCAAGAAGGGATCGACAACTTTGAAGAAATCATCGACGTTGCCGATGGTCTGATGGTTCCTCGTGGTGACATGGGTGTTGAAATTCCTGCTGAAAATGTGCCAATCGTTCAGAAGCACATGATCAAGCGGTGCAACGAACTTGGCAAGCCAGTTATCACTGCTACTCAGATGCTGGACTCCATGCAAGAAAACCCACGGCCAACCCGTGCCGAAGTTTCTGACGTTGCCAACGCCGTCTTTGACGGTACTGACGCAACCATGCTGTCTGGTGAAAGTGCCAACGGTGACTACCCAGTAGAATCCGTTGCCATGATGAACGCCATCGACATCAAGGCTGAAAAGCACCTCTGGGAATTCGGTACTGAAACCTTTGATTGGGACAAGTCCGACGTTACCGAAACGATCGGTTCTGCCGTTGCCACTGCTGCTAAGGACTTAGACATCCACACTATTGTTGCCTACACTGCTTCAGGCTACACTGCTAAGATGATTTCTAAGTACCGTCCAAACGCCGACATCGTTGCCCTGACTCCAAACGAGCGGGTAGAACGGGGCCTGATGATCAACTGGGGTGTTCAACCTTACGTTGTTAACGAAGCTACCGACACCGATAAGATGTTCGACCTGGCTGCTGAAAAGGCAGTTGAATTGGGCTTTGCTAAGAAGGGTGACAAGATCATCGTTCTGGCCGGTGTTCCAGTTGGTGTACCAGGAACGACCAACCTGATGCGGGTTATGACGATTGCTTAATCGTTAATCCAACTAAATTGAAAAGAGTGCGACAGTTGCCGCGCTCTTTTTTTGTAGCGCGCGGGGCGCTGGTCAAAGTCGGGCGAGCCGTGTAAAATGGTTCTAGAATATCACTAGCAAATAAATGGGGTTGAAAATATGAACTCTGCATTAGGAAAAGTTGTATCAGCGGTCATGGTGGATGAAAATGAGGACTACTACTTCGTTCAGCCCGACCGCAACGGACAGACATACCGCCTGCCCAAGGATGAAAGTCCCCAGATTCTTCACATTGGGGGCCAGGTCCGGGGCTTTGTCTACGAAAATGAGGATCATCAGCTGCAGATGACCTGCCAGCACATTCCAACGGTCCAGGTGGATCACTATGGTTTTGGGACGGTGGTGGCCGTTCGGCGGGACCTCGGCGTCTTCGTCGACATCGGACTTCCCAACAAGGACATCGTGGTTTCTTTAGATGATCTGCCGGAATTAAAGCATCTTTGGCCGCAACCCGGCGACAAATTAATGATTGCCCTCAAGGTTGACGACAAGGACCGGATCTGGGGTCAACTGGCCGATGACGCAATCTTCAATGCGATCGCCTTGGCACCGTCACCACGCTTGCAAAATCATGATACGGAAGCGATCGTCTACCGCCTGAAGTTGAACGGGACCCACGTGCTGACGGCGGACTACCACCTCGGTTTTATCCACCCTAGCGAACGGGATCAGGAACCGCGCTTAGGCCAGCGGGTCCGTGCCCGGGTGATTGGTATCTCGTCACACAATAGTCTGAATCTCTCCCTCAAGCCGCGGGCCTACCAGGCGATCGGCGAGGATGCCCAGATGCTGATGGCAATGCTTGAACATGATCGCAACCACCGCCTGCCTTACACGGACAAGTCGTCACCGGCGGCAATCCGGGCCGCCTTTGGCATCAGCAAGGGCCAATTCAAGCGGGCGGTTGGCCACCTGCTCAAGGCCGGCCTGGTCAAGGAAGAGGATGGCCAGCTGATTCTCCTCAAGCAGGACGCGCAATAATGCAGGACGAAATTGGGGCTCTGGTGAACTACCTACGGGATTCACGCGGTCTGTCACAAAATACATTGGCCTCTTACCAGCGTGATCTAGGTAAGGCAGCCCGCTATTTTGAAGAGCAGGGGATTAGAGAATGGACAGCTGTGGACCGGTACGCCGTCTTGAATCTGCTGGCGACTGAACGCGATCAGGGCCGGTCGACGGCGACGATCAATCGGCTGATCTCGAGCTTGCGGCAACTGTTTAAGTTCTTGATTCGCCAAGGCCGGTTGCAGGTCAACCCGATGGAGACCATTGATCACCAGCCCGCTCACCCGAGCAGTACACCACCGGTTCTTCTGACTGAAGAAGAGGTCGAGCAACTCCTGGCCGTGCCGGACACGACGACGGCACTGGGGATCCGCGACCGGGCCATCTTGGAGGTGCTGGACGCCACCGGGATGCGGGTCAACGAATTGGTGACCCTGCCAATGACGGCCCTCCACCTGGATGTCCGCTTTGTCCAGCTGCAGGGCAATGACCAGCACGAGCGGATGGTGCCATTGAGCCGGCCCGCCGTTGCCTGGCTGCGCCGTTACCTGGATGAGGTCCGGCCGTATTTGGTTCGCGAGCCAGCGCCCACGGTTGTCTTTTTAAACGCCCACGGGCGGCCCTTGACTCGGCAGGGCGTTTGGAAGAACTTCAAAGAATGGGTCCGCAATGCTGGAATTAGCAAGAACGTCACCCCGCAGACCTTTCGCTATTCGCTGGCCGTTCAGCTTCTGTCGCAGGGCGCCAGCGGGCAGGTTGTCCAGGAGATGCTGGGCTATACCGAATTGCGAATGCTGCGGCCCTACCTGAAGGTGACCCCACAGCAGCTGGCGGCGACCTACGACAAGTACCACCCCCGTGCATAGGAGGATGCAGCAATGTTAGTACGCTATCGAAAAGATTATCAAAAAATTGCCCTGGGGCTGCTCTCACTGATTCCCGAGTTGCGGGATAACCACCGCTTTCGGGATGAATTGGACTGGGCCCTGCAAGAGGGGCGGGTCGTCTATCTCTGGAAGGATCAGGAGGATAACCACTTTATCGCCGTGGCAATTCTGGACGTTGGGGACGATTATGTTCTAATACGCTGGCTCTCCTTTACGCCGAGTGAACGTTCCGGGCGCAATGTCTACGCTCTTTTGACCGCTATTCGAGACGAATACCCGGGTCACCGCTTGATGGGAACCATGGCGACGCAACCACTAATTACCGCTTGGGGGAAGGCTAATGAATAATGAAGAACCGGCATTGAAGCGGGCCGTCCAGCCAACGCTAAAATTGGGTTCGTTTGAGGGCCCACTCGACCTGCTCCTTCACCTGATCCGCGAAGCCAAGATGGATATTTACGATATTAAGATTGCGACGATCACCAGTCAGTACATGGACTACCTCCACCAGATGAAGGCCAACCGACTGGAAATTGCCGGGGAGTACTTCGTGATGGCAGCGACCTTGATGCGGATCAAGAGCCAGCTGCTGCTTCCCCAGGCACCGGCATTAGAAGAGGAGCACGAAGAACCACCGGCCGACCCACGGCAGGAGTTGGTCGACCAACTCCTGGAGTACCAGCGTTATCAAAAAGCGGCCGACCATCTGAAGGACAAGGAGGGAATTCGCCAACAGGAATATACCCGCCCGGCCATGCGGGTACCCGCGGGGATGGTGACGAATAAGGTGGCCCCCGGTGTGACCTTGGACCAGTTGCAGGCGGCTTTCAATCAGGTCTTGCGGCGCCACCGTTATAATCGGCCGGTTGTTGAAACCGTCGCGGCCGAAAAAGTCAGCGTGGCTGAAGAAATGACGGCCGTCTTGAAGAAGGTTCAGGCTGCTCCGACCAGGTTTGTGGATCTCCTGGACAGCGCTCCGACTAAGGACCAGCTGGTCACGACCTTTCTGGCGATCCTGGAACTAGCCAAGCACCAGGCCATCCACATTGATCAAGCCGGCCTGTTTGCCCCAATTATTTTAACGGAGGGAATCAAGAGTGAAGAGTACCGAACCAACGAGCATCGCCCAGATTGAGGGCCTGCTGTTTGTCAGCGGGGATGAGGGTATTACTGTCGGGGATCTGGCGCGAATTACCGGGTTTATGAAGCCGGCGGTTACTGCCATGCTGGAGCAGCTAGCCAAACGCTACGAAACTGACCCGGAGAGCGCCCTCGTCCTCCTGCACAGCGGCCAAACCTACCGCCTGGCCACCAAGCAGGTGCTGGCGCCGGTGATTAAGCACTACTTTGAAGTTCCGCTGACCACCCCGCTGACCCGGGCACTGCTGGAGGTGCTGGCGATCATCGCCTACCGCCAGCCGATTACCCGCCTGGAAATCGACGACATCCGGGGAGTTCAGAGCTCGGGTTCACTCCAAAAACTGATGGCACGGGGGCTAGTGGACACCCATGGTCGCCTGGACGCCCCGGGCCGACCGTTTCGTTACGTCACCACTGAGGCTTTTTTGGACTATTTTGGCCTGACCAGCCTGGCCGACCTGCCACCGCTGCCGGATGAGGCGGACCTGGACGCGGCCGATTTGAATGGTGATCTGTTCTTAAACGCATTTCAATCACGGAAGAGGGATAATAACTGATGGAAAGACTACAAAAGGTAATGGCTGAGGCCGGTGTTGCCTCCCGGCGGGCCTCGGAGAAGCTGATTCAAACCGGCCATGTCCAGGTCAACGGCCAGACGGTTACGACTCTGGGGACCAAGGTTGGTCGCCGCGATGACGTTCAGGTGGATGGGGTGCCGATTCACCGGGAGCAGCACGTTTACTACCTGCTCAATAAGCCGCGGGGGGTCATCTCCAGCGCCCACGACGAGAAGGGACGGAAGACGGTTGTCGACCTGCTCCATGAAGATGAGGAGGTTACCGAGCGGATCTACCCGGTTGGCCGTCTGGATTATGACACGACTGGGATCCTTTTGTTGACCAACGACGGAGACCTGGCCAACCGGCTGATGCACCCGAAGTTTGAGGTGGCCAAGACCTACGTTGCTAAGGTAAAGGGAATTGTCACCAACGATGACTTGAAGCGCCTGCGACTGGGCGTGAGGATCGACGGACACAAGACCAAGCCGGCCAAAACTCGTCTGAAGGAAACTGATCGTCACAAGCAGACCAGCCTGGTGCAGCTCACAATCCACGAGGGCCGCTATCACCAGGTGAAGCGGATGCTAGAGGCAGTGGGGCACCCGGTGATCAAGTTGCATCGGGAGACCTATGGCTTTCTCAACCTCCAAGGCCTGCAATCCGGTGAATTCCGGGAGCTGCGGCCGGAAGAGGTTACCAAGCTGAAGCGGCAGACCCAAGGCTAATGTTTGACAGGGTCAGGCGGCCTTAGTATACTAAAATTGTAAAATTTTTAGAAAAATTGTCTTCAAGGCGGGGTGCAATTCCCGACCGGCGGTACAAGCCCGCAACCCACCGTGGTGGTTGATCCAGTTGAATTCTGGAGCCGACAGTATAGTCTGGTATATAGAAGATTTTCTACGTACATTAACCCTAATCGTTTAGGCGCTACTGACATTGTGTTGGTAGCGCTTTATTAGTTGGGGCCAGTGAAGGCAATCTCAATGGAGGTTGTTAAATCATGACTGCATCGCACTTAAGAATTCAGCGCCTGGTCGGGATCGCTTGCCTGAGCGCCCTGGCTTTTATCCTGATGCTTTTTGAATTTCCGGTGATTCCGGTGGCGTCCTATCTCAAGATTGACTTTTCCGATGTTCCAGTCCTGCTGGGCGGCTACATGTATGGTCCGCTGGGCGGGGTGCTGATTGCCCTTTTGAAATGTTTGATTCACGGGATGGTCAATGGTTTTTCGGTCGGCGAATTAATTGGGATTTTGAGCGATTTTATCTCCTCGCTGGCCCTCCTGTTACCCTTCAGTCTGATTTGGAAAAAGACCCAGTGGTCAACCAAAAAGCAGCTGGCAGTCGGAATCGTGAGCGCGACCCTGGTCTTGACCGTTGTCATGTCGCTGCTCAATCTCTGGGTACTGACGCCACTGTACATGGCCGTTTGGAACTGGAAATCGACGCTGCCGGTTTCCCAACTGGTGGCAGTCGGCGTCTTGCCATTTAACATCATTAAGGGGTTGCTGGTGACGATTGTTTTCGCCATCATCGCGTCCCGGATGCAAAATTGGCTGGCGGCCCACCGTTTTGAATAATCAAGTCGGGATTGTTTGCCAAATTGGGGCGAACAATCTTTTTTTTCGTGCGAAATTGAATTTTTGCCGTCTTATTATAGTGAGAGAATCATTAGTGAGGTTTTGGCAATGAATAATTATTTTTTACGTTTTTTTGCTTACCAGCAACCGCGGCGGATTCGGGTGGTCGAGAATCTACTGACCAGCCGGCGGACCGTGGCTAATCTCTTCTGGGGACAGCAATATCACCTTTTGCCTTGGCTGGGTGCCGCACGGGGGCTGACACGGGCCGACTATGATGCTGCCTTGACCGCCTTAGCAGACGCGGGACTCATCAAACTAGACGAGCAGACTGCCGAACTGACGTCTGCCGGAGTGGCCGCCCAGGAAGCACTGCTTTACCAGCCAACCTTTCTGGACTGGTATTGGCTGGCCAACACCAACCAGCTCACCCAGCGGTTTACCCTGGGGATGCAGGTGGTAGCCGAACTGGCCTACCACAATTCACGCTACGCCCCGGTAAACGTCTCCTACCGACACCTGATGGCCGTCAAGCAGTGGTTCCGTTACGAGCATGCACGCCGCGATAATTTGGTCAAAGCTGTTTACGACGATCTGAAACAGCTCGGCACTGGGTTGGCTAGTGCCGACCCGCGACTGGCGGCGGCTATGACACTAACGATGGTGGGACATCACCTGCCGGCTTTGACGACTGACCAGTTGACGACGACGCTCAAACTTGCGCCGGCGGATACTCCGGTTCTGATTCACGATCTGCACCTGGGAATTGCGGCTTATAGCAGCCACACGAACGGACCCCTGCACGACCTTTTGGAACCTTTACTGGCATCCGGGCCGCTTTCCCGGAGCGCAGAGAATACCCTGCGCTACTACCAGAGCGGTCAGCCCCTGGAGCTGATTGCCCGCCGGCGGCATCTAAAATTAAGCACGATACGTGAACATCTGCTGGAAGTGGCGATTTTGTGCCCGGACCGGCTCAATTGGAACCAATTGTTGCCGGCAGAGAAGGAAGCGGCCCTAGCCCGGCAATATCCGGGAGACAATGTTGCCGATTGGCACTTCCAAGCGGATGCCCAGGACGAGGGTGCGGCCTTTTTTGAGTATCGCTTGTTTCAAATTAAACGGGGGTGGGAAAACAATGATCAAAACTGACCAAATCTACCAGGTACTGCACCAGCGTTTTGGCTACCAGGACTTTCGGGATGGGCAGTTGGAAACGATCACCGCTCTTTTATCCGGCCACGATACGCTGACAATTTTACCAACTGGGGCGGGGAAATCCCTCCTTTATCAATTGCCGGCCTATTTGCTGCCGAGCGGGGTGGTGATCGTCTCACCCCTGATCTCTTTGATGCAGGATCAGGTTGACCGCTTGCGCCAGCAAGGGGAACGGCGGGTGATCATGCTGACTGGCCAGCTCCAGGGACGTGATCGCCGGGAGGTACTGAATTCATTGGACCAGTACCGCTTTATCTTTGCCTCTCCGGAAATGCTGACTAATTCGCAGGTACTTCAAGCCTTGCGGCGAGTTCGGCCAAGTCTGTTGGTGGTTGACGAAGCTCACTGTATCTCACAGTGGGGACCTGACTTTCGCCCGGAGTACCTACTGTTAAAACAGCTTCGCGTCCAGTTAAGCGGGGTGGTCACCTTGATGCTGACGGCGACCGCCACTCCCCAGGTGCGACAGGATATTATCAAGAAGCTTGGCCTTGATTTTGACCATGTCCGGCAGGTAATTCGGTCGGTCAATCGGCCCAACATCTTCTTGGCGGTTAACCGGGTTGAAGATGCTGACGCCAAGCAGGCGGAATTGGTGCACCTGGTAAAGACCCTGCCCGGACCGGGGATCATCTATTTTGCCAGCCGTAAATTGGCGACCCAGCAGGCAATCATGCTGGCCCAAGAAACCGGTCTGGCAGTGGCTCCCTACCATGCCGGGATGGCAGCCCTGGAGCGTTTTAACATTCAACAACAGTTTATGGCTAATCAGCTGCAATTGATCTGCGCCACTAGTGCTTTTGGCATGGGGGTCGATAAAACCGACCTGCGGTACATCATCCACTACCACCTGCCGGCCAATCTCGCCTCCTATATGCAGGAGATTGGCCGGGCCGGCCGGGATGGTCAGCAGAGCGTGGCCGTTCTCCTTTATGCGCCGGGGGATGAGGGGCTGCAGAGTCAACTGACGACGATTGATTTGCCGAGTGAGGCGCTCCTCACTCAGGTGCAGCAGGGGAAACTACAGCCGGCCGTCCTGGGGGAACAAAAAGAATTATTTGCCTTCTATTTGAAACAGGGCTACTCACCCCGTCAGATTTTGCGAGCCTTCCACCATCGCCAGCACCAGCTTGCCTTTAACCTGCAGAAAATGCTGGATTACGTCGGCCTTGATCGGTGCCGGCGCAGTTACTTGCTCAATTATTTTGGCGAAGAGGCGGCCCCCGGCCAAGACGCGTGCTGTGATCTTGATCAGCCGGATTGGGAGCGTCACTTGCCAATGCCAGCGTCGCCAGCACCGGCAAAAGGACCGGGCCTGGACTGGCAAGCCCGCCTGAGGGAACTGCTGAATGTTAAATCCTGGCTAGACAAAGGGTAAATTCGTGCGCTACAATCGTAAAGATAAGTTTTTAGGTAAAGGAGGGTTGTGCTAAATGAGTGAACACCGTGAAGAATCCCGGCGTGAGCGTGATGAGCTCTGGGATAAGACCTTTGATGACAACGAAGACCTCGACAGCGAGGGGCACTTGTCGCGGACGGAGCACCGGCGCCAGCGCTCACATAACTCGATGATCACGACGGTCCTGATTGTCCTCATCATTATCCTGGCGGCTGCCCCGGTCATCTATTGGGTCAACAATCGCCAATCGTTTAATCACCCCGTCCGGACGGAGCAACGGGCAGCGTCCAAATCGGTGAGTAGTAAAAAAAAACAACGTTCCCAGACCTCAGCTAAAAAGCAGCGACACGCCAGTTCAACTATAACGAGCAGTTCGCTAAGCAGTTCGACCAGCGTTGCCAGCAGTCAAAGTCAGGCCACCGTTTCAAGCAGCAGCACTGCCAGGACGTATTCGACCAGCATGAGCAGCACCCGGACGACCAGTGCGCGTTCCGGCTACGTAACTGTTCAACGCGGTGAGGGTATTGACAAGGTGGCAGCACGCAATGGCTTGACGCCGCAGGAACTAGCACGACTAAATAATATGACGGTCAGATCAACAATTCACCCTGGCCAGCAATTACGAGTGAAGTAGGAGGAAAAAATGACAAAGGGAATTCAAGTAGCCATCGATGGTCCCGCATCGGCCGGCAAGAGTACGGTGGCGAAGTTAGTCGCTAAACGATTCAACTATGTTTATTGTGATACCGGGGCAATGTACCGGGTGGTGACCCTGGCAGCTTTGCGGGCCGGGTTGACGATGGACCAGGCGGACAAAATTGCCGAACTGGCTAAGCAGATCAAGATCGGCTTTCAGCCGGGCGAACCGGAACAGCGGGTTTTCCTAAACGATGATGAGGTGACCCAAGACATTCGGACGGCCCAGATCGACAATAACGTTTCTGCCGTGGCGGCTATTCCAGCGGTCCGCGCGGAGATGACCAATCAGCAGCGGCAGATTGCTGCGAATGGTGGGATTGTAATGGACGGCCGGGACATCGGGACAACGGTTCTGCCGAACGCTCCCGTCAAAATCTTCATGGTGGCAACGGCTCATGAGCGGGCCCGGCGCCGCTATGTTGAAAACAAGGAAAAGGGGATTGCCACGGCTTCACTGGAAGACCTGCAAAAAGAGATTGAATTGCGGGATCAAAAGGATTCAACCCGGAAGGTCTCCCCGCTGACCCAGGCACCCGACGCCACCCGGCTGGACACGACCAAACTCTCAATCGACGAGGTTGTGGACGCAATTAGCGAAATAATTAAAAAAACTCAGGAACAATTGTAGTAAAGACTGGAAATGCGAAAAGTTTTCTAGTAGAATAGTTTCTAGAGTTGATTGTTGCAAGGAGGATTTTTTTTAATGGCTGAAAACAATGAAAAGAACAACGATATGTTAAAGGCGCTTGACAGCATCAAGACCGTTAAGGTGGGCGATGTTGTTAAGGGTAAGGTATTGGCAATCGATGACGATCGCCAAGCTATCGTTGGTATTGAAGATGCAGGGGTTGAAGGTGTCGTCCCTGCTAAGGAATTATCAACCAAGCCAGTTGAAGACATCAATGATGCAGTTAAAGTAGGTGACGAATTAGACTTAGTTGTCATCTCTAAGATTGGTAACGATAAGGAAAATGGTAGTTACTTACTTTCTCACCGTCGTCTTGAAGCCCGGAAGGTCTGGGATGACATTCAAAAGAAGTTCGATGATGGTGAAACCATCACTGCCAAGGTTACCCAGGCAGTTAAGGGTGGTTTAGTTGTTGATGCCGGAGTACGTGGTTTCGTCCCTGCTTCAATGATCACTGATCACTACGTTGAAGATCTGAACCAATTCAAGGGTCAAGAACTTGAATTCAAGATCATCGAAATCGAACTAAGCGAAAACCGTCTGATCCTTTCCCACAAGGAAATCGTTAAGGCTCAGCACGAAGCAGCTGCTCAAAAGGTCTTTGCTGAATTACAACCAGGTGACGTTGTTGAAGGTAAGGTTGCCCGGATGACGAACTTCGGTGCCTTCATCGACCTCGGCGGTGTTGACGGCTTAGTTCACGTTTCTGAAATTTCCTACGACCACGTTGACAAGCCTTCTGATGTTCTGAAGACCGGTCAAACTGTCAAGGTCAAGGTCTTAAACGTTGACCCAGACCGTGAACGGATTTCCCTGTCCATCAAGCAGACACTGCCTGGACCATGGGATGACATCGAAGAAAAGGCTCCTGCTGGCTCAGTTCTGACTGGGACTGTTAAGCGCCTGACGAGCTTCGGTGCATTCGTTGAAGTTTTCCCTGGTGTTGAAGGTTTGGTTCACATTTCCCAAATCTCCCACAAGCACATTGCTACGCCAGCTGATGTGCTGAAGCCAGGTCAAGAAGTCAAGGTTAAGGTCTTAAACGTTGACCCAGAACGGCAACGCTTAGGCCTGTCCATGAAGGCTCTGGAAGAACGTCCGAAGGGTGAAGACAACGACAACCGTGGTGGCCGTCGTCGTCCACGTCGGAACAACAACCGGAACGTTATGAACAACGCACCGGAAGAAGAAAGTGGTTTCTCAATGGGTGATCTGATTGGTGATCAATTGAAGAACCTGCGGAACTAATTTCCGTTTAAGTTAAATCTTAGGGAGGCTGGGAAGAATGGTTTTCTTCCTAGCCTCTTATTTTGTAAAAAGGGGTGAAGAAGGATGGCAAATCCTGTTGTTGCAGTAGTGGGCCGGCCAAACGTTGGGAAGTCGACCCTGTTTAACCGCATTGCCGGCGAACGAATCGCAATCGTGGAAGACACACCGGGGGTTACCCGGGACCGGATCTACTCCCACGGTGAATGGTTGGGCAAACACTTTAACCTGATCGATACCGGGGGGATTGAAATTTCCGACCAACCACTTTTGACCCAGATTCGGCAGCAAGCGGAGGTGGCGATCGACGAGGCCGACGTCATCATCATGGTCGTTGACATCGAAAACGGGGTGACGGACGCCGATGAACAGGTCGCTCGGATCCTCTACCGTTCCGACAAGCCGGTTGTCTTGGCCGTCAATAAGGTCGATAATCCAGAACGGCGCACCGATATTTATGACTTTTATTCCCTCGGACTGGGCGAGCCCTATCCGGTTTCCAGTGTCCACGGGGTTGGCATGGGGGATCTGCTCGATGCCGTGATTAAGAAGTTCCCAGAAAATGCGGCCAATGACGATGATTCCAGTATCCACTTCAGTTTCATTGGGCGACCGAACGTCGGGAAATCATCACTAGTGAACGCCATCTTGGGCCAGAACCGGGTGATTGTTTCAAACGTTGCCGGGACAACTCGGGACGCGATCAACACCACCTTCAAGGACGAGACGGGCCAGGAGTTCACAATGGTCGACACCGCCGGAATCCGCAAGAAGGGGAAGATCTACGAGAACACCGAGCGCTATGCCCTGATGCGGGCGATGCGGGCCATTGACGACAGTGATGTAGTCTGTGTGGTCCTAAACGCCGAGGAAGGCATTCGGGAGATCGACAAGCACATTGCCGGTTATGCCCATGAGGCCGGCTGCGGGGTCATCATTGTCGTTAACAAGTGGGATACCCTCAAGGATCGCGATCAACGGACGATGACCGACTTTACCAACCTGATCCGGGCCGAATTCCAGTACCTGAATTACGCGCCGATTATCTTCGTCTCTGCTAAGACCAAGCAGCGCTTAAATAAGCTGCCTGGAATGGTCAAGGCCGTTGATGAGCACCACAAGCGGCGGATCCAATCCTCAGTCTTAAACACGGTTTTGATGGACGCGATCGCTGCCAACCCAACGCCAACCCAGAACGGCAAGCGACTGCGGGTTTATTATGGTACCCAGGTAGCCACCGAGCCGCCGACCTTCGTGATCTTTGTTAATGATCCAGAATTGATGCACTTCTCCTACCAGCGTTACCTGGAGAATCAGATTCGGGCGGCCTTTGACTTTTCTGGAACACCAATTCACCTGATCAAACGACGCCGGCAATAGGGGAAGAAATCCTGTTGTTAAGAAATGATGAAAATTGCCGTGAAAGTTGCGAAAAGCGCTTGCCAGTAGGGTTTCACTATGCTAACCTTAACATTGAAATGATACGAACTCCTCGTAATTATTTCGTTAATTTTGGACCACTCAAAATTAACATCCAGGAGTGCCGGGCGACCGGTGCTGATGTGGGAGGTGAAATCAAATGGCAAACAAAGCAGAATTAGTAAGCAACGTTGCTGCTGCAACTGGTCTGACTAAGAAGGACGCTACGGCTGCTGTTGACGCTGTCTTCAGTTCAATCCAAGCTTCCTTAGCTAAGGGTGAAAAGGTTCAACTGATCGGCTTCGGTAACTTCGAAGTACGTCAACGTGCTGCACGGAAGGGCCGTAACCCACAAACTGGGAAAGAAATCCAAATTCCTGCAAGCAAGGTACCAGCATTCAAGCCTGGTAAAGCTTTAAAGGATGCTGTTAAGTAATTTTAACAGCTTTAAGATAGAAAACGAGAAGGGAACTAATCCTTCTCGTTTTCTTTTTGACTCAAATTTTGTTATCCTAACATTCGAAATATCATCGCACAGGGGGACGAAACTAGTGACCTATTCTGAAAAAATGCTTGATCAATTACAAAAGGGCGACCTGGATGCTGCCCGGCACACTTTCCGAGCAGCCCTTGACCACGACAGCGACGAGATGCTTTTTAGCCTGGGAGAAGAATTGTACGGCCTGGGCTTTTTGCGTCAGTCGCGGCGGGTTTACCTGAAACTGTTGGAGCGCTATCCGGATGAGAACGAGCTGCGGACAAACCTGGCGACGATTGCCATTGACGAAGGCCACAACGACGAGGCCCTTTCCTACTTGGCCCAGGTTAAGCCCGGCTCGCCGGCCTACCTGGAGGCCCTGTTAGTAGCCGCCGACCTCTACCAGACCGAGGGTGAGTTTGAGGTTACTGAAGCCAAACTCAAGGAGGCCGCCGGGCTGGCTCCAGATGAACCGGCCGTTCAATTTGCCTTGGCCGAGTTCTATTTCTTGGTGGGCCGGTTCGATGAAGCGATCGATTACTACTTCCAGCTAATCCGCAACGGCTACACCGCCTTTGCCAAGGTTGACATCGCAGGTCGACTGGGAATGTGCTATGCTCAAAGCGGCCAGTTTAAGCAGGCCCTGGGTTACCTCCAGCAGGTTAAGCCGGAGTATCGGACCAGTGATATCCGTTTTCAGACTGGTCTGACCCAGCTTCACCTCGGCCAGGTCGAGGACGCCATCACAACCTTGCGGGACCTGATCCACGATGATGACCAGTACGCCTCTGCCTACCCGGCGCTGGCAGAGGCCTATTCCGCCCAGCGCAATTATCCACAGGCCCTGCGCGCGATTCAGGAGGGACTCGGGGTCGACCAGTATAACGAACGCCTCTACTCTCAAGCAGCGGAAATCGTCAGTCACCTGGGCGATCAGCAATTGATGGAAAAGTACCTGAAACGCGCTCACGAGCTGGATCCGGATAACCTGACGATTATCTTGCAGTACAGCAACTTCCTCCTTCACCAGCACAACGACAGCGCCAACATTAAGCTCCTGGCGCCCCTGATTAAGGAAGACGAGGTTGATCCTCAGGTTTACTGGAACCTGGCCCGTTCCTACCAGCGGACCGACCAAGTGGAACTGGCTGACAAGTACTATCATGCCGCGGCCAACAACTATCAGGATAATCCCACCTTCCTAAAGGAGCTGATCGGTTTTGACCGTGAAATGGGGAAGACAAGTGAAATGCTGGCCGAATTGCACCGCTACCTGGTGCTGGTCCCGACCGACGCCGAGATGCAGGATCTTTTGGACGAATACGAGGAATATTAAAAGGCTCTGATTGGCTATTTGACCAATCAAAGCCTTTTTACTTGAGCTGAAGAAGTAGGCGCTGGTAGTAGAGCAGTGAGGATGGATCGAGCTTCAAGGCCTCCATCAACTGGCGGTCGCTCCAGTCCTGGTGGGCGGCCAGCTGGGTGAGAATATAGCTCTGGTGAAGGTACTTGGGCGCCAGGTGAAAGCCCAGGTAGGCCTCGTCCTGTTTAAGGTACTTGTGAAGCCCAGCATTGGTCAGGCGGGGATTATCCGGCTGATAGCGCTGCTTCAAGAAGAGGTCAGTGGAATTCTGTCGGGCCTGGAGCGGGTGGATGAACTCCTGGTAGCGCTGGTAAAAGGAGCGCTCGGCCGGACTGGTCAATTCGACCTGATTAAAGACCCGGGCAAATCCCGGTCGTAGGAACTCGCCGACGGTAAAGCCGTGCTTGCTGACCAACAGCACCATCCGGGTGTAGTAGGTCAGTTGATCGTCGGCGAGGATGTCGTCGAGCTTGCCCAACCACTTGGTATTGACCCGTTGGTTGGGATCGACCGCCCGACCATGCAGGGTCAGCGTCGGGTAAGTCGTAATCAGCTGGTGGGTAAAGAGGTAGCGAAAGTAGCGGTTGAGGTGGGAGAGGATCTTGTTATAGGTGCTGAGGGTGATCTTTTGCTGGGTGCGCAACGTATTGAAATAGTCTCGCACGTCGCTTTCAGTCAGGTTGGCTAGTCGTGGGTCCCGCGCGAAGGCCGGACGATTGGCCCGCAGATAGGCAAAAAAATTGGTCAGACTGGTGTCATAGGTGCTGATCGTCAGCGGGGCCAGGTGCTGCGAATCGCGCAGGAAGTGCTGGAATTGTTTTTGGTAGGGATAGTCCATTTAGCTCACACCTTTCAAGCATTTATTTACTATAACTATATCACAAAAGAAGATTTGCCGAGCCAAAGACGATTTGCTATAGATTTGCTATAATCGATTAGGAGATAATTAAAAGGACATGATCAAATGATACTAAAACACTTACCCGCAATCTTCACGCCGGCCCGACCGGTGCTGCAGCGGATTGAAGAGGCGGGCTTTGAAGCCTATTTTGTCGGGGGCTGCGTGCGGGACACGATTCTCGGCGATCCGATTCACGACATCGACATTGCCACCAGCGCCTACCCAAGCGAGATCAAGGCGATCTTTAAGCGGACCGTCGACACCGGAATCGAGCACGGTACCGTGATGATTCTGGACCACGGAAACGGCTACGAGACGACCACTTTTCGGACCGAATCTGGCTACCAGGACTACCGCCGGCCCGATTCGGTGACCTTTGTTCGTTCCCTGGCCGAGGACCTGAAGCGCCGCGACTTTACGATTAACGCCTTGGCCCTGCGTGAAAACGGCCAGGTAATCGACCTCTTCCACGGCCTGCAGGATCTTGATAACCACCTGATCCGGGCGGTGGGGGACCCCAACGAACGTTTCCACGAGGATGCCCTGCGGATGATGCGGGCGGTCCGGTTCGCCGCCAAACTTGACTTTCGGATTGACCAACCGACGCTTGCCGGGATCGAGCAAAACGCATCCCTGCTCAGCAAGATCGCGGTGGAACGGATCCAGGTCGAATTTGAAAAGCTGCTCCTGGGACAGAACCCGGTTGCCGGGCTGACGGACTTCCTGGCGACGGGGCTCTACAAGTACTGCCCGGGACTTGAAAACACCGAGGAGGACTTGGCTGGCCTCTTGAAACTCCGGGGCTGGGGCCTGGAGAATCCTTCCCAGGCCTGGAGTCTGCTCTGCCTGCAGCTCGGCCTATCCGGGAAGGCGATCGCGGCCTTTCTTAAGCAGTGGAAGAACTCCAACGACCTGATTCGCCAGGTTAAGAAGATTCTGCCGGTAGTGGTAGCAATGCGTGACCACCAGCTGACACCCCTGGTCCTTTACCGGGCCGGCTGGGCCAGCGTCCACGATGCCAACCAGGTTGCTAAACTCTATGGCTGGGCCATCCCGGGTGCGGAGCTGAAAGCAGCCTATGAACAGTTGCCGATCAAGGATCATCAAGAACTGGCCGTCGACGGGCGAACGTTAATTCAGTCCGGCATCAAGCCGGGACCGCGCCTGGGAGAAATTCTGCAGCAGATTACTCAAGCCGTCGTGATGGGGCAGGCCACCAATGACCGCGCGGCCCTATTGCAACTGGCAGAGAAGTACAGTGAGAAAGAGGAATAGTTAATGCAAACAATGCGTGCGGAGGGCCTCACCAGTACCTACGGGGAGAAGACCCTCTTTGAAAATGTCAATTTTATTATTAACGAAAACGACCGGATCGGCCTGATCGGGGTCAACGGGAGCGGGAAGACCAGTCTGCTAAACGTGATTGCCGACCTGACCAGTCCAGAGGCGGGGACGATCACCAAGCCTAACGACTATACGATCGGCTATCTCAAGCAGCAGCCGGACCTAGATCAGAATAAGACGATCATGGAAGCCATCTTTGAGGGTCAGCAGCCGGTCTTTAAGACCATCCGCGCCTACGAGGATGCTCTGGCAAAATTCAGTGCCCACCCGGAAGATCCGCAGGCCGTCGACCGCTACACTAAGATGCAGGCGAAGATGGACCAGGAAGACGCCTGGGAGGCCGATAGCCAGGTGAAGACGATCCTGACCCAGTTGAAGATCAAGGACACCAGCCAGCAAATTGCCAACCTCTCCGGGGGCCAGCAAAAACGGGTCGGCCTGGCCCAGGTACTGATTGAGCAACCCGATCTCTTGCTCCTAGACGAACCAACCAACCACCTCGACCTGGACTCGGTTGTCTGGCTCCAGGACTTCCTGAAGTCATACAAGGGCGCCGTTCTTCTGGTGACCCACGACCGTTACTTTCTCGACCAGGTTACCAACCACATTTGGGAGCTCTCCTTTGGTCATCTTTACCACTATGAGGGGAACTACCAAGATTTCGTGGCCAAGAAGGCGGAACGAGTCGAACTAGCCCAGGAAACCGAGAAAAAGAACCAGCAGCTCTACAAAAAAGAGCTGGCTTGGATGCGGACGGGTGCCAAGGCCCGCAGCACCAAGCAGAAGGGGCGGATCAACCGTTTCCACGAGCTGGAAGGCAAGGTCGGCAAGCTGAAGACGGACGAGGACGTTTCGATCAACCTTGGCTCCCAGCGCCTGGGCAAGGACGTCATCGAATTTAAGGACGCCAACCTCACCCTCGGCGACCACCAAATTCTGCACGACTTCAACTGGCTGGTGACGGCCGGGGACCGGATCGGGATCACCGGGGAAAACGGGGCCGGCAAGACCAGCCTGCTGAACGTGATTGCCCAGCGAGTGCCCCTGAACAGCGGGGTGTTAAAGATCGGCGAGACCGTCAAGCTTGGCTATTACACCCAGCAGACCGAGGGGGTCGACGACAACAAGCGGATGGTTGAGTTTCTGACCGAGATTGCTGACAACGTCACCGACAAGGACGGCAATAAGATCAGCGTCACCCAGCTTTTGGAGCGTTTTCTCTTCCCGCGGTTCATGCACGGCACCCTGATTCGCAAGCTCTCCGGGGGTGAGAAGCGGCGACTCTATCTGCTCAAGATCCTGATGCAGCAGCCAAACGTCCTGCTGCTAGACGAACCGACCAACGACCTCGACATCGGTACGCTGACCGTCCTCGAGGATTACCTGGACCACTTTGCCGGCACGGTGATCACGGTTTCCCACGACCGCTACTTCTTAGACAAGGTGGCCGACAACCTGCTGATCTTCCACGGCAAGGGCGACATCCAACGCTACACCGGCTTCTTTACCGACTATCTCAAAGAGGAGGCTCAGCAGGCCCAGGCAGCCAGTCAGACAGCCAAGGCCAATACTAAAAAGACCGCTAAGAAGGAACCGGCCAACCAGGCGGACAAACCGAAGAAGAAGACCAAACTGACTTACGCCGAAAAGCTGGAATGGGATCACATTGATGAGGATCTCGACCAGCTCGACACCCAGCAAAAGGAGATTGAGCAACAGATGGCGGCCGCGGCCAGTGACTACACCAAGCTAGCCGACCTCCAAAAGCAGCTCGACGCCGTCAAAAAGCAGGTGGACGAGAAGACCGCCCGCTGGGAGTACTTAAGTAATTTTGTCGACGACTAAAACGCATTAAAGCAGCAATTAAAGCACCATCACTAACCCCAAGAGCAAGTGACGATGCTTTTTTCTTGGCTCATTGTGCGATAAGATATCAACGGAAAACAAATTAAAGGAGTTTTTGGTAATGGCAGAAAATGCAAACGAACAGCAATACCTCGATCTGGCGCGCTACGTCCTGGAACACGGGCACGAAAAGAGCGACCGGACGGGGACGGGAACACGGTCGGTCTTTGGCTACCAGATGCGCTTTGACCTTAGCAAGGGCTTCCCGCTCCTGACGACCAAGAAGGTGCCCTTTGGCCTGATTAAGAGCGAACTGCTCTGGTTTCTGCGCGGTGACACCAATATCCGCTTCCTCCTCCAGCACCACAACCACATTTGGGACGAATGGGCCTTCAAGAAGTGGGTCGAAAGCCCTGAATATCAAGGACCGGACATGACCGACTTTGGCCATCGCTGGCTCAAGGATCCGGAATTTAAGAAGCAGTACCTGGCCGAGAAGAAGGCCTTCTGTCAACGGGTTTTGGATGATGAAGAATTCGCCAAGAAATACGGCGACCTCGGCCTGGTGTACGGCAGCCAGTGGCGGCACTGGAAGACCAGCCAGGGGGGGACGATTGACCAAATCGCCAACGTCATTCACCAGATCAAGACGACGCCGGA
The DNA here is from genome assembly GCF_026413145.1 of Limosilactobacillus kribbianus. GTDB lineage: Bacteria > Bacillota > Bacilli > Lactobacillales > Lactobacillaceae > Limosilactobacillus > Limosilactobacillus kribbianus. The sequence continues at coordinate 8,023 of NZ_JAOVYZ010000018.1, read as the reverse complement.
TTCACGGCGGATGATCGTTTCGGCCTGGAATCCCGAGGACGTACCGTCGATGGCCCTGCCACCGTGCCACACAATGTTCCAATTCTACGTCAACGACGGTAAGCTCTCCTGCCAGCTCTACCAGCGCAGCGCGGACATTTTTCTGGGCGTGCCGTTCAACATCGCTAGCTACGCCCTGTTGACCCACATGATTGCCCACCAGTGTGGCCTGCAGGTTGGGGACTTTGTTCATACCTTGGGGGATGCCCACATCTACCTCAACCACCTCGACCAGGTCAAGACTCAGCTGTCCCGGACACCCCATGCGGCACCGCAGCTGATCCTGCCGGCCGAGCCGAAACCAATTGACCAGTACGAGATGGATGATATCAAGCTGGAGGGCTACACCCACGAACCGGCCATCAAGGCCCCAGTTGCCGTCTGAGGTGGCGCCGATGACGAAAGTAAGTTTTGTCTGGGCGGAGGACTTGGACGGCTGGATCGGCAAGAATAATGCCCTGCCCTGGCACCTGTCAGCTGACATGCGCCATTTCAAGACGGTCACGATGGGCCACCCGATTGTGATGGGACGGGCAACCTTTGAGTCGATCGGCCGGCCGCTGCCCCACCGGCCCAACATTGTCCTGACTCACAACGATTTGAATGTTTCAGACCTGACCGTGGTCCATGACCTCACCCAGCTGCGGGCGTTAATTGATCAGCAGGCGGCGACGGAGGTCTGCATCATTGGCGGGGCCGGCGTCTTTGCGGCCACCCTGCCGCTGGTGAACACCCTGCACCGGACGATTATCAACGGCCACTATCACGGGGACGTAAAAATGCCACCGGTCGATTACTCCCGGTGGCAGCGTTTGAGTCGGCGCCCGGTGGTCGAAAATGACCAACCGGTCTGCTGGTTTGAAGAATGGGTCTTAGACGAAAAACAGGATTGAGAAGTACATGAAGCCGGTTCCCACCAGGACGAAAACGTGCCAGATCAGGTGGGTGTAACGCGTCGGCCGGCTGTAGAGCAGAGCGCCCAGGGTGAAGGTAATCCCGCCGGCGAGCAGGAGCCCGAAGCCAACCGGACCGAGGGCTTCCCAGAGCGGTACGAAGGCAAAGAGGCACAGCCAGCCCATCAGGACGTAGATCAAAGTCGACCACTTGCTCTTGTGTTTGAGCCAGATGCTCTTGTAGATCACCCCGAGGACGGCCAGTCCCCAGATGATTCCAAAGAGGGTCCAGCCCGCCCAGCCCCGGATGCTGACCAGGCAATAGGGGGTGTAGGTCCCGGCGATCAGCAGGTAGATCATTGAATGATCAAAGATCCGAAAAAGGTGCCGGGCCCGGGTGAAATAAAGGGCGTGAAAGAGCGTCGACGAGAGATAAAAAAGAGTGAGGATGCTGCCATAGAGCGTGAAGGTGACGATCCGCATCGGACTGCCGGTGCGAGCGGCCCGGATGATTAAAAAGACCAGGCCGGCGACGGCGAGACCGAAGCCGACCCCGTGGGTGATGGCATTCCCAATCTCAATGAGGATTTCTTGCCGATTCTGCGGACGATATGATGGACGTGTTGCCAATCTGATTACCCCTTTCTGTGCGATCAGCGGTGAATTCTGTGGTGATTTTTGCTATACTAATGGTTGATTAGCAATAAATTTAATCAACCGATTCTAAGAAAAACGTGTATAATAGTTTTATGAACTTTGCATCTAGTTTTGAAAACTAGATTAATTATAACATAAACTGACATGCAGGGAGAGTGGATTTTTCCATGGCAAAAGTAAAAATTGTTTGTGATTCTTCCGCCGGTTTGACCGAGGAAGACATTCAAAAATATAACATTACAATTATTCCCCTGACCGTGATGATTGACGGGACGGTCTATACGGAACGGGAGACGATCACTAACGATCAGTTCCCGGAGATGATGAAGAACGCCAAGAGCCTGCCGAAGACGTCGCAGCCGCCGATCGGCAAGTTTGTCGATGCCTTCGACAAGCTCGGTGAAGACGGCAGCGAGGTCCTGTGCGTGACCATGATGGCCTCCATTTCCGGGACGGTTCATGCGGCCGAGCAGGCGGCAGAACTGTCCAAGACCAAGGTAACAGTCTACGACTCACAGACAACCGACCAGGGGATGGCCTTCCAAATCGTCGAGGCGGCCCAGGTATTGGAGAATGGTGGGACGGTGGAAGACGCCGTCGCTAAGATGAAGGATGTCCTGGCCAAGAGCAAGCTTTACCTCGCCATTGACAACCTGAAAAACCTGGTTGCCGGCGGTCGGATCAGCAAGTTTGCCGGGGCGCTGTCCAGTCTTTTGAACATCAAGGTGATGCTCCAGGTTTACGACGGTGAGATTCACGTCATCATGAAGGGCCGGGGTACCAAGGCGATCCACAAGGAATGGGACCAGATCCTGGACGAAATGGCCAAGGGGCCGAAAGTCAAGGCAATCGGGATCTCTCACGTTCAGGCGGACAAGGAGGTCAACCGGCTCAAGGAGGGCCTGGCCAAGATTTATCCGGATGCTAAGATCATTGTGCGTGAAACCGTGCCGATCATTGCCACCCATACTGGTTTGGGCGCTTGCTGCCTGTTGTACTACACAGAATAAAATAATCCAAAACGAAATGCGGTCAGCGAATAACACGGCCGCATTTTATGTTAGGGGGCTCAAAGAGGGATGAAGAAGAAATGGTGGCTGTTGGTGATCCTAATTGTGGTTCTGGCCCTTGGCGGTGGCTGGTTCTATTTCAATCGGGCAACGCCGCGTGCCAAAGAGGACCAGGTTCAAACGCTGCAATACATGGAGAAAAAGCACGTCAAGCTGGTGGCGCTGGGTGATTCCCTCACGCACGGCCAGGGGGATGAAACCAACAATGGTGGTTACGTCGGCGTCATCAAGAAAAAGATTGAGCACCATTACCAACAGACGACGGTGACAACGGTTAACTACGGGGTCAGTGGGGACCGCTCCGACCAGATTCTGGACCGACTCAATTCGCAAAAGCAGATTCGCTCAGACTTGGCCGATGCCGACGTAATCACGATGACCGTCGGCGGCAACGATCTGATGCAGCACCTGGAGGCCGACGCTCTGGAGTCACCGAAGAAGATCTCAACCGATGTCGACAGCGCCGAGAGCAGCTACCGGAAGAAGCTGCACGCGCTTTTTAGTGCCGTCCGCAAGCAGAATCCGGACGCGCCGATCTTCGTGATGAGCATCTACAATCCCTTCTACACCTACTTCCCGGACGTCACGACGATCAGCGATGCCGTTGCCAAGTGGAACCAGACGACCACCAGCGTGATGGGGGATTATCAGCAGATGTACTTTGTTGACATCAACCACTTGATGTCGTACGGTCAGTACAAGACGGCCGCTTCCCGCCAGCACCTGGTGGCGGCGGAAAAGAAGGCCAATGGCGGTAAGGTCAGTCAGGGCAAGGTTGCCGACGTGATGAATGAAAAGGATCACAACATCAACGACTACATTTCAACCGACGATAATTTCCACCCCAACCACCGCGGCTACGAACAGATCGCCAAAAAGCTGTTTACGGCGATGAAGGAACATAATTCTTGGGAATACACAAAGAGGTAAGCAAGTAATGAAAGAACAGAAAAAGACGATCAACTACTGGAAATGGGCCTTCTTCGTCCTCCTGGCCGCAATCCTAATCGGCAGCGGGGTCGTCATCTCCAAGGCCGCGGCCCCCAGTCCGCGCCCCGAGATGACCCAGCAGGTGGCTGCCAAGGACACTTCCGTGACGATCGAATTAAACCGTAAGCAGGTCAACGCCCTTTCCGCCAACTATCTGAACCAGTTTTTGAAAGGCCAAAAGATCAAGTATCACTTCCTGGTCGGCAAGCAATACGCGACCCTGGTGGGCGATACCAAGTTCATGGGGGTCAAGATTCGGTTTGCCATCAACTTTGTTCCGGAGCGGACGGCCGCGGGCAACGTCCTCCTGCGGGCGAAGGGATTGGCAGTCGGCCGGCTCAACATTCCGATCAAGTTTGTGATGGGCTACATCGCCAAGAACTACAACATCCCCAACTGGGTTTCCATCGACGCCAAGCACAAGACAATTCTGCTTGACCTGAACCGTTACAGCAAGCACCATTCACTGAAATACTCGGCCCAGGAGATTAATATGGAGGCCGGGCGCTTCAAGTTCCTGATCACGGTGCCAACCAATAATAACTAGGGGGAATCAAGATGCGCGAAAGCTTTTATCGTTACTTAATGACCCAGCGCAATCCAAACGGAGCCGACGAGGTGCAGCAATTTGCCAACAACGCCTTTTTGGACAGCGCCTTTCCCAAGCAGTCAACAGACTTTGACGAACTTTCTAAGTACCTGGAGGAGAACGCTGACTACCTGCCGTCGATGACCATCTTCGACACGGCCTGGCAGCGTTACCTGGATGCAATGAATTAAAGGAGTGAGGAAATTGGCAGTAATTCAATGGTTCCCCGGACACATGGCCAAGGCTCTGCGGCAGATCCGTGAGCAGATGCCATTGGTCGATATTGTCTTTGAACTGGTCGACGCCCGGGTGCCCTACTCATCGCAAAATCCGGAGGTGGCCCTTGCTGCTGGCGACAAGCCATGCCTCTTGATCATGACCAAGACCGACCTGGCCGATGCTGACCGGCTCAAGGAGTGGTTAGATTATTTTGCGCAAAAGGGACAACCGGTCCTGGCACTGGACTCCCGGCGGCAGAACGTGGCCAAGCTGGTGACCGCCAAGAGTAAGGAAATTCTGCATGACAAGTTGGCTGAGGAGGCGGCCAAGGGAATGAAGAAGCGGCCGATCCGGGCGATGTGTGTGGGGGTGCCGAACGTTGGTAAGTCGACCCTCTTGAACCACCTGGTGAAGAAAAACGTCGCCGCCACCGGCAACCGGCCGGGGGTAACGACCGGCCAGCAGTGGCTTCGTTCCTCGGCAGAATTGGAACTGCTCGACACGCCCGGGGTCCTCTGGCACAAGTTTGCCAGCCAAAAGCAGGGTCAAATGCTGGCTTTAAGCGGGGCGATCAAGGATAGCCTCTACCCCAAGGATGACGTGGCCCTCTTTGCCCTCAAGTACTTGCGGGCCCACCAGCCGGAGATGCTGAAGAAGCGCTACCGGCTGACGGACGCCGACCTGGACGAGGCGGTCACTGATCCCGACCTCCTGCTCACGATCACCCAGAAGCTGGGGATGCGCGATGATTATGACCGGGCCAGTGAACGGCTGATCTTTGACCTGCGGAAAGGCAAACTTGGGCCGATCACGATGGAGGTTCCGGCCGACCTGAATGAGGATGGGATCAATGAGTGAGACGATTCGCCAAATCAAGGACCGCCTGGCGGCCATCACCGATCCGGCCGACTCCTACGTTGCTGCCCTGCGTGACGATCCGCGCAAGGGGGTTCAGCAGGCCCTGACCCAGTTTCGGCGCAGGTTGGAACGGCAAGCCGCGGCACTAGCGGCCTTCCACCAGCGCTTCAGGTATGAGCAGGCCCTCTGGCAACAGGGCTGTACCTACGTTGCCGGGATGGACGAGGTCGGGAGAGGACCCTTGGCCGGCCCGGTGGTTACCTGTGCCGTCATTCTCAAGCCGTCCTTTGACCTGGTCGGGGTGACCGACTCCAAGCAGCTGACCCAGCGCGAGCGGGAACAGCTCTACCTGCAGATCGTCAACGAGGCCGTTGAGGTCAGCATCGCGGTCAACGATCGGGAGGCGATCGACCGGTTGAACATCTACGCGGCGACCCAGGACGCAATGATTCGGGCGGTCAACAACCTCCATCACCGGCCCCAGTACCTGATTGTCGACGCGGTACCGCTCAAAATCCCGCTCCCGCAGACGACCCTGATTAAGGGGGACCAGAAGAGCATCAGCGTCGCGGCGGCTAGCATCGTCGCCAAGGAATACCGGGACCACCTGATGCGCGATTACGACCGGGTCTACCCTGGTTACGGTTTTGCAGAAAACATGGGCTACGGAACCAAGGAGCACCTGGCCGGCCTCGCCAAGTACGGGGTAACGCCGATTCACCGCCATTCCTTCAGCCCGGTTAAAAAATATTTAAATTAATAAAGTATCATTTGCCAAAAGTCCCGTACTTAATAAGTAGGAGGCTTTTTTATGTTATCAAAACGCGAATTTTTATTACGACTGAGTCTGTGCCGCGGTCTGGGACGGGTCAGCAAATACCATCTCTGGCAGGCTGCAGAACAGCACCAGTCTTTTACCCCAATGGACCACTTGGTCAACGAAGTATCACTCAGCATCCGCGCTCGGACGGCCCTGGAGAACAATTGGGCCAGCCCGGAGCTCAATCAGGCGGTGGCCGCCAATCAAACCCAGCCTTTCATTACCCTGGTTGATGATGCCTACCCGAGCCAGCTCAAGGAAACCTATTGCCCGCCGCTGGTGCTCTTCTATGCGGGCAATCTCAAGCTATTGCAGTTCCCGATGCTGGGCGTCGTGGGGGCCCGCGATGCCTCGTCCTATGGAGCCAGTGTGCTCCGTGGCTTCTTGCCTGAAATCGTCAAGTACCGCTTAGTTGTGGTGAGTGGCCTGGCCAGGGGGATCGACGGGCTCAGCCATCAGGTGACGCTCGAATGTGGCGGCATGACGGTCGGGGTGATCGGCTGCGGGCTCGACCGGTGCTACCCGGCCGAAAATCGCGTACTCCAGTCCCGGGTGGTTAAAGAAGGCCTGGTGCTGACCGAATACGGCCTGGGCGAGCCCCCGCTGGCCTTCCATTTTCCAGAGAGGAACCGGATCATTGCGGGTCTCTCCCAGACGCTGTTAGTGGTTGAGGCCAAGCGGCGCAGCGGCAGCCTGATTACTGCTAATATTGCACTGTATACTGCATAATAAATTTGTGAATTATAATCATTTTGTGATAATAGAAAACGTTGATATAACAGCATTTAGCTAACATTTGTAGAATTAAAATCAGTATACACTTTGTGAATAAATATTAGGTGATGCAGATAAAAGCAGAGAAAAGCAGAAATCTGAGACACAAATGAGACACAGAGACACAACTATAGATTGTTTAACACATTGATAATCTTCTTGTTTTCTTCATCTTGCTTTTCTGTTAGCAGATAAGAATAAATCTGTAGAGTTGTCCTAATGTTATTATGTCCTAGACGTCTTGAAATCGCGTATATATCAACGCCCTTCGACAATAACAAGGCAACGTGACTATGCCTGAACGAGTGAAAGTGGAAATTCTTGTTGTTAATACCTAACTTTTTAAGCATACGATGGGTATAACGACTAGCGCTTGATGTGCTGACCGGCTTATTTCGTTGTGTGTAAAACACAAGAACATCACCATCACAACGAAGTTTTTTCATATCGTCGATTAAATATTTTGGTACAGGAACATCACGGACTGAGTTGTCGTTCTTTGTTGAGCGAAATTTTGGCGTTGGATCTTTACGACTGCGTGTATCAATCTGACGGGTAATATGTAGCACATTGTTCTTATCATCTACATTGTCCCAAGTCAATCCAGCCAATTCTCCTAACCTGGCGCCTGACAAGATGGCGGCCTCAATCAAGCAAGCGGTTCCGACCATAACAGGTTTGTGCTCTCGTTTTCTTGCATGGTAGTTCCGGCAATACTTCAAAACAGCTTTAATTTGCTTTAAATTAAGATATTCTACATTACGAGCTTTCTGTCCTCCAGCGTGAACCATTGCCGCTGGATTTCGATTTATATATCCTTGCTGTACACTATACTCTAAAGCTTGTGTGCAACACTGATTAATAAGACGCACCGAAGAATGGCTCAAATCGTTCAACGAGTTTATAAATTGTTGATAATCATCATTTGTTAATTTTTGGATCATCTTGTCTTTGCCGAAATAATCTATAATGTGTTGTCTTGCAAAATTGGTAAAGAACTGATTTACTGCATGCGCAGTTTTACCAGCAATTTTACTCGTGATATTAACTCGTGAAAGGCGATCAGTCATTACTAGTACAACACTGTCATTACCGTTTTTCTGTCCCTGAACTG
>NZ_JAOVYZ010000017.1 GCF_026413145.1 Limosilactobacillus kribbianus | reverse complement strand
AATGATAAAATAGTGGTGCTCATCAAGGTCCTTCTTTCTAATGGATTGTACGGTAACACCATTAAAGACCTTGATGGGTTTTTCTGTCCACTTAAATGTTCAACTTAAATTTTACAATCTGCCTTATATTAAGTTTATCATATATTTTTATCTCCAAAATCTTTCAAAGCATCTAATAATGTAACAGCCGCCCACAATAAAAGCCCCGCTCGTTTGAGTGAGGCTTTTATTCGATCAAGTACTATGCTAGTACCGTCACGGAGCAACTAGGCTTCCCATTCAATTTTCATAGTCTGCGTCATACCCACGCGACTATGCTACTAGAGGCAGGAGCTTCTGCCAAAGAGGTCCAAGTGCGTCTTGGCCATAGCAGAATTTCAACTACCCTAGATACCTATGTCCACCTCAGCAATAAAAAGAAGTATCAGACAGCTAACTTATTCGATCAGATTGCTAAGATGTAAATTCCTTGCCCACCATTTGCCCTCAAAGTATCTTTCGTCTTGCCCACGAAGATACTTCATGTGGGCAAATGGTGGGCAAAGTACCTTATATTGGTCTAATTTTGGTCTAGTTTGTGAATTCTAGCAAGTAACAAATGCTGATATACCAGCATTTAGTCATCATCAATTTGCTCATCGGTCTTCAAAACGGCCATAAAGGCTTCCTGTGGGATATCAACCTTCCCGACGGCCTTCATCCGCTTCTTCCCGCGCTTCTGCTTTTCCAGCAGCTTGGCACGCCGGTCCGGATCACCCGTGTGGATCCGGGCGGTAACGTCCTTCCGGTAGGCCTTGATGTTGGTCCGGGCGATGATCTTTGAGCCGATCGCCGCTTGAATTGGAATTTCGAAGTTCTGTCGCGGAATGATCTTCTTCAGCTTAGCGGTGATGTCACGACCACGCGCTGCCGCAAAGTCCTTGTGGGCAATGAAACTCAGGGCATCGACCTTGTCCCCGTTGAGCAGGATATCGATCTTGACCAGCTTGCTTGGCCGGTAGTCGTCAATCTCGTAGTCCAGGGAGGCATAGCCCCGGGTCGAGCTCTTCAACTTGTCGAAGAAGTCAAAGATAATTTCCGACAGCGGAATGTGGTAGATAACGTTCACCCGGGTGTCGCTCAGATATTCCATCGTGTCAAAGACGCCCCGCTTGCGCTGACAGAGCTCCATCACCGGACCAACGTAATCGTTTGGCACCATGATCGAGGCACGTACGAATGGTTCCTTGATGTCCTTGATTGAGGAAGCATCCGGCATCTCGGCCGGATTTTCGACTTCCTTCATCGAACCGTCCGCCAGGTCAACATGGTAGGTAACCGACGGGGCGGTCGTGATCAGGTCCAGGCCAAACTCCCGCTCCAGCCGTTCCTGCACCACGTCCATGTGGAGCAGGCCCAGGAAACCACAGCGGAACCCGAAACCCAGGGCCTGTGATGATTCGGGCTCAAAGGTCAGGGCAGCATCATTCAACTGCAGCTTTTCCAGCGCATCCCGCAGGTCGTTGAACTTGGCATTGTCGGTTGGGTACAACCCGGCGTAGACCATCGGCGTCATCCGCCGGTAGCCTTCCAGTGGCTTAGCCGTCGGGTTGTCGGCATTGGTGACCGTATCACCGACCCGGGTATCCTTGATGTCCTTGATGGCGGCGGTAATGTAACCAACGTCCCCGGCCATCAGCACGTCTCTGGCCAGTGGCTTCGGGGAGTTGATGCCGACCTCGGCCACCTCGTACTCGGTACCGCTGTTCATCAGCCGGATCCGGTCACCCTTCTTGACCGTTCCTTCAAAGATCCGCACGGACAGAACCACCCCGCGGTAGTCATCGTACTTGGAGTCGAAGATCAGGGCCTTGAGAGGCGCCGTCAGATCACCGGTCGGGGCCGGGACGTCCTTGACGATTTTCTCTAGGACCTTGTCAACGCCCAAGCCGGTCTTGGCACTGACGTCCACCGCCTCACTGGTATCCAGACCAATTTCGTCCTCAATCTGGGCCTTCGTGCCGTCCGGGTCGGCGGATGGCAGGTCGATCTTGTTGATCACCGGCAGGATCTCTAAGTCGTTATCCAGTGCCAGGTAGGTGTTGGCCAGCGTCTGGGCCTCAACCCCCTGAGTGGCATCAACGACCAGCAAGGCCCCTTCACAGGCCGCCAGGGACCGCGAAACCTCATAGGAGAAGTCGACGTGCCCGGGAGTGTCGATCAGGTGGAAGATGTAGTCCTGCCCGTCCTTGGCGTGGTAGGTCAGGGCTACCGCGTTCAGCTTGATGGTGATGCCCCGTTCTCGTTCCAGGGGCATGTCATCCAGGACCTGGTTCTTCATTTCCCGCTTGCTAATCGAGTCGGTCAGCTCCAGAATCCGATCGGCCAGGGTCGATTTCCCGTGATCGATGTGGGCCACGATCGAGAAATTTCGGATGTGCTTTTGCCGCTCTTTCATTTCATCTAGACTCATTGTCATTTCTATCTTCACTACTTTCTACGCAAATACTATTCCTAGTATAACAAACTCTGCTGAGGAATGACCAGTGATAGTACAAAAGACGACCAGCCCAGCTGATCGCCTTTTTAATAATATTAGTTATGATCCTCAAAGGCATCCTTGAGCTTATCCAAAACGGACTTCTTGACGCCCTTGACCTCTTCGCCACTAGCTGCGGCAAAGGCCATCATGGCTTCTTTCTGACGCTTGTTCAGACTCTTCGGGGTCTTAACATGAATCGTCACGAATTCGTCACCGTTCCCCTTGCCGTTGAGGTGCGGAACCCCCTTGCCACGCAGACGGAAGTTGGTCTCGGACTGAGTCCCGGCTGGAATCTTCAGGCTGACATCCCCGTGGACGGTCTTGACCTGGACCTCATCCCCCAGTGCCGCTTGGGCAAAGGAGATGTCACGGTCGACATTGATAGTCGATCCATCACGTCGGAATTCGCGGCTCGGTGTGACCCGGAAGACGATGTAGAGGTCCCCGGCCGGGCCGCCATTTTCACCGGCGTCACCCTGACCCTGGAGACGCATCTGCTGGCCGTCGTCAACCCCGGCTGGAACCTTGACTTCCAGTTCGTGGCGCTCGTGAACGTGCCCGCTCCCGTGACAGGTGGTACAACGATCTTCCGGCTTGATTACCTGACCGGTCCCGTTACACTCTGGGCAGGTCGTCTGGGACTGGATGTTGCCCAGCGGCGTCTGCCGAACGGTCACAATGAAGCCCCGGCCGCCACAGCGCTGACAGGTCGAAGCGGATTTGCCCGGCTTAGCACCGGTCCCGTGACAGGTCTTGCACTGCTCATCTCGATCGTACTTGATGGTCGTGGTCTTCCCAAAGACGGCATCCATAAAGTCCAGGGTCATGGCATACTGAAGGTCCCGGCCCGGACGCGGTGCCGTTGGGTCCTGCTGACGAGCACGGCCACCACCAAAGAACTGGCTAAAGATGTCGTCAAAGCCACCAGCACCGCCGAAGCCTTGACCACCAAAGCCCTGACCGCCGAAGCCACCAAAGCCGCCCTGGCCGGCACCGGCCTGGTCAGCCGTGGTCCCGAACTGGTCGTACTGAGCCCGCTTGTTCTTGTCATGCAAGACCTCGTAGGCCTCGTTGATCTTCTTAAACTTTTCTTCCGCTCCCGGTTCATGGTTGACGTCAGGGTGGTACTTAGCAGCCAGGCGCCGGTAAGCATGGTTAATGTCTGAGTCTGAGGCGTCCTTAGAAACACCTAAAATATCATAGTAACTTTCTTCTGCCATTTATATCCCTCACAACTTAATTGCTTGTTTAGTTATACCACACTTCGCAAAGCAAAGTAAAAGCCAAAGTCCTGTCAAACGATGGCCTTTGGCTTTTTACTTACATTTTTGTCTGATTACTTCTTGTCGTCTGGCGTAACGTCCTTGAAGTCGCCGTTAACGGTATTGCCATCATCGCCATTTTGGCCGTTGTTACCGTTGTTGGCACCACCGTTATTCGGGTTTGCGCCACCTTGGGCGTTGCCCTGTTGGCCCTGCGCCTGTTGGTAAAGCTTGACACTCAGGTCCTGGATAACCTTGTTCAAGGCATCCTTCTTAGCCTTCATGTCATCCAAGTTGCCGCTCTCCTTGGCCTTCTTCAGGTCGTCACGAGCGCTTTCGGCCTTCTTGATGTCGTCTTCAGGAACCTTGCCCTTGACTTCCTTCAGGGTCTTGTCGACTTGGAAGAGCTCCTGGTCAACTTCGTTCTTGAGGTCAACCTCTTCCTTCTTCTTCTTGTCGGCAGCGGCGTGCTCTTCGGCATCCTTCTTCATCCGTTCGATTTCTTCATCGGACAGGCCGGAGTTGGACTTGATCGTGATGTTTTGCTTCTTGTGGGTCCCCTGGTCTTCGGCAGAAACGTTTACGATCCCGTTCTTGTCGATGTCGAAGGTAACCTTGATTTGTGGAACACCACGAGGAGCAGCTGGAATGTCAGTCAGCTGGAAGTTTCCCAGGGTCTTGTTGTCGGCAGCCATTGGCCGTTCACCCTGCAAAACGTGGATGTCAACGGCAGACTGATTATCAGCAGCCGTGGAGAAGATCTGACTCTTGGAAGTTGGGATGGTCGTGTTCCGATCAATCAGCTTGGTGAAGACACCACCCATGGTTTCAATCCCCAGGGACAGTGGCGTAACATCAAGCAGCACAACGTCCTTAACATCACCGGTCAGCACACCACCCTGAATGGCAGCACCGAGGGCAACGGCTTCGTCAGGGTTGATGGAGTGGTTTGGTTCCTTGCCAGTCAGGTCCTTAACCATTTCCTGAACGGCTGGGATCCGGGTAGAACCACCGTTTAAGATCACTTCGTCAATGTCATCAAATGACAGGTCAGCATCCTTCAAGGCATTCAGAACCGGTTGCTTAGTCCGTTCAACCAGGTCATTAGTCAGCTGGTTGAATTGGGCACGGCTCAGCGTCTTTTCCAGGTGCAGTGGGCCGTTTTCACCAGCGGAAATGAATGGCAGGCTGATTTGGGCTTCTTGAACACCGGAAAGGTCCTTCTTGGCCTTTTCAGCGGCATCCTTCAGCCGTTGCAGGGCCATCTTGTCAGTAGAAAGGTCAACGCCGTGTTCTTCCTTGAAGCCGTCGATCAACCAATCCATGATCTTTTGGTCGAAGTCATCCCCACCCAGGTGCGTGTCACCGTTCGTGGAGAGTACTTGGAAGACCCCATCACCGAGTTCCAGGATGGAAACATCGAAGGTCCCACCACCAAGGTCGTAAACCAGGATCTTTTCATCCTTGTCCTGCTTGTCCAGGCCGTAAGCCAGTGAGGAAGCAGTTGGTTCGTTGATGATCCGCTTAACGTCTAAGCCGGCAATCTTTCCGGCATCCTTGGTTGCCTGACGCTGAGCATCGTTGAAGTAGGCTGGCACAGTGATAACGGCCTTGTCAACCGTGTCACCGATGTAGTCTTCGGCGTACTTCTTCAGGTATTGCAGAATCATGGCAGAAATTTCTTGTGGCGTGTACTTCTTGCCATCAACTTCAACCGTGTAGCCGGCTTCACCCATGTGACTCTTGATGGATGAAATCGTGTTCGGGTTAGTGATCGCTTGCCGCTTGGCAACTTCACCAACTTGAGTTTCGCCATTCTTGAATGAAACAACGGATGGCGTCGTCCGACTACCTTCCGGGTTAGTAATAATCTTTGGTTCGTTACCTTCCATCACGGCAACGGCGGAGTTAGTAGTACCTAAATCAATACCAATAATCTTGTTACTTGCCATTGTTTAATTCCCTCTTTTTAATATTTAATTATCATTAATTATTGTGCAACAACAACCATTGCTGGGCGCAGGACCCGGTCCTTCAGCTGGTAGCCAGCTTGCAGAACCTGGACCACGGTGTCTGGCTTTTGATCCTCCTGGACCGGAACGGTTTGAACCGCCTGATGCAGGGTCGGATCAAAGGGCTTATTCAAAGCCTCGATCTCGGTAATTCCGTGATCGTTTAAGGCGGCAATCAGGTGGTCGTGAACCATCTGAATCCCGTGCTTGAGCTGCTTACCGTTTTCGTCCGTAACTTCAATCGTCAGGGCGCGCTTCAGGTTGTCCAGCACTGGCAGGACGGACTTAGCGAGGTCCTGACCGTCATACTTTAAGATCTGGGCCCGTTCCTTGTTGAAGCGGTTCGTCATGTTTTGAATCTCCGCCTCAGCCCGCAGGTACTTGTCGTCCTTGTCGTCGAGTTGTTGCTTCAAATCCTTGATCTGCGTTTCAAGCTCTTCTTCACGGCTTGGCTTAGCGGCTTTGTCAGCCTGCTTTGCCTGCTTTTGCTCATCCTTTGCTTCAGATGAGGCCGCTTGTTTCTTGGCTTGCTGTTCTTCCTTGTCTGCCAATTAACTCGCCTCCTATGAATCGTAGTAATGTCGATAGAAACCTAACAGACGCTTGGCCAACTCCTGCCGGAAGGCATTCACCAGACCAATTGTCCGTGAGTACGGCATTCTGGTCGGCCCGAGCACGGCGATGATGCCCTTGCCATATTGGTCAACATCGTAGGTCGCCGTAATCAGACTGTAGTTGTCGAGTACCTTATCCTTGGAAATCTCGGAACCAATCCGCACGTTGACGCCCTGATCGTTAAGATCGGCGTCAAGCAGGTGGGAGAGCTGATCGTTGTGGTCGAGCAGCTGGTACATCGTCTGCAACGACTGCGGATCCTTGTTGTTCGAGAAATTCAAAAGGTTCAGTCGGCCGCCAATGAAGAATTGCTCCCGGGCAGCCTTGGAAACGACATTATCAAAAAGATCCAGGAAGCCATCGGCGCTGTGCATGTAGTGCATGACGCGCAATGGGATATCGTCATTCAGCCGCTTCAAGACAGTTGACAGTGGCAGACCGACCAGCTGGTCATTGATCATTCGAATGACTGCTTGTAAGGCCTCCGGGTCAACGTCCCGTGACAGGGTGAAGGCTTGGCTCTCCACGTCACCGCTGTCGGTAACCAGGATGGCAATTACCTTTTGGTTGCCCAGCGGGACCAGGCGGAAGCCGCTCAAACGAACGTCTTCTTGCTCTGGCTTCAGGGTCACGGCGGTGTATGACGTCAGGTTTGATAAAATATCAGCCGAGTGCGAGATGATTTCATCAATCTTCTGGAAACTGGTCCCCAACGAGTTCTGAATAACGATCAGGTCGTTATCGGTGACCGCCCGCGGATTAAGCAGGTGGTCAATGTAATAACGGTAACCGTCCTTGGAAGGCACCCGCCCCGAAGACGAGTGTTCCTTGGCAATCAGGCCCTGCTTTTCCAGGACCGCCATCTCGTTGCGCACCGTCGCCGGGCTGACCTTAAACGGCAGCTTCTCGGCCAGATGCTTGGAACCCACGGGTTGACCAGTTGACGTGTATTGACGTACAATCGCTTGCAGGATCTTGTTTTGACGCTGTGTTAGCATATTAATCACTTCCCCTTTTAGCACTCTTTAGGGTTAAGTGCTAAGCACACTGTATAATATACCAACCGCCACGCTAAAAGTCAAGAAATGTCAAAGAGTTTTGAGGAGATTTTTTAATGGATAATAATCAGCAACGCTACCTCCAGCCGCACAGTGCACAAGAGGCAATGGAGATCATTCAACGCCTCTTCAACAAGTACCGTAACGCGCCACTGACCAACGAGCTGCTGGCCTATCACAATAACTTGATCTACCGCCTGCAGTCGGACATCAAAGAAGCGGCCAAGAAGGAAGGCAATCCAGAGCGCCTAAAGGAGATTGACCAGATGACCGACATCATGCGTTCCTGGACCAACCTCAAATTGACCGGCCACCCCTTCCACGGCAAGATGCGGCATTTTCAACTGGCGACGGATGACGGGCCAAAATTCAAGCGTCACGTGCATCGCATTCATCAAACCAGCAGCCACCGCGCGAGTCGGCATTAATAAAAACGAGCTGCCTAAAGGTGAGCTCGTTTTTATTAACCGGGTTATTTATTGGTAATGCTGATGCTGGCGTTAGCATATTTATCCGGGCCCTGGTCAATCAGGTCCACTACCGCCCGTGCGACGGCCTTGCGGGTAATCTTACTGCCCTTGGGCTGTTCGCCCTCAAGATCAATCTTGTAGCTCAGCTCCTCCCCGCTCGTGATGTTGGGCAAGCGCAACAAGGTAGATGAGACCGGACCTGCGGCAATCGCGTCGGCAGCTGCTTCATATTCCGGCATCCGCTTCAGCAGCATGTTGAGCATCATTCCCCGGGCACCCTTGATTTCGTGGTGGATCCCCAGTCCGGTGATCCAGTAGATGTGCTTTACTCCCGCCTCCTGAGCGGCCGTCGCAATGTTTTTAGCCTGGTCGAGAATCATCTTTCCGGACACGCCGGCGATCACGATATCCTGTCCCTGCATTGCCTGGACCAGGCTGTTCTGGTTGAGGGCATCAGCCTCAACAACTTCGTAATTTGCGTTAGCTAACTTAGCCGCCGAACGGGTCATGGCCCGCAGGTGGTGACTGCTTTGCTCCAAACGCGCGCAAATTTCTTGCCCCAGCGGGCTCGTGGCCCCAATCACTAAAATCTTCATTTCAATCGCTCCTTTGTTTTGATTAGAACGATCATACGCCCGCTCCGGTTACCCGAGGCAAGGGAAAATTTGATTTTCATCGTAAAAAGGCCAAGCACCGCAACAGTGCTTGGCCTTTGCTTTTAGGATAGGATTTGATCTTCGAGTACGGGCCGGTGGGCAACCACCTGACGGGCCGCCTGTTCGTCACGCTTCATCTGAGCAACGAGCTCGTCGGCCCCGGCAAACTTCTCTTCACCGCGTAGGTACTGGTACCAGCGCACCTTGACCTCTTCGCCATAAACCATCTGGGAGAAGTCAAAGAGGTTAATCTCGAGGGTTAGTTGGTTATCGTCGCCAAAGGTAATGTTATGGCCAACGCTCGCCATTCCCCCGTACCAGTGGCCACCGATCAAAACGTCGGTGGCGTACACGCCGATCCCGGGAAGGCGCTCCGGCGTTGGCGTCTCAACATTGATGGTCGGGAAGCCCAACGTCCGCCCCCGGGCCAGGCCGTGAACAATCAGGCCGGTGGTGGTGTAGTAGTAACCGAGCTCCGCGTTTGCCTCCTGGACCTGGCCGGCATCGATCAGCTGACGAATCAGGCGGGACCCCACCTTTTCATTGCCGTCCTCCGTAAATTTCGGCACCGTCACGACCTCAAAACGGTCACGGGCATAGGTGGGCAGCTTGTCCATCGAGGCAGTTTCGGCCGGGCCATAGGTGTGATCAAAGCCCGCCACGACGACCTGGCTGTGAAAACCGTCTACCAGGTACTGGTCGACAAAGTCTTGGGGTGCCAGCGCAGCAAACTGGGAGGTAAAGCTGACGAGGTAAACGCGGTCGACGCCCAGCTGCTCCAACAGAGCCAGCTTGCGTTCGGTTGTTGAAAGGTACTTGAAGCCGCCCGGATATTGCCGGTAAACGACACCGGGTGCGTGACTATAGGTGAGCACCGCCAAAGGCAAGTTCCGTTGCTGAGCAATCTCTTTGGCCCGCCGAATGACCGCCTGGTGTCCCCGGTGAACCCCGTCGAAGAAGCCCATCGCGAGCACGACGGGTCCCGCTGGAATCAGCTGGGGATCCAGGGGATGATGAATTTTAATTACTTGCACGACTCATTCCCCCTATTTAACCGAAAACATCTTGGTTGGCTTGTAGTACCGGTGGTCACGGTGATACAGGGCTTTGACGGCCTGTTGATACTTCAAGACGATTGAATCACCGGCCGGCTTAACCTCACTCTCTTTCAGCCAGCCCCCATTTTGCACCGCTTTCCACTGGTCGGCACTCAGTTCCATGGCCGGGTAGTCCTTGAGGGCGTAGTCGAGCGGGTAGAGGTAGTGTTGAATCGTTCCCGTAGCAACGGCGTCCTGAACATCGCTCAGGCTCAGCGTTTGGTCGAGGGTAAAGCCCCCACTCTTCAGCCGGGTCAGCCAACTCATTGTTCCCGGATACCCCAGGTTTTTGGCAAGATCCACCACCAGGGTTCGGACGTAGGTTCCCTTCGTGCAGTCGACCTTGAATCGAACCCGCTGCTGCTTGGCCTGGGCATCATAGTTGGTCCCCAGAAGGGCAAAGCGCTCAATGGTGACGTGGCGAACCGGGCGCTCAACCGTCTCCCCGGCCCGAGCGTACTCGTAAAGCCGTTTACCCTTGACCTTGACGGCCGAATACATCGGGGGAATTTGGGTGATCTCGCCAGTCATTTTATCCATCTCTTCCTGGATCCTTTCAGCGGGAATCGCTGCAGTCACCGGTTGGGCCGCAATGATCTCCCCCTCCAGGTCCTCGGTCGTGGTCGCCTCACCGATTAAAAGCTCACCCTGATACTGTTTTCCCGACTGCATCAGGTAGTCGACGACCTTGGTGGCGCTGCCGACACAGATCGGCAGGACCCCGTCAACGGCCGGATCAAGCGTCCCCGAGTGGCCAATTTTTTTAGTCTGCAGGATTCTGCGTAAGCGACTGACACAGTCAAAGCTCGTCATGCCACGTTCTTTGTATAAGGGAATAATTCCATCCATTCCATCATTCCTCCACGAAAATTGAAAGTGAGTGGAAAACAACCAGTAAAGTGGGGCGAAAGGCTACTAAGGCGTCGGCTTTTGTCCGTAGTCAGATAGACTTGCTCCGCTGCGCTAGACACTAGCCCCACGGTTACGTCACGTAGTTAGCCTCTGGTTTTCCACGTTATCAAAAAAGCGGGGTAATTCACCCCGCTCTTGTTAGTTCTTTTCCTGTTGGTGTAGCTGGTTGATTAATTGATCAATTCGGCTACCGTAGGCGATCGACTTGTCCCGTTCGAACTTGATGGCCGGGGTCTTGAAGATGTTCAAGCGGGCCCCCAGTTCGCTCCGGATCAGGCCGGTTGCCTTATCAAGGCCGGCCTGAGCCTTTTCACCGTCGGAAGCCAAATCGGACAGCAGACTGTAGTAAATGGTGGCCTGCTGAAGATCACCGGTCACGTCAACGCCGGTAATAGTAATGCCCTTCACCCGGGGATCACGCACCCGTTTTAACAGGATATCGTCAACCTCCCGCTGGATTTCACCAGCCAGGCGGTCAACCCGAAATTGTTTGCTTGGCATAAAATTCTCCTTCAGTTCTACTTAACCGGAACTTCCTTCATTTGGTAAGCTTCGATCACATCGTTTTCCTTGATGTCGTTGTAGTTGGCAATCGTCAGCCCACATTCAAAGCCGGCCTTGACTTCCTTAACATCGTCTTTGAATCGTTTCAGGCTCCCCAGTTCACCTTCGTAAACGACCACGCCGTCACGAACCAGACGAACCTTGGAGTCCCGGGTAATCTTACCGGAAGTAACCATTCCACCGGCAATCGTCCCAATCTTGGAAGCCTTGTACAATTGACGAACTTCAACTTCACCAATCGTCTCTTCCTTGTAGACTGGTTCCAGCATCCCCTTCATGGCATCTTCAACTTCCTCGATGGCCTTGTAAATGACCCGGTGAAGCCGAATATCGATGTTATTGGAGTCAGCCAGCGACTTAGCAACTGGTGTTGGCCGAACATTGAAACCAATGATAACGGCGTTGGAAGCTTCGGCCAGGGTAACGTCGCTCTGGCTGATGGCACCAACGGCCTGGTGAATAATGTCCACCCGGACGCCGTCAACCTTGATCTTCTGCAGACTCTGGCTCAGGGCCTCAACGGAACCCTGCACATCGGCCTTGATGATCAGTGGCAGGGTCTTCATCTTCCCCTTCTGCATCGTAGCAAAGAGGTTGTCCAGGGTAACGTGAGAAGTCCGTTGCCGTTCCTTTTCCTGAGCCTGCTTTGCCCGGGCTTCACCAGCTGCCCGCGCCGTCTTTTCATCGTCGAAGGCCACGAACCGATCCCCGGCTTCCGGCACGTCGTTCAACCCGGTGATCTCAACTGGTGTGGCTGGTGTAGCAGACTTGATCCGGCGACCATTTTCGTTGGTCATCGTCCGAATCCGACCAAAGGTATTGCCGACAACGACTGGGTCCCCAACGTGAAGGGTCCCCTGCTGAATCAGGACGGTCGCAACTGGACCTTTACCCTGGTCAAGCCGTGCTTCGACAACGGAACCGGCACCGTTCTGGTCTGGGTTAGCCTTTAATTCCATCATTTCGGCCTGGAGTAGAATCATGTCCAGCAGCTCGTCGATGTTCTTACCAAACTTGGCTGAGATGTTGACGAAGATCGTGTCCCCACCCCAGTCTTCAGGGATCAGGTTGTACTTGGCCAGCTCTTCGGTGACCCGGTCGGGGTTAGCACCCGGCTTATCAATCTTGTTGATGACAACAATGATTGGTGTCTTCGCTGCTTGGGCGTGGTGGATGGCCTCGACCGTTTGTGGCATGACCCCGTCATCAGCCGCAACCACCAGCACGGTGATATCAGTGATGTCAGCACCCCGCGCACGCATTTCGGTGAAGGCCGCGTGCCCTGGCGTATCCAGGAAGGTGATTAGCTGGTCATTGTAGTGAACCTGGTAAGCACCGATTTCCTGGGTGATCCCACCGGCTTCGTGCTCGGTGATGTGGGAGTGACGCAGCTTGTCCAGCAGGGTCGTCTTCCCGTGGTCAACGTGACCCATGACCGTGACAACTGGTGGCCGTGAAACGAGGTGGGTGGTGTTTTCTTCCTCTTCCTCGAAGATCTTGTCGATATCGGAAACATCCACTTCGACCTTTTCCTTGGCTTCGATGCCGTAATCAGCAGCCAGAAGTTCAATCGTGTCCTTGTCCAGTGACTGGTTCTGGTTGATCATTACCCCCAGCATGAACAGCTTCTTAATGATCTCAGCTGGTGACCGGTGCAAGAGCTTGGCCAGGTCTTGGGCGTTCATTCCTTCGCTGTATTCCAGAACGTCCGGTAATGGCTTATCCTTCCGCTGGGTTGGCTGCTTGTGCTCAACCTCACGGAGACGGCGGTTCTTATTGTGCTTGTTCCGCTTGTTGCGCTTCTTGTTGTGGCGGTTATTGTTATTGTTGTTTAAGCTGCCGCCGAACCGGCCCCCACCATTATGACGCTGGTGGTTATTGTTTTCGTTATTTTCACGCCGGGTTTGCGCTTCGGCATGGTTGGCCTTGTGTTCGTGACGATCCTCATGCTGCTGACTAGCCTTTTGTTGGCCCTTGTTATGAGAATGGTTCTCCTGGTGCTTGGCAGGCTTTTCCTTTGGCTGGGGAGCCTGCTTAGCCTTTGCCTGCGGCTTAGCGCCACCATTCTTCACAACGCTGCGCAGCTTATTGGCTTCTTCGGGAGTTACCGAAGACATGTGGCTCTTAATCGCCATGCCTTGCTGCTTTGCCACCTTCACCAAGTTCTTACTTGGCATCTTGAGCTCTTTTGCTAGTTCATAAATTCGTTCCTTGGCCATACGCTCACGCTCCTTATTCCATTGTTGTTAATTCCTCAAACTTTCTTGCAAATCCAGATTGCATCACACCAAAAACGGTTCTTGCCTGGCCCGTTGCCTGACTGAGTTGTTCCCGCGTAAAGTGCTGGTCGCACGGGACATGATAAAACTTACACTTGTCGGTAAACTTCTTCACGCTCGCCGCACCCGCATCACTTGCGAGGAAGACAAACTTTGCCTTATTCGTTTGAATGTTTTTTAAGACGATCCCCTCGCCACTGGTCAGCTGACCCGCGCGACGGGCAAGTCCCAGCAGATTCAAGATCGCTTCTTGATTAGTTTTTTGCATCTTTGCCAAAGAGTTCTTGCCGTGCCTGCAGGTGGTCAGTGTACTGGATCAACTCATCGTAAAATGAGTCATCTAAATCCACGTGAAAGGCCTTTTCAAAGGTCCGTTCCGCCTTGGCCCGTTTGGCAATGGCAACGTCAACGGCGATGTAGGCCCCCCGGCCGGCTTTCTTACCGGTTGGGTCGAGGGAAACCTCACCATCCTTGTTCTTAACGACCCGGATCAATTGTCGCTTGGGCATCATTTCGCCCGTTACAATATCCTTGCGCATCGGTATTTTTCTCTTTTTCATTATTTTCACCCCGTTGCTCAATTATTAATTCTACTGTTATTCTGCGTCCGTTGGTTGATCATCGCTTGCTGCGGGTGCGTCATCGGTCTTCGCCGGTGCATCCTCATCAGCCATGGCTTCCTGCTTTTCCAGCTCTTCCATTTCAGAAACGGACTTGATATCAATCTTGTACTTGGTCAGCCGGGCAGCCAGCCGGGCGTTTTGACCCCGCTTCCCGATGGCCAGTGACAATTGATTGTCGGGAACCACAACCGTGCAAGAACGCTCAACTTCCTTTGGTGCTGGCGCTTCACTTGCACTGTTTTCTTCCGTCTCAGGTGCGTCCGTGTCAGTGTCCGCCTGATCTTCTGCCGACTGGTCTACGTCTTCAACTTCTGGTGCCGGTTGTTCTTCCGGTTCGTTGAAGATCACGTCCTGGACGTCGGCCGGGTTGAGGGCGTTGGCAATGAACTGGGCTGGATCCTTGACGTATTCAACGATGTCCATGTTTTCGCCATCCAATTCGTTGACGATTGCCTGAACCCGGGAGCCCCGCGGACCAACGCAGGTGCCGACTGGGTCAACATTTGGATCGTTGGAGTAAACCGCGACCTTGGCCCGGTCACCGGCTTCACGGGCGATGTTTTCAATCAGAACGGTCCCATCCTTGATTTCTGGAACTTCCCGTTCGAAGAGCCGCTTCAACAGTTCCGGAGCAGTCCGGCTAACGTAAATCTGCGGTCCCCGCTTGTCATCGTTGACCCGGGAAACGTAAACCTGAATCCGGTCGTGAACGTGGTAGTGCTCGTTTGGCATCTTGTCCCGGAAGCCCATTGCCCCCTCGACACCGTCACCAAGATCAACGTAGGTAAAACGCTTGTCTTCCCGAGAAACCTCACCGGTAACGATCTCGTTTTCGTAAGTCTTGTACTTATTGTAAATGATCTTCCGTTCTTCTTCCCGCAATCGTTGCATGACAACTTGCTTGGCAGTTTGGGCAGCGATCCGACCAAAGTTGCGTGGCGTCACCTCTTCACGAATTTCGTCGCCAACATCGTAGCCCTGGCCGTGAGGCAGCTTCCGGGCGGCTTCTAAGCTCATGAATTCGTTCGGGTCATTTTCGACGGCTTCTTCATCGTCGGTGATCGTCTTAACCGCGTAAACTCGAATGTTACCGGTCAGAGAGTTAAATTCAACCTCAACGTTTTTCTCACCATAGTTTTGCTTGTAGGCCGTTTCGAGCGCTTGCTCGAGGGCGTCAATAATAACTTCTTTCTTGATCCCCTTTTCCTTTTCCAGGTAGTTCAGGGCGCCAATCATTTCCTCATTGACTCTTGACTTGCTCACTTGAGACACTCCTTTAATTAAAACTTGATTGCCAACCGTGCTTGGGCAATTTTACTCCGGTCGATGACGACCTGGCGATGACGGGTCTTGTCCATGTAATCCAACGTTAATTCCTTATCCGACAGCTTGGTCAGGGTTCCCTCGTAAACCTTCTTGCCATCGATTTGCTGGTAGAGAGAAACGTGGATGTAATCATTAACCGCCCGCTGGTAATCCTGTTCATTCTTCAGCGGCCGTTCGGCACCCGGTGATGACACCTCCAGGAAGTAGGCTTGGGGAATCGGGTCAGGCTCGACATTGTCCAGGGCCTCGCTCAGTTGATCGCTGACCGTCGCACAGTCTTCCAGAGTGATTCCGCCGTCCTTGTCAATGTAGACCCGCAGGTACCAACTCTTCCCCTCCTTGACGAATTCAATGTCGTAAAGGTAGAAGTCGTGTTCTGCCAGGATCGGTTCAACCAGTCCCTTGACGGTTTCGACAACAGTACTCATATTTTGTCACCTCCATCGTTTGCAATAAAAAGAGCGAGCATCACTGCTCACTCCCACGAGTTATTTACCATGACTTAGTTTAACATAATTACATTGTAAAGACAAACTAAAGACAAACTAAAGACAAACTAAAACACCAACCATTGACAAAGTGATTAGCTTCGTTAACGGTTGGTGCAAATTTTATTCCGTAGTTTTGCTTTTAGAACAGGCTCAGCTGGTTCTCATCCGGCAAATCGTCTAAAACATGATTGGTGGTGAGAAAGTCAATGAGCGTCTGCGAAACCTTGCCCCGGTCGGCCAGGTCTTCCTTCGACAGGAAGGGCTTTTCCTCTCTGGCGGCCACAATTTGCTTGGCAACACTTAGTCCCAGCCCTGGAACGGCCCGGAACGGCGCGATTAAGCTATCACCGTCAATCAACCAGTTTGAAGCATCGGAACGATTCAAATCCACCATCTTGAACTTGAAGCCCCGCTCCAGCATCTCGTTGGCCAGCTCCAGAATCGTCAGTAGATTCTTGTCCTTGGCGGTGGCGTCGTTCCCCTGCTGGCTGATCTCCGCCATCCGGTGCTTGACGGCGTCCTTGCCGTGAGCCATGGCAACGACATCGAAGTCATCGGCCCGCACGGAGAAGTAGGCGCAGTAGTAGACCAACGGGAAGTAGACCTTAAAGTAGGCAATCCGCAGCGCCATCAAGACGTAGGCGGCGGCGTGGGCCCGCGGGAACATGTACTTGATCTTAAGGCAGGAATCCATGTACCACTGCGGGACGTTAGCCTTGCGCATCTTTTCCTGCCATTCGTCCGGGATTCCCCGGCCATGCCGAACGGATTCCATCACCTGGAAGGAGGTTTCGGAATCCAGCCCATAGTGGATCAAGTCGGTCATGATGTTGTCACGACAACCAATCACGTTGGCAATCGTGGCCGTCCCCTCCTTGATCAGCTCCTGGGCGTTGTCCAGCCACACCCCGGTCCCGTGCGAGAGGCCAGAAATCTGCAGCAGCTGTGAGTAGTTCTTCGGGTGAGTGTCGTTTAACATCCCCCGGACGAAGCGGGTCCCGAATTCCGGCAGTCCCAGCGTCCCGGTCTTACTCTGGATCTGTTCCTCGGTCACACCGAGCTGCTTCGGGCTGGAGAAGAGCGACATGACACCCGGATCGTTCATTGGAATCGTCCGCGGGTTGATCCCGGAAAGGTCTTGGAGGGCACGGATCATCGTCGGGTCATCGTGACCCAGGATATCCATCTTCAGGATGTTATCGTGGATCGAGTGGAAATCAAAGTGGGTCGTTTCCCAAGCGGCGTTTTGGTCGTCGGCCGGGTATTGAACCGGTGTAAAGTCGTAGATATCCATATCGTCGGGAACAATGATGATCCCGGCTGGGTGCTGACCGGTCGTCCGCTTGACACCAGTTGCGCCCTTGGCCAGCCGATCTTCCTCGGCCCCGCGGAACTGAATATCCTTGTCCCGCTCGTAGGCCTTGACATACCCATAAGCGGTCTTATCGGCCACCGTTCCGATCGTCCCGGCCCGGAAAACGTTCTTCTCACCGAAGAGGACCTTCATGTAGTTGTGGGCAATCGGCTGGTAGTCACCGGAGAAGTTCAGATCGATATCCGGCACCTTGTTCCCCTTGAACCCTAAGAAGGTCTGGAATGGAATATCGTGCCCATCTTTGACCAGGAGGGTGCCACACTTCGGGCACTTGCGTTCGGGAAGGTCAAAGCCCGAGCTGTATTCACCCTTGGTGTAGAAGTGGCAGTACTTACACTTCGGACAACGATAGTGCGGTGGCAACGGGTTAACCTCGGTGATCCCTGACAGGGTGGCCACCACACTGGAACCAACGGACCCCCGGGACCCAACCAGGTAACCATCCTTGTTGGACTTAGCAACCAGCCGCTGGGCAATCAAGTAAATAACCGAGAACCCGTTCTTGACGATACTGTTTAATTCCAGGCGCACCCGGTCTTGAACAATTTTTGGCAGTGGATCCCCGTACCAGGCCTTGGCAGTATTCCAGGTTCGGTCCTGAATTTCCTGCTCGGCCCCCTTCATGTGCGGCGTGTAAAGACGGTCCTTGACCGGTCGAATATCATCATCGATCATGTCGGCCACCTGGTGGGTATTGTCAACGACAATCTCGTGGGCCTTATCCGTCCCCAGAAAGCTGAACTCGTCGAGCATCTCATCGGTCGTTCGGAAGTGAACGTCGGGACGCTGAGTTCGGTTCAGTGGGTTAGCGCCACCCTGAGAATTGATCAAGATCTTGCGGTAGATACCATCGTGGGGATCCAGGTAGTGAACGTCACCGGTCGCCACCACCGGCTTTTTGAGTTCCGTTCCCAATTTGACCATGTTCTTAAGAATATCTTCCAAGTGGGCATCGTCGGCAATCACGTGCTGCTCCAAGAGTGGCGCGTAGTTTGGCTTGGGCTGGACCTCGATGAAATCGTAGTCCTGGGCCTTGCGCAGCGCAACTGGGTACCCCTTTTCCATCATTGCCGTGAAGACCTCGCCAGATGAGCAGGCGGTCCCCAGCAGGATTCCCTTGCGGTACTTCTCCAGCACCGTCCGCGGAATCCGCGGTACCCGGTGGAAGTACTTGACGTTGGCAAAGGAGACCAGCTTAAAGAGATTCTTCAAGCCAGCCTGGGTTTGGGCCAGCAAAGTCACGTGATATGGTCGCCCGTGCTTGTAGGCATCGTTATCGGCCATGTGCTTGTTAAGGTCGTCCACGTAACGAATCTCATACCGTTTTTCGGCGTCCTTGAGGAACTTGTAAAGCAGGTGTCCCGTGGCCTCCGCATCGTAGTTGGCCCGGTGGTGGTGTTCCAGCGAGACCTTGAACTTCTTGCTCAGGGTGTTCAGCCGGTAGCCCCGCATTTCTGGATAGAGGAACCGTGCTAGTGGCAGGGTATCGATGACCGGTTCGGTAATCTCTTCCATTCCGTGGCGCCGATAACCGGTATCCATGAAGCCCATATCGAAGGAAACGTTATGCCCGGCGATGATGCAGCCATCACAGAAGTCCTTAAACATCTTAAAGACTTCTTCTTCGGTCCTTGAGCCGTGCACCATTTCGTTTGTAATGCTGGTCAGGTTGGTTGTCTGTTCCGACAGCGGGAAGCCAGGGTCAATGAATTCGTCAAAGCGCTCTAGAACGTTGCCATTCTGCATCTTAACGGCGGATAGTTCAATCACCTTATCGTAGATGGCGGACAGCCCGGTGGTTTCCACGTCAAAGATCACGTAGGTGTTGCCCTTTAGGGTTGCGTGATTTTCGTTATAAACCAGTGGAATCCCGTCGTCGACCACGTTGGCTTCCATCCCGTAAAGCATCTTGATTCCAAATTTCTTACTGGCTTTAAATGCTTCCGGAAAGGCCTGGACGTTCCCGTGGTCAGTCACGGCGATTGCCGAATGGCCCCACTGGTGAGCACGCTGAGCTAGCTCGGTAATCGAATTGGTGGCATCCATCTGGCTCATCTCAGTGTGGGCGTGAAGTTCAATCCGCTTATCATCGTCTGGTGCCTTGTCCTGACGCTGGGTATGTTGGATCTGGTTGATGTCGTAAGCATTGATCACCAGGTCGTGCATCCAGGTATCTTCCTGCACCGGTCCGCGGACCTTCAGCCACATCCCCGCCTTAATGTTGGCAAACTGGGCTTCATCGTCGGCGTTGCGGGAGAACTTCTTAACCGCAAAGGAAGAGGTATAGTCGGTAATTTCAAAGGTCAGCAGCTGCCGGCCAGATCGCAGTTCGCGCACTTCAGAGTTAAAGACGTAGCCCTCAACGACCACGTTACGCTCTTCGCCCTGAATGTCCTTCATCTGGACCACCGGCTGCTGGTCATTGATCACTCGGCCAAGCTGAGCCGGACCATCGGCTGGTGTGGGTGCGTCTTTTTTGGCACGGCTCTTGGCCTTGGCGTTGTTCTTCTTGATCTGGGCCATCGCCTTAGCCGCCAGGGCCGCGTCGGCCGCCTCATGCTTAGCTTTAAGTTCCTTGATCATCGCCTGGGAGGCCGACTCGTCAACGAAGGGGTGAATCCGGAACTTAGGGAAGCCCAGTTCCTGGTAGCGCTGTTCAACCCGGCTCAGGAGCTTTTGTACTAAGAGATCCTTGACCACTTCATTTTCCACCACCAGGGTGACCCGGCCGTCCTTGACCTCGGGGCTGGTCTGCATGCAGGCCTGACGCAGCATCGCTGAGTCCTGGGCCGTTTCATCGACGATGTATTCCCAGTAGTCACCAATCTTCTGCTGGTCCAATTCGGTCATCGGGCTGCTAATCTGGACCCGTACCCCGGCAATATCGCTAAAGCCCCGGGTCAGGGCCGCCATTAATTCCTGAAACAGACTGAAGGGCAGCGCCTGACGAAAGAGCAGGTGAAATTCCCACACCCGCGAATTCTTGTGAACCACCACCGATTGGATGGCGGCACTTTGAAAGGCGGCATTGTCCTTTTCCGGGAAGTGAATCTGTTCCATTAATTTGCCAAACAGTTCGTGTCGATTCAAACCCAAGCTAATATCCTCCTATCTAAAAATGTGGTGCAAATCCTTCATTAGCTTTGCAACCACATTTTTTCCTGCGTTTATTTTAACCTGTTTTACTTCGCTTCGCCATTCAATTGCTTCAGCAGGATGCCAACCGTGTTGACGACTTCTTCCTGCTTGACCTCAATGGTCTCACCGGTCTTACGGATTTTAACTTCCACGATTCCATCGGCCGCCTTCTTACCAATCGTAATCCGGATTGGCAGACCAATCAGATCGGAGTCGGCAAACTTAACACCGGCCCGTTCCTTCCGGTCATCAACCAGCACTTCGTAACCGGCAGCGGTCAGCTGCTTGTCCAGCTCGTCAGCCATGGCCATCTGATCATCCTTCTTTGCATTGACCGGAATGACGTGAACGTCAAACGGTGCAATGCTGTCTGGCCAGACCAGACCGTTTTCGTCCGCATTTTGTTCGGCCACCGCGGAGAGCAACCGGGTAACCCCGATTCCGTATGAACCCATGATCACGTCGACCAGGCGACCGTTGTTATCAAGTACCTGGGCACCGAGCTTTTCGGAATAGTGGGTCCCCAGCTTGAAGATGTGACCGACTTCGATCCCCGGCGTGAACTTCAGCGGCTGACCATCAGGAGCAATCTCCCCCTCCTTGACGTTCCGGAAGTCACCAAATTGGTCCACCCGGAAGTCGCGGTTAATGTTGGCATTGATGTAGTGGTGGCCATCATCATTGGCTCCACAGGCCATGTTAACCAGAACCTTGACGTAGTTGTCGGCCAGGATCTGAACATCTTCGCCAACGCCAACTGGGCCCAGGGAACCCGGGTGAGCGCCAAGGTACTTGACGGCATCCTCTTCATCGGCCAGCGTCAGGTCTTCGCAGTCCAGGGCGTTCTTGACCTTGGCCTCATTTACCTCGTCGTTGCCCCGCATCAGAACCATAACTGGCTGGTACTCGTCCTCACTCATCTTAGCCATGAAGAACATTGCCTTCAGGATCTGATCAGCAGGGATGCCCAGACTTTCGGCCGCTTCATCAACGGAGTGGGCGCCCGGCGTTGCCTTCTTGGTCAGCTCCGCCGGTTCAGCAGTCTGTTGAACACCGGTAAACTTGCTGGTGGCCTTCTCAATGTTGGCAGCGTAAGTCCCGTCGGTGTAAGCAATGATGTCTTCACCAACCTTAGCGGGTGCGGAGAATTCTTGAGAGTTCTTGCCCCCCATCGTTCCAGAATCGGCCAGGATGACCTTGTAGTTCAGGCCGACTCGGTCAAAGATGTTCCGGTAGGCCCGGGCCTGCTTGTCATAAGCCTCGTCCAGTCCCGCTTGATCCGCGGAGAAGGAGTAAGCATCCAGCATTTCGAATTCTTTGCCTCGCAAGATCCCGTAACGCGGCCGATCCTCGTCCCGGAACTTGTCCTGCAGCTGGTAAACAACCAGGGGCAGTTTCTTGTAGGACTTGATGCTGTCACGAATCACTTCCGTAAAGGTTTCCTCGTGGGTTGGACCCAGGATAAAGTCCCGATCACGCCGGTCCTTTAACTTAAAAAGGTTGTCACCATAAGTTTCGTAACGGCCTGATTCCTTCCATAGATCGGCAGGTAAAAGTCCTGGCATCATCATCTCAACGGCATCCGCCCGGTCCATCTCCTCGCGAATGATGTTTTCAACCTTGCGGATCACCCGGTAGGCCAGTGGCAGGTAGGACCAAACTCCGGCGGAAACCTGGTAGATGTAG
Source organism: Limosilactobacillus kribbianus (assembly GCF_026413145.1). Classification (GTDB taxonomy): domain Bacteria; phylum Bacillota; class Bacilli; order Lactobacillales; family Lactobacillaceae; genus Limosilactobacillus; species Limosilactobacillus kribbianus. Next base: position 13,598 of record NZ_JAOVYZ010000017.1, on the reverse strand, counting down.
CCGGCCCGAACCATCATCTGATGGCTCAAGGCTTCGGCATCGCTTGGTGCCTCTTTCTTGGTTGGAATCAAAACCTTTGATTGTCGCATAAAAAACTATTCCTCCAAACTCGTTTAACGAATAAAGTAACGCTGGATGTCGTTCCAGGTCACCAAAATCATCAATAGCATTAGTAACATGAAACCGATCATCGTCACAATCCCCTCTGCCTTTTCGGGGATTGGTCGACGAATGATTGCCTCAATAATATTTAATAACAGCTTTCCACCGTCGAGGGCTGGGATTGGCAACAGGTTGACAATCCCCAAGTTGATCGACAGTAATGCCAGAAAGTTTAAGACCCCGTTAAAACCGAGGGCCGTTGCCTGGGACGTGCCGGCATAGATTGCCACCGGACCACCAAGGTCGTTTAAGCTAAAGCCATGTGTAAACATACTCCCCAGCACGCTAAAAATCAAGGTGCCGGCCTGAACAAACCGTTGCCAGCCAAAGCTTAGGCGGGCCTTGACGCTGGTATTTTCTTCTTCTAGAATTCCAATCTGGCCGACGACTTGCTTCCCCTGGTGAACCGCCTTGGGCTTAACCTTCACCGTGTGCTGGTGGTGGTCATGAACATAGGTCAGTTGTACCGTTTTGCCCGGTTTGTCCGAAATACTGGTTGCCAGTTTGCTCCAGTTGCTGACCTTGGTTTTCCCTACCTTGGTGATGCGGTCCCCGGCCACTAAACCGGCCCGGGAAGCCACGGAATGGGCGTTGACCTGGCCAATTTTGTTGCTGTTAGTTGGCACCCCGCTCAGGGTAAAGCCGAGGATGATGAAGACGACCAGCGAAAGGATGAAATTATTCATCGGCCCAGCAAAATTAGTCATCATTCGGGCTGGCAGACTGGCCGAGCGGAACTGAACGTCCTTCGGTGCAATCTGCACGTGGGTCCCATCGTGCTCGATAATCACCGCATCATGGTTAACGGCGTAATTCTTTAGTTCGGTCTCGTCACCGTTGACGTAGCCCTTGATCCACAGCTCGTCTGTCAAGTCACAATCAACCAGCTGCAACGGGATTCCTTGAAAAAGCGATCCCTTAGAGCTGGCGTTAATCGTGACGACCTGGTTTTGCTCATTGAGCTGGATCGTCACCGGGGTCCCAGGACGCAGCTCGTCTTGGTCCTCATCGTCATTCCCGGCCAGACGGACATAGCCCCCAATCGGCAGGATCCGGACCGTATAGGTAGTGCCGTTCTTGCGTTTCCACCAGATCTTCGGCCCCATCCCGATGGAAAATTCTCGAACTAAAATTCCGGCACGCTTGGCAAAAAAATAGTGGCCGTATTCGTGCACCAGGACCAGGATCCCGAAGACCAGGATAAAGGTAATAATCGTTACTATCAAAAAATCACTTCTTTACGTTGCCGCTAAATAATGCCGAGCAGGTGCAGCATCGGCATTACAATCAGCATACTGTCAAACCGGTCTAGAATTCCACCGTGACCCGGCAAGATCTTTCCGGAATCCTTCACCCCGTAGAAACGCTTCAAGGACGATTCGATCAGGTCACCAAATTGGCCCATGATCGACAGAATAATTGTCAAAAGGACCATCGGCAACCAGGCACCGCCAACTGGTAGGAAGTAAAGATAAATCGCCAGGATGATGCTGGCAGAGACGGTCCCACCGATGGAACCTTCCCAAGTCTTATTGGGACTGATCTTCGGTGCCAGCTTATTCTTCCCAATCTTACGACCAATCAAGTAGGCGCCACTGTCGGTCAGCCAAACAATCAGCATCCCGTACAGAAGGGTCGTGAAGTTCACCGCCCGGGCAGCCACAAAGTAGTGGAAACCCAGCCCGATGTAGAGCATTGCCAGCGTTAAGACCCCGGCATCGTCAAAGGTAAACCGCTGCTTGCGCAAAACCGTGTGCAACAGTAGCAAAACTACCAAAACGTAAAAGCCGAACCAGCGAGTTGCCACGCTCGGCAAAAAGTCCAGCCAGCTATCGGGCAGGATTAAGAGTGCCACCCCAAGGTAACTGACGATGGCCTCAAAGGAAATTAAAAACATTTTCTTCATGACCAAAATTTCCGACATGGCAATGATTCCCAACGCCACGGCCGCAACCGTTAGCGGCCAGTGTCCGTAGACGATCAATGGAATAAAGATCGCCAGGGCAACTACCGCGGTAATTATCCGTGTTTTCATTTATTTCAAATCCTCCTTATTGATTGACAAGCCCACCGAAACGTCGGTGGCGGCCCTGAAAGTCGATGATGGCCCGCTTCAGTGAATCACCATCGAAGTCCGGCCAGTGCTCGTCGACAAACTCTAGCTCACTGTAACCGATCTGCCAAAGCATGAAGTTGCTGATCCGTTCCTCACCACTGGTCCGAATCAAGAGGTCTGGATCAGCTAGCTCACCAAGCGGCGCCGACATCAAATGGTCGCTGATCGTCTGTTCCGTGATGTTTGCCGGGTCTAATTGGCCGTCTTGAACTTCGCTCGCAATTTGCTTAACCGCCCGGGTAATCTCGTCCCGGCTGCCGTAGTTAAGGGCAAAGTTTAGCACCATCCCGTCACAGTCAGCCGTATCCTTAATGGCATCGTTGACCGCTTTTTGCGTTGCTTCAGGTAAGCGCGTTGTGTCGCCCATCACCATCACCCGAACGTTGTGCTTGACCAGGTCGGGAACAAAGGTGGAGAAAAAGCGGATCGGCAGCTGCATCAGGTAGTTAACCTCGGAGCTGGGCCGCTTCCAATTTTCAGTCGAAAAAGCATAAAGCGACAGAACCTTGACACCTAAGTCACTGGCGGCCATGGTGACTGTCTTGACGGTTTGCATTCCCTGCTTATGACCAGCCACCCGAGGAAGGTGCCGCTTTTGTGCCCAGCGACCGTTGCCATCCATGATGATTGCGATGTGGGCCGGAATGCGGCTCATATCCAGTGCCTGCTCTTGGCTAACATCTTTCTTACTGGAAAACAAATATTTCGCCTCCGTTGCTAAGATTTATCAAATTTTCACTCATTAATTATAAAGCTGCTCGGATTAAAAAGCTACTTGATAGAAAAGCAAAAAGACGGGGATGGTGTGCCCCACCCTCGTCGATTGCGCTCAAATTCAATTAGCCTTCCAGCAGTTCTTTTTCCTTGGCAGCAGCAATGTCTTCCAGGTTCTTGATGCCGGCATCGGTCTCGTCTTGAACCTTCTTTTCGAGGTCGTGGAAGACGTCGTCGTTAAAGTCGCCGTCCTTGTTCCCCTTCTTCAGGTCGTCCATGGCTTCACGCCGGACATTTCGAACAGCCACCTTGGACTTTTCCATTTCAGCCTTAACCTGCTTAACCAGTTCCTTCCGGCGGTCTTCCGTTAATTGTGGGATGATCAACCGGATGGCGGTCCCGTCGTTTTGCGGTGTCAGGCCCAGGTTAGAAGCGTAGATTGCTCGTTCGATTTCTTCGAGGATACTCCCGTCGTACGGGGTGATCAGCAGTTGCCGGGCTTCCGGAATCGTGATCGAAGCCACCTGATTCAGTGGCGTTGGAGCTCCGTAGTATTCAACCTTGATCGAGTTCAGCAAGCTCGCGTTGGCTTGACCGGCCCGAATGTCGGCCAGGGTCCGTTGCAGAGCTTCCCCGGACTTTTTCATCTTGTCCTTAGCACTCTTTAAAATTTCATTTCCATTAGCCATAATTTAGTCCCCCTCAATGGTCGTGCCGACGTGCTGGCCGGTAACAACCTTCATAATGTTTCCTGGCGTGTTGAGATTGAAGACGACCAGCGGAATGTGGTTGTCCATCGACAACGAGCTAGCAGTCGTGTCCATCACGTGCAGGTTCTTTTCAATCAGATCCATGTGAGTCAGGTGATCAAACTTAGCAGCCTCGGGATCCTTGTTCGGGTCGGCAGAGTAAACGCCATCGACGCCGTTCTTTCCCATCAGGATTGCATCGGCGTTGATTTCAGCAGCCCGCAATGCCGCCGTAGTGTCAGTGGAGAAGTATGGGCTCCCCGTGCCACCAGCAAAGATCACAATCCGGTTCTTTTCCAGGTGCCGGATAGCCTTGCGCCGGATGTATGGTTCGGCAATCTGCCGCATCTCAATCGAGGTCTGAACTCGGGTTGGCACGTCGATTGATTCCAAAGCATCCTGCAGGGAAAGACCGTTCATGATGGTGGCCAGCATCCCGATGTAGTCGGCCTGGGCCCGTTCCATTCCCAGCTGTTCGCCGGTCACGCCCCGCCACATGTTACCACCACCGACAACGATGGCAATCTGAACGCCGAGGTCATGAACCGCCTTCAATTCCTTGGCAACGTCCTTTAAGACAGGTGGATTAATGCCGAAGCCCTTTTCACCGGCCAGTGCTTCGCCGCTAAGCTTAAGGATTACACGATTATACTTAATATTAGCCATAGTTTCCTCCTAGGAATTTGTTAAGTGACGTATTGTAAAAAAGGACGCACTACAGCGAGTACGTCCTTTCGCCAATCGAACCTTAGTTCATTTGGTCCTTAACTTCTTGAGCGAAGTCATCCTGCTTCTTTTCGATCCCTTCACCGACTTCGTAACGGATGAAGGACTTCAGCTTACCGTCGTTGGCAGCAACGTATTCGGCAACCGTTTGGTCTGGGTTCTTAACAAAGTCCTGGTCAGCCAGGCAGATCTGGGACAGGAACTTGTTGAGCCGACCTTCGACAATCTTGTCGACAATCTTTTCAGGCTTACCTTCGTTCAACGTTTCTTCCTTGAAGACGGCACGTTCGTGGTCCAGCCGGTCTTGAGAAACTTCTTCACGAGTCATGAATTCAGGGTTGATGGCAGCAACGTGCATTGCAACGTCCTTAGCAGTGGCTTCGTTAGCGCCTTCCAGAACAACTAAGGCTGCAATTTGGCCACCCTGGTGCAGGTAAGCACCGAAGCTGTCGCCGTCGTTCTTTTCAACAACAGTGAACCGCCGCAGGCTAACCTTTTCACCGGTCTTTTGGGTGGTGCTGATGATGTCGTCGTTCAACGTTCCGTTAGCCGTCTTGATGGCCAGTGCTTCTTCAACGTTGGCAGGCTTGTTTTCACTGATCAGCTTGGTAACTTCCTTCAGCAGGGCCTTGAATGGTTCACTAGCAGCCACGAAGTCCGTTTCGGAGTTCAGTTCAACGATGGCAGCGGTGTTGCCATTAACTGCGATGTCAGCCAGACCTTCCGCAGCAACCCGACTGCTCTTCTTAGCAGCCTTGGCAATCCCCTTTTCACGCAGGTAGTCCATTGCCTTGTCCATGTCGCCGTCGCTGGCAACCAATGCCTTCTTGGCATCCATGATTCCGGCACCGGACTTCTTCCGTAATTCCATAACTTGAGCAGCTTTAATTTCAGCCATGACTAGATCTCTCCTTTGATAATCCCTGGGATTTAATAAAAAATGGGCTGTTTGTACTTAGGGCCACAATGGTCCATAACACAAAACAGCCCAAGTATTTAATAACTAATTTTAGTCCTTACCTTCAACACTGTTCTTCAGGTTCTGCAGAGAATCTTCGCTAACAGTCGTGTCTTCGGCGTTGTCTTCAGCAGCTTCGTCACTTGCTTGTTGCGTGTCGTCTTGACCCTGCTTACCTTCAACAACGGCGTCAGCCATCTTTGAAGTGATCAGACGAACGGCACGAATAGCATCATCGTTTGATGGAATTACGTAGTCGATGTCATCTGGGTCAGTGTTGGTGTCGACCATGGCAACGATTGGAATGTGCAGCTTTTGTGCTTCGTGAACGGCGATTTGTTCCTTGTGTGGGTCAACGATGTACATTACATCTGGGATCCGTGGCATGTCTTCGATCCCGCCCAGGAACCGTTCCAGCTTTTCGCGTTGCTTGGTCAGAACAGCAACTTCCTTCTTTGGCAGAACATCAAAGGTACCGTCTTCGCTCATCTTCTTGAGTTCCTTCAGACGAGCAATCCGGGATTGGATGGTCTTCCAGTTGGTCAGGGTACCACCTAACCAACGGTGGTTAACGTAGTACTGGCCGGCACGGGTAGCTTCTTCTTCGATAGAATCCTGAGCCTGCTTCTTGGTACCAACAAAGAGAACAACGCCGCCCTTAGCAGCAACGTCCTTCACGTAGTTGTAAGCAGTGTCAATCATCTTGACCGTCTTCTGCAGGTCAATGATGTAGATACCGTTCCGTTCCGTGAAGATGTATTCTTCCATCTTTGGGTTCCAACGACGAGTCTGGTGACCGAAGTGGACACCGGCTTCAAGCAATTGCTTCATAGTAACAACAGACATAAATAAACCTCCAAAATGTTTTTCCTCCCCATGGCTCAGTTAATTGCAGGAACTTTTCAGGTGAAAAGCACGTCCCGAATTATCACCATAGGTGTGTTATATGTTGTTAAACACCGTTTAATAGTATACAAAAAAGCTTGTCCAATGACAAGCTTTTTGATCATTAAATTGACTGGTGGTGGTTGATTCGGTAGTATTGGCTGACGATCACCCCGTGTTCTTTAAGATAGCGAACCTTGGCAGCGCGGGGCTGGTGCTTAAAATGATACTCGGCACTCAGAGCAGCGGGCTTGCTGGCAAACTCCTCCTGATAAATCAGGCGGAGCGGGTGACGCCGGCGTACCCGGGTGTACTTGGCGCCGTGGCAGGCTTGGTGGGTGGCAAAGCGGCGGGCAACGTTATTGGTAAAGCCACAATAAAGCGTATCATCGGCGCAGTATAAAACGTAAATGTAATACTTACTGCTGGCCATAAAGCAATTTTTGCACCTCCGGCAAATACTCCCCATCATCCCCGCTGACGACCAGTGGCGGTACGACCTTTAATCCACCCGGCTTGCCGTCCTTAATGACTTCCAGGAGAAGCATATTAGCGTCGCGCTGGGCCTTGGGATGAATCAGACGCAATCGTTTGGGAACCAACCGCCACTCTTGCATCGTCGTCAGAATTTCAGTCAGCCGGTCCGGCCGATGAACTAGGTAACCGTGACCGTTCATCTTTAACAGGCCGCTCATCTGCTGAGCCACCATTTGCAGGTTGGTTGCGATCTCGTGTCGGGCCAGGGCCAGGTAGCGATTCGGGTTCTTCTGGCTCTTGGCCGTCACCGGAAAATAGGGCGGGTTGCATAGTACCACGTCAGCCGAGTCCTTGGGAACCTGGGTGAAGACATCCTTAATGTCCATATTCAGCACCCGGTAACGATCACCCAAGCCGTTGAGTTCAATGCTGCGCTTGGCCATGTCCGCGATCCGGGGCTGTAATTCGACCTCGGTAAAAGTCCCCCCAAGTTTATTATGTAGGAAGAGTCCGATTGCCCCGTTGCCGGCACAGAGGTCGACCGTCTTCAGCTTGTGACGATGATTTTCCCGGACAAAGTCGGCGAGCAGGACCGCATCCAGTGAAAAAGCAAAGCAGCTCGGGCTCTGAATAATCTGAACATCCTGACTGTAAAGTTGGTCGATGCGCTCATCGTCCTTCAGTAGTGATGATGGTTCCATTTACTTCTTTCCTTTCTTTTCCGCTTGCATCTTCTAAGCTTTTTCGTCATACTTAGGGGCTAGATAAGTAATTTGAATTTGATTGGAAGAAAAAAGATGCTTTATAATTTTCTAGTAAAAATTGTCAATCCGCTGCTCAACCTGATCAATGGCCGGGCGAAAATTTATAATCGTGAAAACCTGCCGGAAGGGAACTACGTAGTCGTCGCTCCCCACCGCACCTGGATGGATCCGGTCCTGATTGCTTTGGCGATCTGGCCGAAGAAATTCAGCTTCATGGCCAAGAAGGAACTGTTCGAAAACCCGCTCGCCAACAAATTTCTCCGGGCCCTCAACGCCTTCCCGGTCGACCGGAAGAATCCGGGACCGTCAGTGATTAAGACACCGGTCAAAATGCTGCGCAAAACCGACCTGTCGACGATCATCTTTCCGACCGGCTCGCGCTACTCGGCAAAGCTCAAAGGTGGTGCGGTCGTGATCGCCAAGATGGCCGGCGTTCCCCTCGTGCCCGTGGTTTACCAGGGTCCATTGAAGTTCGGACAGCTCTTTAGCCGCAAACCCCGCAACATCGCCTTTGGTAAGCCAATCTATATCGATCGCAAGATGCGGCTGACGGACGAGAATCAGGCCAAGATCGAGCAGGAAATGCAAACTGCCTTCGACCAGCTCGACTCCCAGATCAACCCCGATTTCCATTACATCATGCCACCTAAACCCAAGGATGATAATTTCTAAAAAATAAAAGGGATGCGTTCCGGCATCCCTTTTATTTTTACTTGCGGTTTGCTTTCCGCGCTTGTGTCTTCATGGTCTGCATCATCTGGTGAAGCTTCCGGCTCGAAGGCTTCTGTCCCATCTGAAGCATCATTGTCCGCAGCATTTCTTCAGAAATCGGTGGATTATTACGAAGGTAATTTTCCATGTACTTACGGGCGCCGAAGAAACCGACAACCAGGCCAACCAATAATCCCAGGATGGTCCATAAAATTGTCATACCCACGACTAATTCCTCCTTTGGTTAGTTACCTTTCCATCTTACACGATCGCGGGACGCTTGAAAAGGTAAAATCTGGACTTAATCGTCGCGCAGGCCTTTTTTGCGTTGAATCTGACGAACCTTTTCGGGAGTAACTTCCTTGCCGTTTTTGTCAAAGATCCGCATCATCTCAATATTGCTCCGCATTGCTTTGCGGAAATTCTTGATATATTCACGCCGCAGCCGTTCCCGTTCCCGGGTTTCCGGTTCGGTCAGCCCTTCTGTCTTGTTCTTGTGGGCCAATTCATTGATTCGCTTTAACAGTTCATCCTGTTCCTTTGATTCAGTCATCCACGGACCCTTCCTTTCCTATTCTAACGGCTTAGATTTTACCGAATTTGGTCTTTAATTGCAAATTATCCGTATACGGAAAACGGTGACGAACGTACGTTTGAAATACAATTTCTGCTATGGTATCCTTTACATAATAAGTAATAATGAGGTGTAAGTATGCCAAGAGCTGCTAAAAACAAACAAATGGCGGTCTTAAGCTACATCCACAAGCAGGTCACCGAACACGGCTATCCGCCGACGGTTCGGGAGATCTGCAGTGCGGTGGGCCTATCATCGACATCAACCGTCCACGGACACATTACCCGCCTGATTGACAAGGGCTTTTTACGCAAGGACTCGGCGAAACCCCGGGCACTTGAGATCACACCCAAGGGGTTGGATCTGCTCGGTGTTAAGCCAATGCAAACCAAAATCCCCATGTTGGGGGTTGTTACCGCCGGGCAGCCAATCTTGGCGGTCCAAGATGCAACGGACTTCTTCCCAATTCCCCCTTCGATCCAAGATAATAACGACCTCTTCATGCTAACAATTCGCGGCACCAGTATGATCAAGGCCGGCATTCTGAATGGCGACCAGGTCATCGTCCGCAAGCAATCCACGGCGAAGAATGGTGACATCGTAATCGCAATGAACGACGACAACGAAGCCACCTGCAAGCGTTTCTTCAAGGAAAAGACCCGTTTCCGTCTTCAACCGGAGAACGACACCATGGCCCCCATTTTCCTGCAAAACGTCAAGATCCTCGGTAAGGTTGTCGGGCTCTTCCGTGATCATATCTTTTAATAGTTACCAAAATCGGCAGTGCATTCAAGCGTGCACTGCCGATTTTTTTATTGATTACGTTGATAGATGCGTTGATGATTTTCTTGCCCCGCTAGTACAAATGGCAGCTGATCAGTGGTCAGGTCAAACTGCTGGTCTGCCGAATTCATTCCCAGTTGGGCGTTAAAAAGCTGTTCGTATTCATCAATTGAAACCTGGTGCCGCGCGGCCAGGTCGGCTTGAATGTCATTGAGGTGCTTGGCAAAGCCTTCCTGGACGATGCCGCTATAGAATTCGCCCTCGGCCCCGGAGCCGTAACTAAACAGGCCCAGCCGATCACCGACCCGGGCTTGGCCATTTTGCAACAACGACATCAATCCCAGGTAGAGCGAACCGGTATAGAGATTGCCAACTTGCCGACAATATACCTGCTCGGCGGTTAACTGCTCCCGCATCCACTGAGCAGTCGGGTCAGTTCGCTGACCCAGCAGTGCCTCCAACGCCTTTTTCCCCATCTTAGTAAATGGCAGGTGGAAGGCCATTCCGGCAAAGTCCTCCAGCCGTCGCCCGGTCAGTTGCTGATAACGGGTAAAAGTCTGCAAGAAGAAATCGATGTAGACGTTGGTCGAGTACTTCCCGTCCACCATTGCCTCGGTGGCGTAAAGTGGTCGCCAGAAGTCCATGATGTCCTTGCTGTAGGAGACCGCCGTCGGTTCGATCGCTAAGACATGCGGGTTGGCACCAATTAGCATCGCCACGGCCCCCGCACCCTGGGTCACCTCACCGGGAGTATTCAAGCCATAGCGAGCAATGTCGGCCGCGATGACCAGCACCGTTTCCTGTGGATTTAACGCCACTAGCCCCCGGGCAAACTGAATGGCCGCGGTCCCGGAATAACAGGCTTCCTTGAGTTCCACGGTGCGCACAAAATCGTTTAATCCCAGCAGATGTTTAATGTAGATCGCACTGGCCTTGGAATTATCGATTCCTGATTCGGTGGCCACAATGATCGTCGAAATGGTTTTCACATTCGTTGCGTTTAGCAGCTTCTCGGCTGCAGCCGCCCCCAGAGTAACGATATCCTGAGTGGGCGGAACCACCGCCTGCCGATCCTGGCCAATGCCGATGGTGTACTTATTGGGATCAACACCGCGCTTTTTTGCTAATTCACGCAGGTCAATGTACTGATCCGTGGTCGCAAAAGCCATTTCATCAATTCCAATCTTCATTTCTTCATCCCCATTTTACATTTTGTCCATTGTTTGATTTAGCAGGCCGTCCACAATATTGTTCCCTCGGTTGTCCGCGTGCCCCTTCGTCCATTGAAAAGACAAGTGGGCAAATTGCGGCAAGAGGCGCAGCAGCAATTGCCACTGCTCAGAATTAGCCACCGGCGAGCCAGACGCGGTTCGCCAGCCCCGGCGCTGCCAGCCATAAAGCCAGCCCTTCGTGATCGGGTCCAAGACATAGTGGGAATCCAAGGTAGCCGCGATCGTTTCATTATTAAGATGGTGGTCTAGCAGGAACTGCAGAGCGTTTATCAGAGCCAGAATTTCCATCTTGTTGTTGGTGGCACCGTATTCGCCGCCCGTTCCCGTTTGCTGGGCGCCCTGGTACTCAATCAAGTAGGCCCAGGCTGCCCTGTCACTCGTCTTGACGTGCTGGCCCCGTTTATTGCCATGATTGCGTGAGCCCCCATCGGTATACAGTTTGATTGCTGCCGGTTGCGTTGGGCGTCCCTGGTCACCCAACGCTAACTGTAGCTGCTGAGGACGATGCTGCCTTGGTTGGGGCTGCTGCAGCCAGGTCAGGGCCTGTTGGCGACTGGTAAAACTCTTGTAGACCGCACCGGAAAAGCCACTCACCTGGCGCTGGCATTCCGCCCAGGTGGTATAAATACCGGGTATCCGGCCACGCTTAACCGCGTAGTACTTTTTTGTCATTGATCCCAATCCTTTCTCATCACCGTTCCATTATACACTATTGCGGACGCTTGCCAATTTTACACCTAGGCCTTATCCAGTCACGAAGTATCTCCCCTGCCCATAATAGCCAAGCCAACAGCGAAACGGCAATCAACCCGTTAAGCCATGTCGGCGGAACATAGACTAAATAGGCAACGTTGCGTCCCTTTTGTTGCTTAACCGTCGGGGAGCCGATCAGCGACCGTGTAAAATGGTTAACCTGGTGACCATTCACAATCAATTTAGAGTACCGATAGGTTACAACTGGCAATTGTTTGGTCCCCTTTTTTGTCGTGGACCAGGTTAGTTTCAGTCGGCCCCCGCTAACTGCCCGAATTTGAACGTTGGAGACCCGATCGACCACCGAATTGGCATAGCTCTCAGCAGCTACCATCGCCGAAGTGTTTGCCCTTTTAGACGCTAGGTAGTCTGGAATCCGTTTTTGCAATTCTTTTAAGAACTGACGGTAGTCGCTCGCGCGGGTCGCCTGCAGAACCTCTTGCCGATCCTTAGCACTATTATCCTTTCCCACGGAAGTCGTCTTGCTTTCTAAGACCCGTGGCATGAAGCCGACTTGCGCTCGATGATTAATTACCCGGCCGGCCTGACCCAAGCAGATCAGCCAAAGCAGTACTAAGACAGTGCCACCAAAGCGACAAGCGAGTTTGGGACCGCGCTGATTCATAATTAGACCAAAGGAAAATGCCATCCCAAGCATCAGTAAAGGATAAGTCAGAATCGTCAGACGCACCGGAAACTGCAGATAGCGACTAATGCTTGGAAAGATTTTAACCAGACGCGTCCACGGGAAAAAGTGCGAACTACCCCACAAAAAGATAAAACCCGTGACTGTGACTACTAAGTTCAAGCGGTTCTTTCGCCAAGTAACGGCAGCAAAAAGGAGCTGGCACAAGAGGATACTCAGAAAAAAGATGGTAATCGAGGTGCGGGTGTTGGAAAACGGATCGAGACGCAACGTATTCTTGATGACATCGAAGTCCGCCGGCATGACCAGATGGTTGGTTAGGCTCAAAAAGATTAGCGGTCCCAGGGTATTGGCCGTTAAAATCAGTGTTACACCGACCGCCTTCCCCGTTTGAACCAATACCTGGCGCTTGGCCACCGCAATTTTTAATCCATACAGCCAGGCGGGAACCAATAGGAGCATAAACAAGATGGCACTGAGCAAGTGAACCTCAATCGTAATGCTCATCAGTAGTGCCAGACTTTTCCAATGAATCGGGTGCTGGGAATCCGTGACTATCCAGAAAAGAACCTGCAGCAAATACGGGGCTAGCATCGCGCCGAGCGCAGTAGCGTTATTTCCCGTTTGCCAGCGGGAGACCCAGCCAATCGTTAAGTAGACGCTGGCCGTTAGTGCGGCAATCAATTGCGAAAGCTCAAAACGCCGAACTAGTCGATACATTCCATAGCCTGCAATTAAATAAATGATCAAGCTCGCTAAAAGCTGATACTGGGCCCAACTGTGGACCACAAACAACAGGAGGCCGTTAAGATAGGCAAAGAGTGGGCCATAGACGGCATTCACGATTCGGCCGCTCTGGTTAAAACTGTAGATTGATTGAAACCAGCTAAAATTGTTCTTACGCAGCTGTGAATAGGTCTCGTAAAAACGATTGTAGTGAAAAACACTATCGGCGCCAACGATGGGATGATTAGTAATTGTTTGGCTAAGAAGCAAGCCGCCAGCCGTTAAGACGATCAGAATGCAAGCATAGTTATTTTTGAGAATCAGTTTAAGCCGCTGGCATTTTGTCATAGCTATTCCACCCTTACCGATTTAGTCTTGGAAGAATTATAACCAGCAAGTATGAAATAAAATGGAAGGCCACACTAATTTTCCTTGGGGAAATAAAGATTGATGGACAAATGAAATGATAGACAAATAAAAAGAACCCTTCTATATCAAGCAATGTCATTAAGTTAAGAGCTTGACAATTAGTGGTCGGTTCTTACAGGATGTCGTTTGAAAAGTAATTCGTTAATTTTAAGGCCACCTAAGTAGTAATCGCGGTTACTAATTAGGTGGCCTT
>NZ_JAOVYZ010000016.1 GCF_026413145.1 Limosilactobacillus kribbianus | reverse complement strand
TGATAAAATAGTGGTGCTCATCAAGGTCCTTCTTTCTAATGGATTGTACGGTAACACCATTAAAGACCTTGATGGGTTTTTCTGTCCACTTAAATGTTCAACTTAAATTTTACAATCTGCCAAATTTAAATGTTTTATTACTTTAGTGGTGAGCCGACGCTTTGCTAAAAGTTATAAAGAGTTATAAAATCAGGGTAAAAGTTATAAAGAGTTATAAAATGAAGGAGGCGGCCAATGTCGAATAATCCATTTAATCCCAGTTTTGGAACCGTGCCGAGTGTGTTTCTTGATCGGGACTCGCTTTCGACACGGGTAGTGGCCGAGTTAAACAGCGAAAATTCCCCCTTTCAGACCTCACTGATTTATGGTCAACGGGGTGCGGGGAAAACTACCCTGATGACGGATGTTGCCAATGAATTGAGCAAAGATGAGCACTGGCAGGTGGTAAATTTAGTTTTGGATGACGACCTGCTTGATTCACTCCTGGCCCAGCTTCAAGAACGGTTGCTTAAATTGAAGATTTTTAAGGACGTGGACCTAAAAATTCAGTTCAAAGGAATCCAAGTTGATACGCGGCTGGGTTCGACGAATACGGAAGCTAATTTCCAAGTGCTGTTTCACCAGTTTTTGGAGCGTTTTACGCAAAAGGGGATCAGGGTCCTGATTACGATTGATGAGATCAAGGCGACACCACTGTTACGCAAGCTTGTCAGCTGTTATCAAATTATGCTGCGCGACGAGTTGAACGTTGCGCTGTTGATGGCGGGGCTTCCAGAAAATGTGTCGGAAATTCAAAATGACGACGTTTTGACCTTCCTATTACGTGCCAATCGAATCGTCCTCAATCCCTTGGACGCCGGCAGCATCAAGGATAGTTATGCTCACATTTTTCATGAAGCAGGGTTTCAGATTAACCTGCCGACGCTTCTCTATATGACGAAGCAGACGAAGGGGTTTGCGTACGCCTTTCAGTTGTTGGGCTATTGGGTTTGGCAGGCGGCTGAAAAACAAGGCACTAAAGAAATCACCGGGGAAACGATTGACCACGTTCACGAGCGCTACCTCAGTGATCTCTTCCGCAACGTGTACCATAAGGTTTATCACGAAATGACGATTAAAGAGCAGGATTTTGTCAAGGCAATGGTGAAGATTGGCGTGCCAAAGGTCAAAGCCCAGCAGATCGGTCAAGCAATGGGCAAACAGCCGAATTACGTCGCGGTATACCGGCGGAAACTAATTGATGATCAGGTCATTATTCCGGCCGGTTATGGCTATGTGCAATTTATGCTGCCATATTTTGACCAGTTTGTGCAGGAACAAATGATGCTGGAAGAATTCTAAAAGGGACTGAGTACAAGCTGTCGATGGTTTGTGTTCAGTCCCTTAATTATTAATTATCCGCAACGGCCTTGTTGACTGCTGCCTGTTCCTTTTCAATTAGTGCGACCTTGCTTTCGATGACCTTGATGTCCATCTTGATCTCCCGGGTCAGCCCAGGGGTGTTAATCTTTGGTTCAAAGAAGGCCTTGAACTCGGCGAGCCGCTCCGGCGTATGGAAGACGCCGGCCGTCACGGTGATGAAGGTGGCAAACTCCATGTCACCGCCGACCGTGTCGTTCAGCCACTGCCAGTCGGCCCGCAGCCAATCCCAGGCCGCCTGCTGACCGGCGTCGTTGGCGAGGACGCCCCGGTACCAAGCACGCAGGTCCTGTGGCTTGATGACGCTGGCATCCTCGTAGAGCCCGACGATCTGCTTGATCAGAGCTGGGTCGGTGGTCTGCGGCAAAGCACCTCGGATGTCGGCCTTGTATGAGGCGTCGGCGGTGTCCTGGTAGGCCTTGATCAATTGGTCGAAAAGCTCACCGCTGCCGTAGTTTTGGACCTCGTTCTTGATGACCAGCCCCCGGACGTCAGCGGACAGGCTTGCCAGGTCGTCCTGGTGATTCAGGAAAATCTGGTGAGCATCTGTCATGGCTGCCTTATTCCGGGCGTAGAGGGCCGCGTTCAGGACGTAGGGCCGGGTCAGCTGGTCGTCGTTTGAATCTGTATCCTTCGGCAGCCAGCCGAGCCGATTTACCTGGGCCTGGCTGAGCTGATCAAAGAAGGCCCGCAGCTGGCTCTCTTCGGTAGAGCCCGGCTTGACGAACATCTTCAGGCTGTTGGCGATCCGGTAAAGCTCGGCGTTGACGATGGCGGAATGACTGCCAGCAAAACGCTTCAGCAGCGGAATCAGGTCAGCATAGGAGATCTGCTGTCCCTCGGCGAGCAGGCGCAGGTCCTGGAGCAGCTGCCGCTGGCTGATTGGATCCAGCTCATCGGCAGATTTCAGGATGTCGGCCAGCAGGGTGTCGTCGTACTTGACGATGAAGTGGGAATTGTTGCCGACGTTGAGGCGGAACGGCTTGCCATTTGTTTCCCGCAGCTGCTGGTAGTTGCCCAGCTTGATTTCAGAAGCGGCCATGATCTGCGGAGCCGCGTCGTAGTTGCTGTTCAACGGAATCTGCCAGGTCCGACCGCGGTCGACCCCGTCACCAATGAAGAATTGCTTTTGCGACAGGACCAGCTGGCCGTCCGAATCAACCTTGGCTGTAACAACCGGGTAGCCCGGTTGCTCCAGCCAGGAATTCATGATCTTGCCGATGTCGAGGCCAGATGCATCGCCGAGGGCTTGCCAGAGGTCGCCACCCTTGGCATTGTGATACTTGTGGGCGGCAAAGTAGTTCTTGAGACCCTTCCGCAGTGCGTCGTCGCCGAGCAGGGCCCGGACCATGACCAGCATTCGGGAACCCTTGGCGTAGACGATGGCACCGTCGAAGATCGAGTCGATTTCGGCCGGGTCGTTGACGTCAACGTGGACTGGTTGAACCCCGTCCGTGGCGTCCCGCTGCAGGGCCATTGGTGCTTCTGAGGTTTGGAAGAGTTCCCAGATCTTCCATTCGGGATGGATGGCATCGACGGAAACGTATTCCATCATGTTAGCGAAGCTTTCGTTGAGCCAGAGGTCGTCCCACCAGTTCATCGTGACTAGGTCACCGAACCACTGGTGCGCCAGCTCGTGGGTGATGACCGTGGCGACCAGCTGCTTCATGTCCAGCGAGGTGTTGTCGGGATCGAGCAGGAGGTAGGCCTCCCGGTAGGTGACCAGCCCCCAGTTTTCCATTGCCCCGGCGGAGAAGTCCGGCAGTGCCAGCTGCCAGGAGTGCGGCAGCGGGTACGGCGTCTGGTAGAAGTCCTCGTAGAATTCGATCGCCCGCTTGGCAATTTCCAGGGCAAAGTCGAGGTTCTTAGCGGGGTGGGCCTTAGTAGCGAAGACGCCGACCTTGACCCCGGACTTAGTTTCTGTCAGCTTGGACTGCATTTCCCCGAAGGCAAAGGCCACCAGGTAGGTCGACATCCGGACAGTTTCCTGGAAGTAGTGGACCCCGTCTGCCACGTGATCCTCGGGCATGTTGGCGATGATCGTTTCGCCGGGATGCTCGTCGTACTTAATCGCCAGACTAAAGGTTGCCTTGGCCGCCGGTTCGTCGACGCTCGGGAAGGCCTGCCGGGCCGCGGTCGTTTCGAACTGGGTCCCGATCAATTCCTTCTTTTCGCCGTTGACCTCGTAGTAGGAGGGGTAAATCCCCATCATCGTGTCGGTCAGCGGGGCGGAATAGTCGATCGTCAGGGTGACGTCGCCGGCTGCGGGCAGGGTGATGTTGATCGTTTCTGCCTGGTCGTCGGTGGTGTAGGGAACGTCCTGGCCGTTAGCTTGGACGCTGGCTACGGAAAGATACTTTTGGTTGACCGCGATCGCCGCCTGACTGGCGTGACCACGAATCGTTGTCTTTCCACTGATTGTCTTCTGGGCCCGGTCAATATCGAGGTACAGGTCGTAATGCGCGGGTTGGAAGACATCTAATAATCGTTTTGCCATTAAAATTCACTTCTCTTTTATTAGGATAGGTTCATTATACCGCGTTGCATGCAGAAAGGCGGGTTGGTGGTTTGAAGCAGTAAAAAAGCCCACCCGAAAGTTGGGGCAGGCGCTAATTTAACGATTCTTTAATTCGCCTTCGAGCTTGGTCAGCCAGTTTGGCAGGGCCTCGCTCAGGCTGTCGTAGGTATCCTGGAAGCGGTGGGTGATCCAGGGGTCAACAATCCAGCGGTTGCTCTTGTGGGGCGTTGCTTCGTAGATCCCGTGGACCTTGTGCGCGGTTCCCGCCGGTGCCATGTCCTTGGCATCGACCATGTTCATCTGGTCCATGACGATGATGTAGTCCGCCTCTTCAAAGTCACGATCGGTCAGCTGGCGGGCAATCATGTCGTCATCGGGGATGCCGTACTTGTCCAGGATCTTCTTAGTACGATGGTCCGCCGGGGAGCCGGCCGCGATGTCACTGGTTCCCGCGGAGTCGACCGTGATCTGGTCCTGCAGGTTGGCTTCCCGGACCATCTTCTTAAACATTGCTTCGGCCATCGGTGAACGGCAGATGTTGCCGAGACAAACAAAAATAACCTTCATTAAGACGTGCGCACCTCTCTAATCTGATTGTGATTGGATCCTGATTATAGCAGGATTAGCGTTAGTTGTGTTGTTCAAATGCTCCAAAGTGGACCTGGTGAAAGTGCTGGCCGCTGTAGATGTCCGCGTTGCTGTGCTGAACTGCCCAGTCCGAAATGGTGTCGAGGACGGGGAGCAGGGCCGCGTCCGAGATGTCCTCCATGGCGGTCTTCAATTCGCCGTAGCGCAGGGCCTTGCTGTGGCCGAGGATGCAGAGTAGGCGGGGTTTCCACTTGCCACCGAAGATGTCGAGGGCAAAATCGACGGTGCAGTAGTATTTCTTGGGTGTCTTTCGTTGGTACATGGCAGCCTCCTCAACAATTTTTTAGTAGCTCAATCGCTTTTGAAAACGTATCTTTGTCGATTATAGATGGCTATCATGAAAATTGAAAATGATTGAAACAGGAGGAATGCATGATGACAGTTAAAGCATACTTGCAGATTACGATGGTGGTTCCAGAAGAAAAGCGGGCCGCAGCGGCGAAGGTTTACAACGATTACCGGCAGCCGTTTTTGAACACGATTTCGGGGGCACTGACCAAGCAGCTACTGGTTCGGGACGAAGACGTTCAGGTCCTGCACGGTTTTGACAGCGTCGAGCACGCCCAGGCCTACCTGAAGAGTGAGATGTTCACCCAACACGTCTTCCCTGGCCTGAAGCCGACTTGGACGACGGATCCCGACGTCCGCATCTACGCGGTGGCCTAAACTAAACGAAAAGCCCTTGCTTACTGTATTTCGGCAGGCAGGGGCATTTTCATTTAATTAGTCACCAGGTTGGTAATCCTTGTCGATGATCAGAACGGGCTTGATTGTCTTTCCGGACAGTGAGTCGGCATTGGCTTCGTTAATCTGGTCGAAGTCATAGAACTTTTCGGTCTTATCAAAATCAAATTGACCGAGCTTGTAGAAGTCGATTAACCGTGGGATGTCGATTTGTGGAACGGCATCACCCATCAGGACACCAACAAAGCCTTTATCGTTGGCACTGAGGTCTTTCCATTCGCTGACTTCGACATCATTTGGCGTAACGGCAATCCCGGCGCAAGTTCCACCTTGCTGGAGGGCATCCAGGGCATTGCGAGTAACCCCGACGATGCCAGTGGTTTCAACCGTGTAGTTAACACCGTAGCCACCCGTCAGCTCTTTGATCTTGGCAACCGGATCTTCTTCCTTGCTGTTGATGACGTCGGTGGCACCCAGTTCCTTGGCGAGTTCGAGCCGGGATGGGACGATGTCAACGGCGATTACCTTTGTGCAGCCCATGATCCGAGCGGCCATCATGGCAGCCAAACCTACGGCACCGGTCCCGAAGACGGCAAAGCTATCACCAGGCTGTGGTTTCAAGTTGTTGAAGACGGTCCCGGAACCAGTGACGTATCCACAACCCAGCGGGCCTAACTTACGAAGGTCGAGATCTTTGTCCACCTTGATTGCGTTCCGCTGGTCAACGACGGTTGTGGTCGTGAAGCTGGATTGATTAAACATGTCAGCGATAACCTTTTCGTCTTTGACAAATAGTGGTTCACCGTCTGGCCGTACCCCGGAGAAGTTCCCTTTAGAGAAATTCCGACATTGAGTTGGTTTACCAGTTAAACACTTGTCACATTCGTGGTCCGCCCAGTAGGACAAGATTACGTGGTCACCAACCTGGAAGTTGGTAACGTTAGAGCCGACCTTTTCAACAATTCCTGAGCCTTCATGACCGAGAATGATCAGGTAGCTCAATGGCTGCCGTCCCATTCGGATGCTGTCGTCAGAGTGGCAAATCCCACTAGCAACCATGTGGACTTGGAGATCATTTGGCCCAACTTCATGGAGCTCAATATCATCCTCCATGGTGAATGGGTCCCCAATTTTCTTAACAACCGCAGCTTTGATCTTCATAAGAATCAACCTCCGTATGAAACCTTTTGAGATTATGGAAAAACACGCTAAAATAGTAGGTGTTATTTCCTCAACAATTTCATTGTAAGGGGATTCACAAAATGCGAAAAGAAGGCACTTTTAAGTTACGGCGTTACCATTAAGTAACTAGTGGGGGAAGTGATTGGAGTGAAGGACCGCTACTTATTAGGAATTGACTATCTGATTGACGTGATGAAGGGCAAGTACAAAACCTCGATCATCTGTCAGCTGGGAAAGAAGTCGCAGCACTTTGGCGAACTGCTCCGCAACGTCAACGTTGAGAATCACCACCAGGTAACGCGCAAGGTGCTCTCTCAACAGTTAAAGAGCCTGATGGCCAGCGGGATTGTGCACCGGGAGAGCCTCGATACCATGCCGCCGCAAAGCCTCTACTCCCTGACCCCCAATGGCCAGCGAACGCGGGAACTGATGGTGAAGCTTTCCCTGGTTGGCGAGGAACTGGTGAAGGAGAATGATCCGCAGATCAAAATTGAATATTCCTATGGTTGCATTCATGATGATCAGCTGCACACCGGCGAGAATCACGAATAACTCAAAAAGCCTGGGTCGGATGCACAGCGTTGCGCATTCAACCCAGGCTTTTAATTAAACTAGTGGGCCGCCTGCCAGGCCAGGACCATGGCCAGCAAAATGGCAATTACGCCGACCGTCTTCTTGATCATGGTCGAGGGAATATAGCGGACGATGATGGGGCCGAGATAGCCGCCAACAAGCAGGCCGAAGAGCAGGAAGCCGATGATGCTCCACTGAATCCTGATGGTGCAGATGAAGATGACGGCGGAGCAGATGTTATTGACCAGGGAGGCAAAATTCCGGACGGCATTGTAGGTCGTGTATTCGCCGCCGATCGCCTTGGACAAAACCGCGATCATCAAGAGGCCAGACGCCGCGCCGAAGTAGCCATTGTAGAGACCAATGAGGATCACGCCGGCCCAATCCAGGAACCAGGCAAAGCGGAGTGATTGCTGTCGTCCTTGTTTTGAAGCGGGCCAAAGCAGAAGAACGCCGGCCAGCAGAATAAAGACGGGAACGATCTTTTGAAAACCCGCGTTGGAGCTGCGGGTGAGAATCAGGGCCCCGCAGACGCTGCCGCAGGTGCTGAGAATTGCCACCAGAACGGCGCTGCCCCAGTGATGCTTCAGCTCCTTCAGCGAGGAAATGGTGGTCCCAGCCCCGACCGTTGCGATGGTGATGGTGGCATTGGCGGAGACGGGCAGCACACCGACCGACAGCAGGACCGGGTACAAAGTCAGCGAGGCCATTCCGATGATCCCGGTCAAGATTCCGGCAATTAAAGACATCACTAATAAATAAGCCGTTGAGAGCATAGTAATCCTTTCTCAACGGCACAATTCTGTTTCGGGTACGCCTGCACTTACCGATTATTTACCAATTCATTCTAATACGGCCGTGGGATGTTTGCAAACTCAGGGCCCAACCATGCTATCATTAGGGAAAAACAACGAGGGGGAGTTGAGAATGAAAAAGATTGAAGCCAAGCCGGTCTCAATGCTGGAGCTCTTCTACGACCTGATCTTTGTCTACGCGATTTCGCGGATTACGGCGATGATCCATCATCCCGTGGGCGGGGGCCTAGCGCTAGGGACCTACGGCGAGTTCATCATCGCCATCATCCTGGTCATGCAGCTCTGGCTCTACCAGACGCTGTACATCAACCGCTTCGGTTGCAGCCGGCTGGTCGATACCGTGGGGCTGATGATCAGCATGTACGCGGCAATTTATCTGGCCAACAACATCAATACCACCTGGGTGACCACCTTTCAGTCCTTCAATTCGGCAATGCTGCTGACGGTCGGCAACCTACTGTGGCAATATCTTTGCGGAACCGGCAAACAGCCGTGGCGTGGGCGGGACGAACGGGCCTTCATTGTCACTTTGCTCGTGGAATTTATCGCCATCCTGGCTGGCCTGCTGCTGGGCTACCGGTACGGGATCTACCTCTGCGTCCTCGGAGGAATGGTCGGCTTCCTGATGCCGCTGGCCTTCTTCCGGCTCTTTGAATCCGCCAAGGTCAACTTTCCCCACCTGGTGGAACGGTTGAGCCTGATCATCATCATTAGCTTCGGCGAGGCACTGGTGAACGTTACCCAGTACTTTCACGGCGCGCTCTGGGCACCGCTGCCGCTTTTGATCTTCGTCTTTTTGGCGGCCCTTTTCGGCTGCTACATTATCCAGATCGAGCAGCTGCAGGATTACTACCAGTACACGCGGGGCTTTGTCGCGATGTACTCGCACGTGGTGATGATCATGAGCCTGTTGACCATCACGGTTGGTCTGGTCTACCTGGCTCACGATTCCGTTTCCCGCCTTTTCCTGGTCGGCATGTTGACCGGCAGTCTGCTGGTCTTCTACCTCTGCCTGATGTGCAACGCCATCTACAATCAGGCTGAGCACCGGATCGAAGGAAGCCATATCGGCTGGGTCCTCGCCCTTTGGCTGGTCGGCAGTCTGCTGGCCTTCGTTTGGCAAAACAGCAACGTTGGATTGATGGCTGGCCTAACGATCACCAATGTCGGCGAACTATTAATGATGTGGCGGTTTGCGAGCAAGTAAAAATGATCGGCAACACACGATTGCGTTGCCGATCATTTTTGGTTTTAAAGCTTGTCCAGGGCCGTCTCAATCGGTGTGTCACCGCTGCGCATCATGATGACCTTGCCGATGGTGTTGTCCCGGTTGAGAACCGCCGCCAGCACCTTGGCGACGTCAGGAATTGGGTTGGTGGTTTCATCGCCCACGCCCAGGTCGACCTTGCCGGTAGCGGCTTCCTCGGTCAGCACGGCCGGCTGAATAATGGTGTAGTCCAGGCCACTGTTACTGATGAGGTAGTTGTCCGCGAAGAACTTGGCGATGTTGTAATCGGTGATGGCTGCCAGAGCCGGGTATTCCGCCCACTTTTCCGGCTGCAGGGCGTACATCGAGCTCAGCATGACGTAGCGCTTGATGCCAACCTGCTTGGCCGCCTGCATCGTCTTCACCGCGCCCATGGCGTCAGTCTGGAGCAGATCCTTGCCCCGCGAGCCAGCGACAAAATAAACCGCCGTGGCTCCCTTCATCAGGGATGCCAGGTCATCAACGCTTCCGTGCAGGTCCATCTTGACCGGCGCCACCCCGTCCAGCTTGATGATCTTCTCGGGGTGCCGGGCACCGGCAATCACCTGGTTACCAGCCGCCACCAGGTTCTTGATCAGTTCAGTTGCCACCCGACCGGATCCGCCGGCGATAAATACTTTCGTCATGATAAGTCTCCTTTCTTGATTGTGCTGATTTAGCTTCATTCTTATTTTAACTTATTTTTTGTTAGTGCGAAAGTAAAAGCACTTGGCGAGTGCGGGCCTAGACGAATTTATAGCCAAAGCCACGGATCGTTAGCAGGTGGGCTGGCTGGTGAGGGTCATCTTCCAGCTTGTCGCGGAGGTGGCTGATGTGAATGTCGACGATCCGGGAGGTGGTCAGGAGGTCGTAGCCCCAGACCCCGGTCACCAGCTGCTCGCGGCTGAGAACCTGCTGTCGGTGGTGGGCGAGGTAGGAAAGCAGTTGAAATTCCTTGGGCGTCAGGTCAACCGGCTGGGCGCGCTTAGTCACCGTGTAAGCGGCCAAGTCGATTGTCAGATCGCCAATTGTGAGAATTTCGGAAGGAACCGGCTTTGCGAGCGGGGTGCTGCCATGGAGGTCGGTATGCTGGTATGTCCAGAGACGCTGCTCAATTTTGGCCCGAAAGGCCGCGTCATCAATTGGCAGAAGCTCAACATCATCAACCCGGGCGGCGTAGAGCTTGCGCTGCAGGCGGTCAGTCATTTTGGCCGTCAAAACGGTAATGGGGCCGGCAATTTGGCTGCGGATCAGGGTCATTGTGGCAATAGTGGTGTCCAGCGTAGCGGCGGCCAGATCCCACCAGATTCCGCTGGTCGGGTGCTTTTCTAAAGCAACCACCAGTCCGGTCGGGGTCGTTACCCGGCGGAGGTGCCAGTGGGCCTTGGTGCAAAGGCCAGTCAGCTGCTGTGTCAGATCGGCTGACTGGCTCAGCAGGAGGAATTCTTTGGTCATTTTTAACTTTCTCCAAATATTTACACAACATTTACATTGCGCAGATTAAACTTTTACAACGGCTTGCTATGCTTTTATTTGTATCATAGGAAAACCGTGAAGACAACTAGGAGGAGATCATGCGCAAAGTATTATTGGGAATTTTGCTGGCCGGGGTGCTGGCCGGCCTCGGCTGTGGCTGGGCCGCCGCCAAGAAACAGCCGGCCCAATCCAAGGTGACGGTGGTCGGTTCGACCGCCCTCCAACCCCTGGTTGAGGCGGCCGCTGAGAAATACCAACGGGATCACGCCAGGACCAGCATCATCGTTCAGGGGGGCGGTTCGGGAACTGGTTTGAGCCAGGTCCAAGACGGAGCGGTGAATGTCGGCTCTTCCGACATCTTCGCCGATCAACAGGATGGGATCGAGCATACTAAGTTACAAGACCACATCGTTGCGGTGGCCGGGATCGCCCCGATCGTGAATCCCCGCCTCGGTATCGACAACCTGACCCTGGACCAGCTGCACCAAATCTTCACCGGTAAGGTCACGAATTGGCGCCAGCTCGGCGGTCCCAACCTGCCGATCACGGTTATCAACCGGGCAAGTGGCAGCGGGACGCGGGTTGCCTTTGAGCAGACGGTGCTCCGGCCCGGTGAGCACGCGGTAAATGCCCAGGAGCAGGACTCCAACGGAACCGTGAAGGAGATCGTGGCCAACACGCGGGGCGCGATCAGCTACATCTCATTTGCCTATGTCAATTCACGGGTTCAGCCGGTCAAATTGGCGGGCGTGGCCCCGACGGCTAAAAACGTAATGACTAACCGGTGGCCACTCTGGTCCTACGAGCACCTGTATACGAAAAGACGGCCAGATGCGGCAACCAAAAGATTTATTCGCTTTATGCAAACACGCCGGGTCCAGGACTCCCTCATCAAGGATGCCAACTACATCAGCATCCACGACATGAAGGTCGCGCGGACGCCGGATGGCCAAATTAGTGAAAGGAGATAACCGATGGACGAGTTAAACCAATCCTTCAAGCCCAAACCGACCGTCGCTTTTCGCCGGAAGAAAACAACCGACCGCTTGCTGGCCCCGTCGGTCGAAACCAGGCAGGAATGGGGCGGCAAGCTGGTGAGTTGCTTGGCGATCCTCCTGATTGGCGGGCTAGTAGTTACCCTGTTTGCCTTTTTGATTAATAAGGGACTGGCCCTGTTTACCACTGACAAATTTTCACTCGGTGCATTTTTGACTAGCACCGATTGGCGGCCCAGCCATCACCACTACGGCGCCCTGCCGATGATTGCCACCTCCTTTGCGGTAACGGTCCTCGCCGGTGTCTTGGCCCTTCCCCTGGCGCTGGTCAGCGCGATCGCGATCACCGAGCTGTTGCCAAACTGGGTTTATCGGGTCTTGCAGCCAGTAATTGAATTGCTGGTGGGAATCCCCTCGGTAGTTTACGGCTACGTCGGGTTGACGGTAATCGTGCCCCAGCTCGGCCGAATGTTTGGCGGGACCGGCTTCGGGATTCTGGCAGCGACCTGTGTCCTCTTCTTGATGATTCTGCCGACGATGACCTCGATGACCATTGATAACCTGCGGCAGGTTCCCCAGCAGTACCGCCTAGCGTCCGCGGGTCTGGGCGCCACGCGCTGGCAGACGATCAGCCGGGTGGTGGTCCCAAGTGCAAAGAGCGGGATTTTGACCGCGATGGTATTCGGGATGGCACGGGCCTTTGGTGAGGCATTAGCGGTGCAAATGGTGATCGGCAATGCGGCGATCATGCCCACGTGTCTGCTGTCGTCTTCGGCCACCCTCACCAGTGTTTTGACGACCGGCATCGGGAACACCGTGATGGGGACAGCGTCAAACAACGCTCTGTGGTCATTGGCGTTGTTACTGTTGTTGATGTCACTGGCGTTTAATCTGCTGTTGCGGGTGATTAGCCGAAAGGGGGTCCGCTAAGATGCGACCAGAAAAAACTGATAAACTGGCGACGATGCTAATTCTTTTGCTGGCCGGGATCACCGGCCTGGCGGTACTGGCCTTTTTGGCCTACTTGCTCGTGACGGGCCTGCCGCACGTTTCCTGGCATTTCCTGCTGTCACCGGCAAAAGCCTTTCAAAGCGGGGGTGGAATCCGGGACCAGCTCTTCAATTCACTCTACCTGGTTGTTTTGACAATGCTCGTCTCGGTGCCGCTCGCCCTGTGTGCGGCCATTTACCTGAGCGAGTACGCGGTGCAGAATCGGTTGACGGCGGCCATCCGCCTGGCCGTGGAGGTCCTGGGGTCGCTGCCGTCTGTCGTCATTGGGCTCTTCGGCTACCTGGTTTTTGTTCTCCAATTTGGCTTGGACTTCTCCCTATTGGCCGGGGCGTTGGTGCTGACGATTCTGAATCTGCCAATCCTGACCCGGAGCTTTGAAGATGCGCTCCAGCAGGTCCCGACCTTGCAGCGGCAGGCCGGACTGGGATTAGGAATGTCAAAATGGCGGGTTACTACCAAGATCGTCCTGCCCGGGGCGTTGCCGGGAATCATCACGGGGATGATCCTCAGCGCGGGCCGGGTCTTTGGCGAAGCGGCGGCCCTGATCTACACCGCCGGGCAGAGCACGCCCGCCGTAGACTATGGCAACTGGAATCCGTTTAGCCCGACCAGCTTTCTCAACCCGCTGCGGCCGGCGGAAACGTTGGCGGTCCACATCTGGAAGGTCAACAGTGAGGGACTGGTGCCGGATGCCCGGGCGGTTTCAAACGGGGCGGCCGCGGTGCTGATTATTACGATTCTGCTGTTCAATCTGTTAGCCCGCCTGATCGGTTACCTGGTGAAGCGGCGATTTGCAAAGTGAGGATAAGAAATGGAAAAGACAGCCTTAGAAGTGAAAAATTTAGCCGTTGCTTACGGCACTAAAAAAGTGGTGGAGCAAGTTTCACTCAAATTTCCGGCCCATCAAATTACGGCCTTGATCGGCGCATCCGGGTCCGGAAAATCAACGGTCTTGCGGAGTTTGAACCGGATGAACGACGACCTGGCCACGGTAACGGGGGAAATTAACTTTCACGGGATTGACATTAACCAGCCCAAGGCCAACGTTTATCGGGTGCGCCAGCAGATCGGGATGGTCTTTCAGCAGCCGACGCCGTTTCCATTATCGATCTACGAAAACGTGATCTACGGGCTCCGGTTGGCTGGCGAAAAGGATCGGCAGGTGCTCGATGCACGCGTCGAGGAGAGTCTGCGCCAAGCCGCGCTTTGGAACGAGGTCAAAGACCAGCTGAACAGCAGTGCCCTGGCCCTCTCCGGCGGTCAGCAGCAAAGATTGTGCATTGCCCGGACGCTTGCCGTGCGACCTGAGATTATCCTGATGGACGAGCCGACCAGTGCCCTGGACCCGGTTTCGACTTCGCAAATTGAGGATACTTTAGTACAATTAAAGGAACAATTGACGATTATCATGGTGACCCACAACATGCAGCAGGCTTCCCGTTCCGCGGACTGGACGGCCTTCATGCACCAGGGGCACCTGGTTGAATTCAACAAGACTGCGGAGATTTTCATGAACCCGCAGGAGCAGCAAACGGCCGACTACCTGAGCGGCAAGTTTGGTTAGGGGGACGACAATGGGTGCAATCTTTGATGACGAACTAAAGCGGCTGCGCAGCCATTTCATGGAGATGGGGATCGACGCCAGCGAGCAGATTTACCAGGCGACGAAGGCCTTCACCGACAAGAACACGGCCCTGGCCCAGCAGGTCTTAAGTGCCGATAGTAAATTAAACGACGAGGAGATCCGTCTTGAAAAGCAGGCTTTGAAGCTGATGGCCCTCCAGCAGCCGGTGGCGACGGATTTCCGCAAGATTATTTCGATTCTTAAAGCTAGCTCGGACATCGAGCGACTGGGGGACTACGCGACCCACATCGCCCGGGCGGCAATCAACCTGAGCGCGACCGCCGATGATGACCAGATCGAGGACCAGATTGAGCGGATGATGATGATCGTCCGCCAGATGCTGGAGCGGGTGATGGACGCCTACGTCTACACCGACGAGCAGCAGGCCTACGAGGTTGCTAACGAGGATCTGAAGGTCGACCTCATTTACGTCCAGCAGCAGGATGCCATCATGCGAGCCCTCCAGCAGGGAACGGCGGTGCAGAGCTACGGCACCTACCTGGCAGTGATTCGTTACCTGGAGCGGGCGGGCGATCACATCGTCAACCTCGCCGAGTGGATCATTTACAGCGGCTCCGGCAAGCTGGTGGAACTAAATCCCGGCAAGGCCGATCCAACGATGGTCAAGCGGGAACTCGAGGAACAAGAAGATTAACAAGAGGCTGGGAATTAACCAGCCTCTTTGCCGTTATATAGCTGTAAATGCTACAGCGCGGTAGCTGGCTGGATCCTGAACGTTGATAAATCAACGCCCAGGACGCCTAGCCAGCCTCGCGGGGGTGGGAAGACGAACTCGCAAGCGAGTTCTGTCCCACCGCCTTTGTTTGCGTTATCATAGATGTAGATTAACTTTTGCAAAAAGAACAAGGAGGATTTTTATGTCTGAAAAACACCTAACACCTGAAATGGTGGCAAAGTATCAACAAGCCTTCCATGCCCGCCGCGATGCCGACGTAATTGCCCGGGCGGTTCAAAAGAACGGGATCAAGAACGCCAGCGAGGATCCGGCAGCCAGTGCCCGCCTGCACCGCGCCTTTTCCTACGAGATTAAGACCGGGAAGCCGTCCAACCAGCGGCACAGTGGCCGTTGCTGGTCATTTGCGACCCTGAACACGCTGCGGCACAAGTTTGCAACTAAGTACAAGGTCAAAGACTTTGAGTTGTCGCAAAACTACCTCTTCTTCTGGGACCGGATCGAGCGGGCCAACATGTTCTTCCAGAAGGTCATTGCCACGGCCAAGAAGCCGCTCCATGACCGGCTCGTCGACTTTTACCTGAGCTTTGCCGAAAATGACGGTGGTCAGTGGGCCAACGCCGCTTCGATCATCGAAAAGTACGGGGTCGTCCCGGAGTACGTGATGCCCGACACCCATAACACTAAGGACACGACCGACGTGGCTGAGGTAATGAACTACATGATGAAAAAGGACGCCTTGGAACTGCGGCGCCTGGTCAATGATGGGGCCAGCGCGGATGACCTGAGCGCGGCCAAGGAAAAGATGATGGCCGACGTCTACAAGGTCGCCGCCTACTCCTTTGGTGAACCGCCGGCGAAGTTTGACCTGGAATACCAGGACGATGACAAGAAGTTCCACCAGATTCTCAACTTGACGCCACTGAAGTTCTATCGGGAATACTTCGCCAACAACCTGAATGACTACGTGGTCGTCACTAACGCACCGGACCACGCCTACAACAAGGTTTACGCAATGCCAACCCAGGACAGCGTGGCCGGCGGGATCCCGATCAAGTTCGTCAACGTGCCGTTCAAGTACCTGCAGGAAGCGGCCATCAAGCAGCTCAAGGCCGGTGAGACCGTCTGGGTCGGCAATGATGTCCTCCAGCAGATGGACCGCAAGCGGGGCCTGATGGATGCCAAGCTCTTCCGGCGGGCCGAATTGCTCGACGTTGACTTCACGATGGACAAGAAAGACCGGCTCGAATCCCGGCAGGCAATGGTTTCTCACGCCATGACCCTGACCGGCTTTGACCTGGTCAACGGTGAACCGACCCGTTGGAAGATCGAAAACAGCTGGGGCAAGGATAACGGTGACAACGGCTACTTCGTCATGACCCAGGACTGGTTTGAAGAATACACCTACGAGGCCGTGATCAACCGCAAGTACCTGGACGAGACGCTTCAACAGCTGGCCGACAGCACGCCGGTCACCCTGACGGCTTGGGATTCACTGCAATAATTTTAACCAAGGGGGTTGAGGAAAATGGCAGAAGAAAAGGTGATTACGAACTACTTTTACGACGAAGCTGCCTATGACTACCACGACGCGGGTTACGTGCCCCTGGAAACGCCGCAGACTGAACAGCAGCCCTTGAAGATTCCGGCGATCTTAAAGCCGGACAAGGAAACTGCCACTGACATGTACTACACGATCGTGGCCCAGCCCGGCGAGACCCAGCTCCTGCCGGGGGAAAAGACCAAGACCTGGGGCTACAACGGCGCACTGCTGGGCAAGACGGTGATCTTTAAGCGCGGCAAGACGATCCACGTCCATCTGGTTAACCACTTGCCCGAGGTAACGACTTTCCATTGGCACGGTCTCGCCATCCCGGGGCCGATCGAGGACGGTGGCTGCCACGCCCCGGTCTACCCGGGGAAGAGCCGTGACGTGACCTTCAAGATTAACCAACCGGCCGCCTTCGTTTGGCTTCACGCCCACCCGTGTCCGGCGACGGCCGAGCAGGTTTGGCATGGTCTGGCCGGTGGCGCCATCGTTCAGGATGAACATGAGGCCAGCCTGCCCCTGCCGCGCAACTACGGGGTCGACGACATTCCGCTCATTCTCCAGGATCGGCGCTTCCACGAAAACAACCAGTGGGACTACCGGGCCGACTATGATCCGGATGGGGTTGCCGGTCCGACGCCGATGATCAACGGGACGATCAATCCCTACTTTGACGTCACCACGCAGCGGGTTCGCCTGCGCTTTCTTGACGGGGCCAACCGGCGAGAGTTCCGCCTCCACTTTTCCGATGATCTAGAATTCACTCAGATTGCCGGGGACCTCAGCCTCCTACCGCATCCGGTCAAAATGACCAAGCTCCTGATCACCTGTGCCGAACGGCAGGAAGTGATTGTCGACTTTGGCAAGTACCGGCCGGGGGATGAGGTGATCCTCTACTCCGACGACGTTCCTCTGGTTCATTTCCGGATTCATGAATTTGAAAGAGACGAGACAGCGCTGCCTGAGACCCTTTTTGAGACCCCGGATCCGGCGGTTGATCCCGACCTGCCCGTCCACCACGTCACCCTTGACGGCATGGACGAGGCGGTGGCCATGAACGGCAAGAAGTTCAAGATGGACCGGATCGACTACCAGATGCCGCTGCACCGGGTCCAGCTCTGGGACATCTACAACACCAATCCGGCACCCGGCATGATTCACCCTTATCACATGCACGGCGGGGCCTTTGAGGTGGTATCGCGCAACGGCCATGCTCCGTACCCGAACGAACTGGGGCTCAAGGATACCGTGGCAATTAACCCCGGCGAGCACGTGCTGCTCAAGGTCTGGTTCAACGTTGCCGGCGTCTTCATGTACCACTGCCACATCCTGGAGCACGAGGATGGCGGGATGATGGCCCAGCTCCTGGTCGTCGATCCGGCCGAGCCGAACAAGCACTACCACCTGATGAACCACATGACATTGATGAAGGCCTTCGCAGAGGAGCGGGGCGTTCCAATGGATCAACTCTGGCTCGGCGGCATGGAATCATACAAGAAAATGGGAATGGAAATGTAAATAAAACGGTCCGCTGCGAATCGTTTGCACAGATTTGCAGCGGGCCTTTTTGAATTAGAAAGTTTCATGTGAAACAAAATAGCACCGGACCTTTTAAGGAACCGATGCTATTTTTGGTTAATCTGTTGAACGATGTCAGCGATGGTAATCCGCCGCATTTCCGTGGTGGCGGCGTCCTGGATCCGGGCGTAGTAATGGTTCAAGACGGGTTGAATCCGTTGCCCCACCTTTTCCTGGGGATTGGTGGCCGGGTCGACGTGGAGCAACTCGTGGTCCATTTGGATGGCACAGAAGACGGCAAAGAGGGTAATCTCTTTCGCCGGTCGGGCCAGGCTGGGGCGGGCTTTCCCCGTCTGGGTGTCAATGATCTTGGCATGGCGCAGATCGGCCATCAACTTGCGGACCACGCTGGGGTTGACCTCAATGCTGGCCGCAATCGCCTTGCTGGAGCAATCCCCGCCCTCGTGAACCACCAGGTAGGCCAAGAGGTGGATGGCGTCGCTGAATTTGTAAGAATATCTCATAATGATCTTATTTTAATAATTAACTAAGGTGGGGGCAAGGCCCCAGCAGACATTTCTAGAGGTCAATTTGTAGTTCAATTGGGGCGTGGTCACGGCGCTTGCCGGTGTCGACCATCGTGGATTCCTGAATCTTGTCGGCGATCCGGTCACTAACCAGCCAGTAGTCAATTCTCCAGCCCGAGTTGTTCTGCTTGCTGGTGATGGCACGCTGGGCCCACCAGGAGTAGGCGCCGGCCTTGTCGGGATAGAGCTTGCGGAAGCTGTCGGTGAAGCCGGCCGCCAACAGCTTGGTGAAGTGTTCCCGCTCCTCATCGGTAAAGCCGGCGGAGTGGTGATTGCTGTTCGGATGGGCGAGGTCGATTGGCTCGTGGGCGACGTTGAAGTCCCCGCTGGCCATGACCGGCTTGTTTTTCGACAGTTCGGTCAGATACTCGCGGTACTTGTCATCCCAGATCTGCCGTTCGGCCAGCCGCTTCAACCCGTTGCCGGAGTTAGGCGTGTAGACCTCGGTGACGTAGAAGTCCGGGAATTCCAGGGTGATGATCCGGCCTTCCTGGTCCATGGTCGATGGAGCGCCGATGGTCGGGTAGGTCACCTTGGGTTGATAGTCCTTTTTGTAAAGGTACATGGTGCCGGCATAACTCTTCCGGGCTGGTTCTTCCGAAGACCGCCAGACGTATTCGTAGTCGGGGAAAATTTCGGCGAGGGCTTCGCGGTGCTTCTTAGTTGGGTCCGTCCGCAGTTTGGTTTCCTGAATGGCAAAGACGTCCGGTGCGGCGGCCGCAATCTTCTTGAGGACCGCCCGGGTTTCGCCGGCCCGCTCGGACGTTCCGGTGAGGGCGGCATTGAGTGAATCGATATTCCAACTGATTAATTTCATGAAAATACTCCTTAGTCTTGGCTGACGATTTCTTGTTTCCAATGGTTGAGGTGGCGCTTGGTGACGACGCAGAGGCCGTCGTCGCCAATCTTCTTCATCTGGTTGGTGCACATGATCCTGACGCCGTCCTCGTCCGCGGCTCGCCGCTCGCCCCAGTAGTTGAGGTAGCGCAAGGCGGCGTAGAGGTTCTCCCCCTCGTCGGTCAGCCGGTATTCGACGTGGGGCGGGATGGTGTTGAAGCTCTTGCGGGCCACGATGCCGGCGTCGACGAGCTCACGCAGCTGGTCGGTCAAAACCTTGTAGGAGGTGCCGAGCTGCTTGACCAGTTCGCCGGTCCGCCGGGGATGCCCCGCCAGCAGGTAGAGGATCACCGGCTTCCACTTACCGCCGATGATCGAGAGGGCGTAGTCGGCACCGGTATTGAACATTTTCTCCATCATCTGTTCACCTTCCTTGTGAAATGCTAAGTCCATTATAGCAAGCTTTGCCAAAAAAATTTAATTTCCCGAACCGCCCCCGGGTCAGGTAAATCTTACCGGTGGGTAACTACCTTACCGGCAAGTATTTACTTTTAATAAGTTAGCGGGGCAAGTATACTAGGTATCGTAAGCCAAGGGAATTTAATTAAGAAGGAAGGATTATTTATGACAAAGCAAGTACTGATTCTCGGCGCGACTGGTAAAATTGCTGGACACGCGATTGATGCGCTGTTGAAGAACGGCGACGATCACCTGTTACTGTATACGCGTCATCCCCAAAACTTGAAGCACGTTGATGATCAGCGTGAAACGGTGATTAAGGGTGATACGTTGAACGTCGGTGAATTGGGTGCCGCCGTTGAGATGGCCGATGTTGTTTACGCTAATTTGCGGAACCCAGAGATCGAACAGCAGGCCAAAAACATTGTATCAGCGATGGACGAGAATAACGTTAAGCAGCTGGTCTGGATTTCTTCGATCGGAATCTACGACGAGGTTCCCGGCAAGTTTGGCGAATGGAATAATGCCGAGCTTGGTGGCGGCCAGGAGGACAGCTACCTCGGCACCTACCGCAAGGCCGCGGACGTGATTTCCGCTTCCGACTTGGACTACACGATTATTCGTCCGGCCTGGTTGACCAACAAGGACGAGGTCGACTATGAGACCACGGAGCGTGGCGAGGCCTTTAAGGGGACCGAAGTTTCGCGGAAGTCGATCGGGAACTTTGTCGCCAAGATCATCGACGATCCGGCACCGTATGCACGCAAAGACTTCGGGGTCGACAAGCCGGGAACGGACGGCGACAAACCGGCCTGGTACTAGGATTGAGAGTAGATTGGCGAAAGTTGATTAAACAAAATTTGATTCCAAACGTTTACATCCATTCTTAATTGTGCTAGAATATTAGCAACAAATAAATACGCTACCTGGTTCCCCGGAACTGGGAATAATAGCACTCAACCTTATTTCGTTAGGGCTTTCGAACGGAAGAGAAATAGGGTTGGGTGCTTTTTGCGTACTAGGAGGTTTTTTCTGATGACAGAACAAGAATTTAATTTCAACGAAGTAGCAGCCGCATACAAGCGGATCCACCCGTACGTACCGACAACCCCACTGGTTCAATCGTACTACCTAGGCGACAAGGATCAGAAGTATTTCTTCAAACTCGAATCAATGCAACGGGCAAAGAGCTTCAAGATCAGAGGGGCACTCAACAAAATGCTAACGCTGACTCCGGAGCAAAAGAAAAAGGGGGTTGCGACGATTTCTTCCGGGAATCACGGCAGCTCAGTCAGCTATGCTTCGTCCCTGCTGGGCATTCAAAATACCGTGGTGATTGTTCCAAAAACGGCACCGCAAAGTAAGATCGACAAGATCAAGTACTTTGGCGCAAAGGTGATGCTGATGGGTAAGGATTACGACGAAGCCCATAAGTTAGGGATGCAGTACATTAATGACCACGAGATGACCTACATCGATGCCTACTACGACGACTTCAAAATCTATGGTGGCCAAGGAACCGTTGGCTTGGAGATTATAAAGCAGAATCCGGCGATTGATACGATCGTTGTTCCAATCGGTGGCGGCGGCCTGATCACCGGAACGGCGGTCGCCGCGAAGCATCTCAACCCCAATGTTCGGATTGTCGGTGTTCAAACCGCAGCGTGCCCGGCGATGGCTAAATCATATGAAGACAATCACTTTTATGCGGACTATCCTTCCAAACCATCGATGTGTGACGCGGTGATCGGCGGGGTGGGGGCCCTCTCCTACAAGATCCTGAAAAACTACCTGGACGATTTGATCGTCGTTTCCGAAGACGCAATCGGCAAGGCAACCAGCTTCATGGCCCGGGAAGAAAAGTTTATCGCGGAGCCGTCTAGCTGCATGACGATTGCGGCGGTTCAGGAGTATGGGGACCGGATCGGCGGTAAGAACATTGCGCTCGTGATCTCGGGTGGCAACATTGACGGCGACCTTTTGACCGATCTGATGACGAAGTATAAGCAGTTTTAACTAAGAAGGAGTGAGAATCATGGCAAAATTTAAGATTTTAACGAAAGAGCAGATCCAAGCGGTAACGGACATGGGCTCGATCATCGAGGAAAACAAACAGGTCTACGCTGCTAAAAGCAATGGTGAGACGGTTGTTTGGCCTACCACTTTCTACGCGTTCAATCCCGGTAAGGCGGACATGGATATTAAGTCCGGTTATCTGCCAAAGTTAGGAATCTACGGGCACAAGACGGTTTCCTTCTTCGGCGACAATCCGGCGAAGGGCCTTCCCGACCTGGTGGGGATGATCGTGGTGTTCAGCGCTCAGACCGGTGAACCGCTGGGAATTCTTGATGGTTCCTACATTACGGGGATTCGGACCGGGGCGGCCGGGGCTCTCGGCGCCAAGTTGCTGGCTCGCCCCGATTCCAAAAAGCTGCTGATCCTTGGTGCCGGAAATCAGGCCGCCTTTCAGATTGCGGGGACGCTGACCCTCTTTCCGCAGCTAAAGAAGGTGACGGTGGCGGATGTCCTTCATCCGGAAAATGCACAAAAGTTCATTGCCACGATTGCCAAGCGCCTGCAGGATGAGTTCCAGATTAATGCCAGCAACGTTGAATTTGCTGCCTCGCCTGACCTGGCTAGTGACGTTCATGACAGTGATATTATTATTACGGTTACCCCATCGATGACGCCGCTCATCAAGAAGGAATGGGTTAAGCCAGGGACCCACTTCTCGTGCATTGGCGCGGATGCGGAAGGCAAAGAGGAGATTGATCCGCAGCTTTTCAAGGATGCCAAAGTCTTTGTTGATGATTTTGAACACTGCATCACGACCGGTGAATCGGAAATCCCAATTAAGACCGGGGTAATTACCAAGGAAAAGATCGCTGGTGAGATTGGTGACCTGCTGGTTGGCAAGGCCACAGGACGTGACAATGACCAGCAGATTACGATTTTTGACGCGGTGGGGATGGCCCTGCTTGACCTAGCTGCGGCCAAGAAGTGCTTAGACCTGGCGGATCAAAAAGCACTTGGGACCACTGCGGAACTATAGGAAATGCCCGAGAGGAGGAAGAACAATGAACAAGAACTACGATGATTTCGAAAAGCTAACCTGCACGACCAAGATCAAGGATGAACGAGACGGCTACTACGCCTTTGATGAGACCGTCTTCTACGGTGAAAAGGGCGGGCAGCTGGCCGATCGCGGAACGATCAACGGTCTGCCGGTGGTTGACCTGAAGTGGGACGGCGACACCCTCTATCACAAGGTGGCCGGCGAGCTCCACGACCCGATCAAAATGCAGGTTGATGCCCGGACGCGCTGGATCAACACGACCGTGCAGAGTGCCTTTCACCTCCTCGACGGCTACTATGCCGACAAGAATGCCAAGATCGTCGAGGTGAATGCCGACCCGCACAACGAGTGGTACATCGTCGACGCCAAGCAGGTCCGTGAAGAGGAACTGGCGGACGTTGAGGCGTGGATGAATGACGTCATCCACCAGGACATTCCCACCACGTTCACCTACGTTGCCGGCAGCGACTACCCCGATCCCGCCTACCGGAAGTATGGGCAGGTCCGGCTGGTCCATTTTGGCGACATCAACACCCAGCCCTGCGGTACCTGCCACGTCAACCATACCGGCCAGCTCCAGAGTTTCGTCATTCTCGGTACGGCCAAGGTTTCGGCCGGGACCAAGATCTTCATCACGACCAACCTGGTGACCAACGACCGCCTGAAGCAGGACGACCGGGAACTGAAGCAGGCGGCTAAACTGCTCAGCGTAAAGGAAAATCAGGTCACCGCCGGAATCCAGGAGCTGGCCGCCAAAAACAAGCAGTTTAAAAAGCAGGTCAAGGCCCTCAAAAAGGAGTTGATGGCCTTTAAGCTCAAGCAAATTCTAGAGGAAGATCAACCGGTCAGCCAGGTCCAAATTGATAGCGCCGGTGACATGTCGATGCTGGCACCGCAGTTGCTGCGGCAGGTGAAGACCGACAAACTATTGGTTGCCGAACTCGGCGACCAGACCAGCTTTGCGATCGTTTCACCAGCCGGCAAGGCGCGGGACATCCTGACAAAGTTTCAAGCGCTCGGCCAGGTCAACGGGGGCGGTTCGCCCAAGATCGTGACCGGGACCACCGCACTGCCGATTCAGGACCTGATCCAGGCCTATTAATCGCCCGCTCCCGGGGTATAATAGGGCCCAAAGGAGTGGTTGAAATGCTGATTAACGATCACCAACGCTGGCTGCGCGACTTTTACCGCAGCAAGCACTGGTACGAACTGTCGCCGGAATAGCGGATGAACTTTATCACCGAAGAGGAGGGCGAACTGGCGCGGGCGGTCCGCGCGATTGAGATCGGCCGTTCCCATCCTGGTGAAAAGACGGCGACGACGGCCGAGAAGGAATACAACCTTCGCGAAGAGATGGCCGACATCATCGACCAGGTGCTGATCTTGGCCGACAAGTACGGCGTCAGCGGTGAAGAGCTGCTGCAATTCAGCGAGGATAAGCTAAAGAAGCGCTGGCATTTAGAGTAAAAAACTACCCACGACTGCAATCCAGTCGTGGGTAGTTTTCGTCAATGTTTAACTTGGTACTTATCTGGGGCCAGCTTGAATTGGACGGTGGCGTAGGGAACCTTTGACTTGGTCGGGTAGGTGACGGTGAAGCCGGTGCTAGTGACCTGACTGACCTTGCCAGTAGCCGCCTGGGTGATTAATTGGTTATGGATCCGCACCCGATTGTGCGCCCAAGCTTGGAAACCACGCTGCGTTGCCACCCGGTTGAGGGCCGTGGCTGAGGAAACGTAGCGTTGCAGGAGATGGGGCGCTCGGGCCTGTTCCTTGCTTGCCTGGCTGTCGACGAACGGGCTGCCGGACTGGTCGAAATCCTCGACGTTGACGTAAGTGACCCGGCCGGCCCGGTTGAAAAGGGCGTACTGGTGCTTGGTCTGATAGGCGTTGGCGTTGATGTAGGTGACCTGGTAGGTTTGGCTTCGCGGCTGCTTCAGGGTCGCGGCCTGGCCGTGCCCGGCGATTGCCAGCCCCGTCACCACTGCCAGTATGATCAATAAAGCTTTCTCAACGTGCCGCATTTTCCAAGTCCCCTTTCCACTTCGTTTTCTCCATTGTAACAAAAAAACCACCAGCTCGAAGCTAAGCCGGATGGTCCTTCAAAATTATTTGTGCCAGAGGAAGTTGATCAGTTCGCGGTTGACCTGATCGTTGTTGTGGAGCTTGCTGTGCTGGGCGTCCTTGCCCTTAATCTCCACTTCTCGGTAGGATTTAGCGCGACCGGCGACCAGGTATTTGAGCGTCTTGGCCGAATTAACCGGAACGTCGCCGTCGGAATGGGAGCCGTCCTCCATGTCACCGTAAATGTTCAGCACCCGCGTGTTGGTGGGGAAGGTATGCCGCAGTCGCAGAAGTGGTTTGAAAGTGGCATCCGCGCGCGTTGGCTTGCCGGTTTTGGGATCGACCCGGCTGGTGGCGGTCTTTTGCCCGACAAAGCCATTGTAGTGGCCGGCAATCGCGACGAGGTGGTTAATCTTTGGCAACTGGTCATTGTTGCCATTGTCGTTGATGTAATTGATGATCTCCAGGTTGCCCATCGAATGGCCGACGAGGTTGATGGCGGCATAGTGGTGCTGTTTTTCCAGCGCTAGGACGACGTTTTTGACGTAGGTGCCGCCGTGCTTGTAGCCGGTGACATAGTCGTGCTTGTAGGCGCTTAGCTTGTTGTCAGCCAAGTTGACCTCGACGATCGGGTTGATCGCGTGCGCCGGGATGGTGTGGTTAAATGTTACCTTGCCGTTTTTGGCAACGTTGGCCCGGACAATTGTATCAGTGACCCCGGCCCGTTTGGCAGCGTGGGTCATCTTGGTTTCAGCGTTGGCACTGCTGCCCCAACCGTGGACAAAGATGGTGGGAACGTTCGACTGAACGTATTGCTTGGCTGCCTGGGCGCGATGCCAGACGGTCAGCCCCCCGAGCGCAACGACGATAACAATAATGACGAGAACAGTAGCAAAACGACGACGCATGAAAAGGGTCTCCTTCCCGGAATCAGGGTTGATCAGTTTAATTCGTCCCCATTCTAGGGTGCGCCGGGCGAAATGTTAAATGCCCATTCCAAATCGTCGGTCATGCGTCCCACTTATAATTCGAGGTACTTATTCTTGATTAGCTCGGCCTTCTTGGTGTGGTCCTCGGGATAGATGAAGCTGTAGTCGATCCCGAGTTTAGCCAGCTCGTCCAAGATGCCGTGCTTGTACTGGACGGGGATGATGTACTTCTCTTTTTCGTCGGGATTATCGGAATTATAGAGACTCAAAACATCGATCGCCAGCTGGGCGCGGTGCTCGACCTCGGCGTAGTCAATCGTCACCGACTGGTCGTACTCGTCGCCGATGAAGGGCACGAAGAGGAAGAGTCCCTGCTGGTTTTCCATCCGGCGGCTCATCCGCGTGCTGTTAACGATCTTGGGAACGATCAATTCCAGTGGGTTCAGCTTGTTGGCAAAACTGGGGATGTCCCGCTTGGCCTCTTCAAACAGGCGCAGGAAGGGAATCGTCTGCAGGTCCCGTTTAAAGTCGATGAAGTGACTGGCGGCTTTGTCTTCAAAATAGCTGAAATAGCTCTGGCTCCAGAGCTTGTGCTGCTTGGCAATGTACCGATTATCCAGCTCGTAGAAGCGCTTGAGGGTTTGGAAAAAGGAGCTCTTGTCGGCCATCGACTGGCGGGCGAGGGAGGACTCCAGCTGCATTTCGTTGGAAAAAGCGTTCTTCTTAAAATAATTATGGTAGGTTGAGCCGATCTTAGCGTCGTACTCCTCAATCAGGTTCGGCCAACCTTGGTGGTCAAGCATTTTCGCCAGCTTGTCGCGGTTGGGCTGGTCCTTATAAACGTAAACCTCGCCGTTTCCCTGGCCGCCCTTGACGGCAAAGAAGAGGGCGATCAGGGGATTGCTGCTGACGTCGAGCAGTCGCGTCGGCAGGTGGTAGTGCTCCATCAAGGCGAGCCGTTCAAAGTTCGTCCGGCACTTTTCGAAGAGCTGCGGGTCGGTCATCAAGAAGTCGTTAAACATGTTGTCCTCGTTGTCGAGGAGTTTCCGGTTCCGAAAAACGGCGGGCAGGGTGTTGGAGAAGGCATCGTCTTGCCCACGAAAGTAATAGTTGTGTTTTTTAGTATTGATCAGTTTTTCGATCTCTTCGATGTAGTTTGAGACGGTCTTAATTTCATGAATCATAATGCTCTTCCCCTTTAGTCTTTTTAGCGTGCCCGCATCCTTTGCCCAAAGTATAGAACGAAATTCACAAGGAGAAAAGGCACATTTGCCGCCTGAGCAGATTAGTTTGTTTTTCTCGTTAAAAGCGTAAACTAACAATTAGTAAGATACGAGGAGGAAGCGCTGATGAAGCAATTAACCTTTACTGCGGAGGCGAAGCAACGGATCGCCAAGTACCTGCGCCCGGGGAAGAAGATCGTCCTGGACTTTGACGACGGGGTGGGGCCCTTTTCCGCCATCGGCAACTGCAGCCTGGACGCCAACTGCCGGCTGATTTTCGTCAACCAGAACGCCGACCTGCATGACTTCGACGAGCGGGTCGCCTCCAACATCGGCGACGTCTGGATTAAGAGTGAACCCTACGCCAACATCCAGTTTGAAAACCAGATGGAGGTCCGCTTTAACCCGAAGTACTTCACCATGCCGCTGGTCAGCCCGACGAAGGGGACCCTGACCGAAAACCTGGAAGTCGTTGACCTGACCGAACCGGTCGCCACTGAATATAAGGGAACCCACGACTGCTAGAAACGCGCCGCCTTCCAAGTGGAGGGCGGCCGTTTTGGTATAATACAGTCAGATAGGGGGACTAAACAATGGAACGGGCAAAGGTAATCATTCACATGTATCAGTCGATTGACGGCAAGATTGATGGCGACTGGGATGGCCTGCCGGGTGACAAGGCCTCGGGGGACTTTTATGACGACATCCTCTTTCAGCTGAGCAACACCAACGCGAACGGTACCAACACAATCGTCATGTACGCGGCACCGGGGAAGGTCGACCTCAGCCAGTACGACCCGACCGGGATTAACTACACCGACTGGTCACCGGAAAATCTGCAGGCCACGACCTGGGACGTCAGCTTTGACCGCCGTGGCCGTGCCGGCTGGGAGAAGAACTACTTCGATTATGCCGGCAAGAAGAGCCGGGCGATCGAGGTGGTGACCAAGCTGGCCGACAAGCGCTACCTGGCGTTTTTGCGGTCAATGGCGATCCCGTACCTGGTCTGCGGGGATGAGCAGATTGACTTTGAGCAGGCCCTGGTCAAGCTGCGGCAACGCTTTGGCATCGAAAAGATGGTGCTTGGCGGTGGTGCCCTGATCAACGGGGCCTTTCTCAAGGCCGGCCTGGTCGACGAAATTTCCCTGGTGGTCGCCCCGTACATCAGCGGCGACGCAACGAAGAAGGGCACCTTCGACACTAAGCAGGCCTTCGTCGACCAGCGCTTCCAGCTCGTCCGGGCCGAGCCGCTTGGTGACGGCGGCGTCCACCTGGTGTTTGCCAAGGACAATCAGTAAGTTTTGCTTAATAAAGCCGGCAAAGGGCCCTTTCTTGCCGGTGAGATGGTATGCTGAAGTCAGCACAAACCAAAGGAGGGCCAAAATGACAGAACAAGTATTTACCAAGAAAGAGTTAGCCAAGTACGACGGGCAAAACGGCCAACCAGCCTACGTGGCGATCAAGGGGACGGTTTATGACGTGTCCGCTAAACCCGCTTGGCGGGGTGGCAAGCACCACGGCAACCTGGCCGGCCGCGACCTGACCGCGGTCCTGGTCGAAAAGTCGCCCCACGGTGAAAAAGTACTGAAGGGTCTGCCGGTTGTCGGCAAGCTCGCGGAATAGAAAATACTGTCTGATGAACGCTCATCGGGCAATTTCCCATTGATAAGGTCAATTGAATAGTTTTAAGCAGCGCTTACCAGGATTTGGGTGAGCGCTGCTTTTGTTATCTGGTGAACGGCAGACGTATGACGGAAAAACCATATCAGTTGGAACTAATTGGTGCCGGGCCGGCGTTTCGGCCAGCATGACAGAAACGCTTCCCAGCGCGAATTTAGTCCGAATCGTGCATTTTTAGCGCCCAAACTATTATAAATTTAGTGATCGAAAAACTTGCTATTTTTTTCTAAAATGGACCTGAAAACTATGAATTTAATTATATTAGGTTTGTGGTCAATTATTAGTGATAATTGAAAATTTGAGGGGAGTTGGGAAGATGGTTTCAAAAAATAATGACTATTTAAAGAAAGTCATGCACTCTCACCGGGTTCCACACTATGGTTTGCGGAAATTGGGGATTGGCGTGACCTCGGTTTTACTGGGAACGACCCTGTATTTTGGCGCCAATACGCCGGTCTACGCGGATGCGACGCCGGCAACGAATAGCAACGACAATACGGGCGCCAACGTCACGCCAACTAGCGCCGCCGCCAATGTCGAAAGCGGCCAGAGCGTGGTGCTGGGGCAAGGCAGCAACAGCGCTGCGGCATCAACAGCCACGCCGAGTGTTAGTTCAGCGCCGGCGAGCCAAGCGGCGGTTAGTTCGGGGACTGATGATGCTGCTAGCGCGGCGCCTAGCACGAGTGCAACTCCGGTAGCGGAGAGCTCCGCGGCTGAGAGTAATGCGCAGAAGGCTAATAGTTCGACCGCAAATAATAGTGCTGTTAGTTTGGCTGATAATCAAAGCCAGCAGCAAGCACAAACTGTTTGAGCGGATAATGTGAAAATTAATTTTCAAAATGAGGACAAAGATTTGTCTTCCTTAAATCTAACAGCTAGCCAGTATACGCACTTAGGTATTAAGGGAAGCTTTAAGGTTGATTCCAAGTATCTAAAATCTGGCAATATTATTAATCTGGCTAATATTAATTATAGTAGTTCAAATAATAAATACCTTTACCTTGTAAGCGGTGGAGTGTGTGATGTTACTGACAAGAATGGTGTTATAATTGGGACTCTATATGCAAACCAATCATCAGCAAATAAATTTGTTCTTTCAGTTGACATCAATAAGGACTCATCAAGTGTTGGTACGGCGACATTTAATTTTGCGACTGCATCGGATAAATTTGTATTTAACTGGCAGACACCTAAAAGTACATTTACACCAGTACGGAGTGGGAACATTATTTATAATGAAAAAGTTGCATTAACGGATGATAGCAACAATTCATTAGCTAATTATCCGATAAACATTTCACGGGATAATTATCAAGCGTTATCCGCACTTCCAGCTTCCCATATGGCTGAAGGTTCATATAATACATTTGGAATATTAGCTGATTATAATTATCGACATATTGTTCCAACTACTTCTTTTACTAAATTGCAATCAAGTAAAGGCCAACAAGGAACGATAAACCAGCAGAAAATATACAAATTTTATTATCAAGTAACCGGGGAAAATCTTGATCAAATTGCCAGTATGACTCCGAATATTGGGATACAGTTTTTTCCGGTTAATAGTGATGGCCAATTAGTAAATGAAGAAATTCATCTTGCACATGATGCTTCTGAACTTGGAAATATTGTGTGTTTAGATACTTCTAGTAAGAATGGCTTATCACTATCTGCAATTGATACATTAATGGATAATGATGGTCGATTTACTAATGGTGGTTTTGCTTATTCGGCGCAATATGATGGGAATAAACTTGTTGGATATAATGTGGTCTTTCATGTCCCAGCAACGGAATTTAAATTAACTGACGATGATTATCAATCATTAGCAGACTCATCGGAAACAATTACATTTGCTAATGATAAGCAAGCATTAATTAACAAGACTAAGGAGTACTATAACGGAGTTTTTAAAGGACTTCCTATTGGAACTACCGTAGGAATTAACTTTAACTATAAATTTAATTCGTCAACTGGGAAACCTTATTCTTCAGTTAAAGAAACCATGACTGCTGTCAATAATCCAGAAGACGAATTGCCTTACAGTGCCACTGCTAGTTTTATTACTGATGAAAGCTCTGTTTCTGACCAAGCCGGTCTCAACATTCACTACATTAACTACGACACCGGTCTCCCGATTAGCAACGAAGAAGCGGTTCAGACGACCTATGCTGATCCGAGTACCAAGCAAACGATTACCTTGCCGGCTACCAGTGAGTTCAGTCATTATCACTTGGTCAACTCCCTCAAGCAAAGTGGCAATGTTATTACGCTAAATAATGGCCGGACGATTACATTAGGTGCTAATGACCAGGCCTTGGCTTTGGCCGATGGAACAAAATCAATCGATGTTACTTACCCTAGTCAGCAAAGTCAGATTGGTAATA
Source organism: Limosilactobacillus kribbianus (assembly GCF_026413145.1). Classification (GTDB taxonomy): domain Bacteria; phylum Bacillota; class Bacilli; order Lactobacillales; family Lactobacillaceae; genus Limosilactobacillus; species Limosilactobacillus kribbianus. The sequence continues at coordinate 4,981 of NZ_JAOVYZ010000016.1, read as the reverse complement.
TCTACATCTTCTACCAGGGGGATGCCGAAAAAGGCTCGGTTGTCCTGCTCGATGCGGACACCAAGGATCCTAAGGGCGTGAATGGCTACAAGGTCCTCGAAACCAAGGCCACCAACGATGGTCACTACGGCTCTGCCTTTACCTTCCCTGAGGGCCAAGATCCCGAAACGATCGTGCGTTACTACGTTTACGGAGCCCACTACCTTTACGACCCGAATGATCCGCTGAACAAGGCGGCCAACGCCTACCAGTTCAATAAGACCTATACCTACACCACCGGCGACAATCACAATGCCGGCAACACCTACTACATTTACCTGAAGCACACGACCCAACCGCTCACCGCCACGGTCAAGCGGACGGTGAAGTACATCTATGGTGACACCGGCAAGACCGCCGCGGCCGATAGCGTCCAAACGCTGACCTTCACCGGTAACCACGACCTGGTCACGGATAAAGATAGCTGGGACACGCCGAAGGACGACAGCTTTGCGGCGGTAACTTCCCCGACGATTGACGGCTACACGGCCTCCGAAGCGACCGTGCCGGCAATGGGTAACATCACCCACGAGACGCCGAACGAAACGGAGGTTGTCTTCTACACGAAGGCGCCGGCCAAGGAGAGTGCCCACGTTGTTTACCTGGATCAGGACAACCATAATGCGGTCCTGGCTCAGTCCGCGGAACTCAGCGGCAACGACGGCGAGCTGATTAATTACAGCACGAAGGATCAGCTGGCAACGCTTGAGAAGCAGGGCTATGTCCTGGTTAATGACGGCTTCCCAGCCGGAATGGCCACCTTTGACAATAATCCAAAGGTTGAGCAGGTCTTCCAGGTCATCCTGAAGCACGGCACCAAGACGATCACCCAGGCCACGCAAAAAGGGACGCAAACGGTTCACTACGTCGGCGCGGGTGAGCAGACGCCAAAAGACAGCACCACGAGTGTTGAATTTAACCACACGGTAGTGGTTGACCAGACGAACAACCAGGTAATCAAGGACAATGGTTGGCAGCCAGCCGAGCAGACCTACCAAGTTATCGGCACGCCAGCGGTGACGGGCTACGTTCCGGACGCTTACTATGTCGGTGGTGATACGGTTAACGCCACCAGTCCGAACCGGAAATACACGGTAACCTACCGGCAGGTCAAGGACCCGATGACGCAGGATCAAAACGCGGAGATTCGCTACCTCGACCAAGACAATCACAATGAGGAGATCACGAATTCCGGCAAGCTGACGGGTAAGCCGAACACCCGGATCAATTACAGCACGGCCCAGACGATCAAGCAGCTGCGGGACCAGGGTTACATCCTGGTCAACAATGATTTCGACTTCGAAGGCCAGCCACAGTACTTCGATGCTAATGACCAGAGCGATCAGGTCTTCATCGTAACGTTGAAGCACAATGACAGTCCGGTCAATCCGCAGCACCCGAATAAGGAGGTTGACCCGAGCCAGTATCAGAAGCAGGTAAAGGCAACCATCCATTATGCTGGAGCGGGCGACCAGACGCCAGCGGACAATGTCCAAACGGCAACCTGGAGCCGGACACTGACTTGGGATCCAGTCACCAAGCAGGTTGTCCACGGTCAATACGACACGGATTGGACGCCAAGCAAGACTAATTACGATTCAGTCGCCACACCAACGATTGAGGGCTACGTTCCAGATAAGTCATACGTCGCCTCCCAGCCAGTCACGATGAATGACATCGAAACAACGGTCAACTACCAGAAGGCTCCTGCAAGTCAAGGTAGTCAGACGAGTCAGGGTTCAGAAAGTCAAGGTAGCCAAACGAGTCAAGGCTCCGAAAGCCAAGGCAGCCAAACAAGCCAGGGCTCACAGAGCCAAGGCAGCCAAACGAGTCAAGGTTCCGAGAGCCAGGGCAGCCAGACCAGCCAAGGCTCACAGAGTCAGGGTAGCCAGACCAGTCAGGGTTCCAAGAGTCAAGGCAGTGAAACGAGTCAAGGTTCGGAGAGTCAAGGCAGCCAAACGAGTCAAGGTTCGGAAAGCCAAGGCAGCCAGACGAGTCAGGGCTCAGAAAGTCAAGGTAGTCAAACCAGCCAAGGCTCGCAGAGTCAAGGCAGCCAGACGAGTCAGGGCTCACAGAGTCAAGGTAGTCAGACGAGCCAGGGTTCACAGAGCCAAGGCAGTGAAACAAGTCAGGGCTCCGAGAGTCAAGGTAGCCAGGCGAGTCAGGGTTCCGAGAGTCAAGGCAGTGAAACGAGTCAAGGCTCACAGAGCCAGGGTAGCCAGACCAGTCAAGGTTCCGAGAGCCAGGGCAGCCAGACCAGCCAAGGCTCACAAAGTCAAAGCAGTCAGACAAGCCAGGGCTCGCAGAGTCAAAGCAGTCAAACCAGCCAAGGATCGCAGAGCCAAGGTAGTCAGACGAGTCAAGGTTCGGAAAGTCAAGGTAGTCAAACTAGCCAAGGCTCAGAAAGTCAAGGTAGCCAGACGAGCCAGGGATCGCAGAGCCAAGGTAGTCAGACGAGTCAAGGTTCGGAAAGCCAAGGCAGCGAGACGAGTCAGGGTTCAGAAAGCCAAGGCAGTCAGACCAGTCAAGGCTCAGAAAGTCAAGGCAGTCAGACAAGCCAGGGCTCGCAGAGTCAAGGCAGTGAAACGAGTCAAGGCTCACAGAGCCAGGGTAGCCAGACCAGTCAAGGTTCCGAGAGCCAGGGCAGCCAGACCAGCCAAGGCTCACAGAGTCAAAGCAGCCAGACCAGTCAGGGTTCCGAGAGTCAAGGCAGCCAGACCAGTCAAGGATCGCAAAGCCAAGGTAGTCAAACCAGCCAAGGCTCACAGAGTCAAGGCAGTCAGACCAGTCAGGGTTCCGAGAGCCAGGGCAGCCAGACCAGCCAAGGCTCACAAAGTCAAAGCAGTCAGACAAGCCAGGGCTCGCAGAGTCAAAGCAGTCAAACCAGCCAAGGATCGCAGAGCCAAGGTAGTCAAACCAGCCAAGGATCGCAAATCCAAGGCAGTGAGACTAGTCAAAGCTCACAGAGTCAGGGTAGCCAGACCAGTCAAGGCTCCGAGAGTCAAGGTAGCCAGACCAGTCAGGGTTCAGAAAGCCAAGGCAGTGAAACGAGTCAAGGCTCCGAGAGTCAAGGCAGCCAGACGAGCCAAGGTTCACAGAGTCAAGGTAGTCAGACAAGTCAAGGCTCACAGAGTCAAGGCAGTCAAACTAGTCAGGGCTCACAAAGCCAAGGTAGTGAGACAAGTCAGGGCTCGCAGAGCCAAGGCAGCCAAACTAGCCAAGGCTCACAGAGTCAAGGTAGTCAGACGAGTCAAGGTTCGCAGAGCCAGGGCAGCCAGACGAGCCAAGGTTCACAGAGCCAAGGCAGTCAAACTAGCCAAGGTTCGCAGAGTCAAGGTAGTCAGACGAGCCAGGGCTCAGAAAGCCAAGGCAGTCAAACCAGCCAAGGCTCACAGAGTCAAGGCAGTGAAACGAGTCAAGGCTCAGAAAGCCAAGGTAGTGAGACGAGCCAAGAGAGCCAAGGCAGTGAAACGAGCCAAGGTTCCGAGAGCCAGGGTAGCCAGACGAGTCAAGGCTCAGAAAGCCAAGGTAACCAGACGAGTCAGGGTTCACAGAGTCAAGGTAGCCAAACGAGTCAAGGCAGTGAGACGAGTCAGGGTTCGCAGAGCCAGGGCAGTCAAACGAGCCAAGGTTCGCAAAGTCAAGGCAGCCAGACAAGCCAAGGCTCGCAGAGCCAAGGTAGTCAAACTAGCCAGGTCTCAGAAAGCCAGGGTAGTCAGACTAGCCAGGGTTCACAAAGCCAGGGCAGTCAGACTGGTCAAGGCTCGCAGAGTCAGGGCAGCCAGACAAGCCAAGGTTCGGAAAGCCAGGGTAGCCAAAGCTCGCAAACTCCAACCACTGACACTGAGAAAGTGACTATCACGTACGTTGACCCAGACGGCAGCCCAATCACAACCGACACGGTTACTGGCAAGAGTGGGCAACCGATCAACTATGACCAAACCAAGACGATCACTGAGCTGAAGAATAAGGGTTACGATGTCACGAACATCACTAATCCAACGACGGGTCAGAACTTCGACAACAACCCGTCCGTTGACCAAACCTACACCGTTACGGTTAAACACGGCACAGCCCAGCTTGGTCCAAACGACCAGCATGAGCCAGGCACACCAATTAACCCGAATGATCCAAACGGTCCTAAGTGGCCTGCCAAGGATACTTATAGCAAGGATTACACCTACACGGTTCACTTTGTTGGACCAAACGGTGAAACCTTAACCGGCGATAACGTGCAGACTTCAACCTGGACGCGGACTGTCACCGTTGATAAGGTCACTGGAAAGGTCATCAGTGGCACCGATTGGACACCGAGCCAGAAGAAGTACAGCGATGTTCAGGTACCAGTTGTTGATGGTTACTACACCACCCAAAAGACAATTACCGGCCAACCAACGGTTCAGAAGAACATCTCGACGACCGTTTCCTATCAGAAGCTGGGTCAGATTGTTCCAGTTGATCAAAACGGTAAGCAGATTGGCACTGGCCAGACCTACCAGAATGATCCAAACGACCCAACTAAGATCGCTGAAAACCAGACTGTGCCATCCGTTGATGGTTACACGCCAACGAATAGCACGGTTACACCAATCGATCCTGGCGCGAACACGACTGTTATCTACACGAAGAACGGTAATAACGGTTCGACGACCAATGGTGGTAATACCGCAAGTACTGGTCAGAACAGTAATAGTGGTCAAAGCACTAACAGTACTACTAATGGTTCGTCAACCACTAATGACGATCAAAATGCTAATGGCAATACGAGTTCTAACCAGAACACCACAGCTGAACAAGGCACCAGCAATGGAAATGTTACTGGTAATGGCACCTACAGCGGCAATACTGCTGGCAACGGTCAATTGAGCACTGGCACGACCGGTCAGATTGGTAACGGTGGCGGTTACGCTGGAACAGTTGCCAATGGACTACAAGGTCAAGC
>NZ_JAOVYZ010000015.1 GCF_026413145.1 Limosilactobacillus kribbianus | reverse complement strand
TATTTAATTTTAAAAAGCAACGCTGTTTAAAGCAAAGAGTGAGCCTTCATTCACACAAATTGTGTAAATAAAGGCTCACTCTTTTGGTATCCCAAATGTCAATAGCTTAACTTAATGACATTGTCCCGCGGGAACAGTTTTTTATTACTTCAAAAATGTGGGTGACGGACACGACCGGTGACAAGCCGGCGCGGGCCATCGAGACGGCACTGCAGAAGCTGGGAACTGATTATTTGGATCTTTACCTATTGCACATGCCATTTGGTGATACCTTTAACGCCTGGCGGGCAATGGAGGCCGCGTACAAGGCCGGTAAGATTCGGGCAATTGGCGTTTCCAGCTTTATGCCAGACCTCTACACGAACTTTCGGATTTTCAATGACGTTCAGCCGGCGGTCAATCAGATGGAAATTAATCCCCTTGACCAGCAAGGCGCCGTTGTTGACTTTTATCGCCAGCAAAACGTTCAGCCAGAAGCTTTCTCACCACTGGCGGAAGGATTGCACGATATCTTTAACAATCCCGTCCTAACCAAAATCGCGCAAAGCCATGGCAAGACGACCGGACAGGTAATGCTGCGCTGGCTGACCCAGCAGGGAATCGTCGCAATCCCCAAGAGTGTCCACAAGGCACGGATTATCGAAAACTTTAATTCGCAAGACTTTGATCTGACTGCTGACGAAATGGCGGCGGTTAAGCAGCTTGACCTGGGCAAGGGCCTATTATGGAGCCCACGCAATCCGACCGATATCGAATCGATTTGTGGCAGTGGCCGACCAGATTCACTTAAATAACTAAATTATCAGGGCGTGGGCCAGTTTATGATGGCCCACGCCCTGATAATTTGAAGGCGAATCAAAGTAGCTTAATTAACCCTTTTTCATAGCTTGTAATGATGAAGTCAACCAGTTGGGCGGGAGAGAGCGGTGTGTCCTGTCGCCAGTACCAATTAATGGTAGCAATCGCATCGGCGGCGTATAGCTCTGCTACGTAATCGAGTCGTTTTGGCGTTGAACGAAAGATCTGATGTAAGCGGTCATAAACAATTTGCTTGGTGCGGCGCTGGTATTCACGTGGGAAATTGTCGTCGCCCACCTGAATGTTGAAGAGCTTTTGCGCCGAATCGCTATGCTCGGTAAGGTAGGTTACTCCCTGGATGGTGGCAACCTGATTAATCGTGCCATCTGCCTGCAGACCCTGGGCTATCCATTTAAAGGCGGGTGCCATAATGGAATAGAAGGCCTCATGAGCGAGACTAGACTTATCATCGAAGAATTGTAGTAATAAGTCCGCGGTAGCTGACATTGGCGCATCACGGCCGCAATGCTGATGTGCTCGTAGCTGGTGGTTCCCAGTAGTTCTAAAAACGTCTTGATAATTCGTTCACGAACACCCATGAAAATGGTGCCTCCTTACTGACGGTTTGGCCAAAAGTGTCTAGGTCAAACCGGTACCGTTGATTATCATAAGTATATCATCAGTTAAGGAGTGAATCATCGTGAATGAATTAGCAAAGCAACTCAACATTAAATACCCAATCATTGGTGGACCAATGGCTTGGACCTCAATGGCCCCACTGGTTGGCGCAATTAGTGAAGCCGGCGCCCTCGGTGTATTGGGAGTTGGCTTCTCCCCGACGGAGGTAGTTGAGGAACAGATTAAGGCCACCAAGCAGATTACTGACAAGCCGTTTGCAATTAACGTCACCATGAGTTCTGACGCTGAGGGAAACCTTGAGCGGATAACTGAAATTGCTGCGCGCAACGGCCTTCAAAATATTTACGCTGATTCGTTGGAAGGCGCTAACTATAAATTGGATCAAAAGTGGTTCCAGCGCTGGCATGACGAGGGGATGAACGTCATCACCAAGATTATGAGTGCTAGTGAGGCTGCCGTAGCTGACCGTGCCGGTGCGGACGTAATCATTGCCAAAGGCTGGGAAGGCGGCGGTCACATCAGTACGACTGGGACCCTGCCATTGCTTGCAGAAACGCTGGATGTCGTGAAGAACGCGGTGGTCGTTGCTTCCGGTGGAATTGCTGACGGCCGGGGCTATGCCGCTGCCCGGGTAATGGGTGCTGCCGGCGTTGAAATGGGAACGGCCTTTCTGGCAGCCAAGGAGGGCAACGTTCATGAAAATGTCAAGCGGGTGGTCGTGGAAGCTTCCGTTGATGATCTGGTTGAAGTCGGTGAATCAACCGGCGCACCATGCTGGAACCTGAAGAATGACCTGACCGCCCAAGTGGCCGAGGTCGAAGCAACGCATCTTCCACGGGAGGCGGCCCCGTTGGTTGCTAAACTGGCTAGTGGTTCCCTGCGAATCGGCTCAACCGAGGGGGAACTTCAGCACCGGGGCGCGGCCATGCCGGGATAGGTTGTTGACCTGGTCAAGGCAGAGCGACCCGTTGCTGAGATTATTCAGGATGTTTATACCGCTGGAATGACTCTTTTGAAGGCCGCTCCGCAAATTCAATAGGGGATGAAATGATCAGGATTAAAAATTTCCTGGTCACTTTTTATTTGCTCTTGAATTAAAAAATAATGAGACTATAATGAGAGCAATTTATTAATCAAGGGGGATTCTACTATGGGAAATAAAGTTGCTGTGATCGGTGTCGGTCACGTCGGCTCTACCGTTGCGACCAATATTGTGACGGCCGGAATTGCCAGCGAACTGATGCTGATTGATGAAAAAGACAAAGTTGCGCGTGCAGAAGCTTACGATTTAACGGACCAACAGGCCTACCTGGCGACCACAACCAAGGTTTCCTTTGTGCCCTATGAGGATGACTGGTCAACCCTTGCTGACGCGGACGCAATTGTCTTTTCCGCCGGCAACATCAAGATCGTCCTTGGGAATCCGAATGACCATTCAAACAACCGGGTCGGGGAGCTTGCTAACTCCGCCCGAATCGTTAAAGAAGTCGGGCCCCGCATTAAGCAGAGTGGTTTCCACGGGATCATGATCTGTATTTCCAACCCCTGTGACGTGATCGCTCAGCTGATGCAGCGGGAGAGCGGCCTGCCGGCTCAACAAGTGCTGGGGACGGGAACCTCGCTGGACACCGCGCGACTGCACCGGGCCGTGGCCCAGACGTTGGGCAAGTCGATGACCGACGTTGCCGGTTACGTGATCGGTGAACACGGTGAAACCCAGTTCACGGCTTGGAGCTCCGTGACCGTCAACGGCCGCGCGATGACCAAGATTGCCAAGGAGCAGGGGCTTGACTTAGATGACCTGCAAAACCAGGCCCGCCTGGGTGGGCATGTCGTTGGCCTGGGCAAGGGTTACACCTGCTACGGGATCGGGATGACAGCCCTGACGATCCTCAAATCGGTCTTAAACGATGAACGCCGCACCTTCCCGGCAACCTCGCTGAATGAGCAGCTGGGCACCTACATCGGCCAGCCAACCACGGTGGGAGCTGCTGGGGTGATCGATCAGCCGCAATTGGACTTGACCGAACAGGAAGAAGCTCTCTTTGCTAAGTCGGCAGAGGCAATCAAGAATAATTTTGCTAAAGTTAAATAATCAAAAGGCTCCTCATTACCGGATGGCAGTGAGGAGCCTTTTGCGCATTGTTTGTAATTGGCAATTATAATTCTGGGAAAAGAATTGATTAGTGTTCCTGAACTTCTTCAGGGTGTGCCAGTTCGTAGCGGTGTTCCGTCCAGAAGTAAATCGTGATCAGGGCAAAGCAAATTGCTGGCACGATGAAGGAAAGCTGCATTGAGCCGGAAAGGTCGGAAACTCGTCCCTGGATTGCCGGCACGATTGCCCCACCGATCAAGGACATCACGATGAAAGCCCCACCCATTGCGGTGTGCTTCTTTTCGTGAACTTGGTCCAGGGTGTGGGCGTAAATCGTTGGCCATTCCGGACCGAAGAAGAAGCTGGTAGCGATGGCGGCAATAACAGCAACCATGCTTGGGACCGCGAAGGTAATGATCAGTGAAATCGTTCCGAGCAGGGAGAACCAGGTCAGAACCTTGGTGATGGAGTAACGCTTCAGGAACCAGTTGGCAACCAGCTTACCGAAGAACCAGGCGATGTAACTGTAAATCATGAAGGTTGAGGCATCGGCATCGGAAATGTGGCTATCGATCCGCAATGCCAGCCGGATGGTGAATGACCAAACCGTCGTCTGCATTCCGGCGTAGATGAATTGGCAAAGCACACCCTTCATGTAACGCTTGTTGTGGATCAGGTAGTGGAAGGATTCACTCAGACTTGGCTGTTCTTCCTGTGCCTGAGCACCATTTTCGGCCGTGGCAAAGGCTTTGGCCCGTGGCATCTTAGTAACCGCCAGAATGATGAAAATGATGATCAGGACAATTAAGATGTACTTGTATGGCTGCAGAGTCAGTTGCAGCATGTGCTGGTTAAAGGCTTCAGCCTGGGCGGGGGTCATCCCCTTAACCTTGTCAGCGATGTTACCACCCTCACCGAAGATCAGGTACTTACCAAGGATAATTCCAGTGATGTCACCCAATGGAATTAAAACGTTGGCGATGTTGAGCCGCATGTTGGCCTGTGACTTCGGACCGAACATCGTGGCGTAGGTATCACAGGAAGTTTCCAAAAAACTCAGACCGATTGCGATGGCGAAGATCGCTGCCAGGAACATGCTGTAAGTTGCAACGTGTGAAGCCGGGAAAAACATCCCACACCCGATGATGTAGAAGAGGAGTCCGACTAAGATTGACAGCTTGTAAGAGGTCTTCTTAATTAAAACTGATGCCGGGATAGCCATCAGGAAGTAACCACCGTAAAAGGCACTCTGCACAAAGGCCGTTGCAGTATCGTTCAGCGTGAAGACCGTCTTGAACTGGGTGATTAAAATATCGTTCAGGCTGGCTGCGGCACCCCACATTGGGAAAATTAAACATAAAATAATGAATTGAAAAATCGGGGTGCGGTTCAGATAACCATCGGGCAGTTGAACCCAACTTTGCTTTTGGCTTTTTGCAGCCTTGCTCTTGCTAATATCCATTTTGACTTAATTGCTCCTTTAGTTTAAAAAGTAACGCCTGATTCGAGAATGATGTTGGAGTAAGGGGTCATTTCCCCGGTCCGGATGAAGGCGTGGGTCTTGGCCAGGTCCTTCTTCAGTTGGGAGTGGGGCATAAACTCGATTTCCACATCCGGCAGGGCCTGCTTGATGTTTTCAAGCTGTGCCGGGTTTTGGTCCTTGATCTCATCTGCCAGGTAAATCTTTTGGACCTTTAATTCCTTCAAAACGTTTTGCAAAACGTCCATGAAGCTTGGCAGTTCCTTGTCGACACAGAGGTCAATCTTCTTGGTGCCGGCAGGAACGGGCATCCCGGCATCACCGATGGACAGCCAGTCCATGTGGCCCATTCCGGCGACAACGGCGGCAACTTCAGAATTCAAAATACCAGTTTTTTTCATGTTCAGTTTCTCCTCGTAGTTTATTTTGTGGCGAGTGCTTGGCGAACCTGCTCAGCTGTCGGAATTGATGGCATAGCACCCATCCCTTGGACAGTCAGGCTGGAAGCACGTTGAGCGTATACCAGGGCGTCGGCCACGTTGGCCAGGTCCGGTTCAAGCTGGGAACTCAGCGCCCCGATGAAGGTGTCACCGGCGGCAGTTGTGTCGACGGCTTTGACCTTGAAGGCCGGGACGAGTCCGTGCTTGTCCGGGCAAGAGTAGAAGACACCCTTGGAACCCAGGGTAATCAAGAGGTGGCGAACTCCACGCTGCCGGAAGTAGTCGGCGCTCTTCAGCATTGATTCTTCATCGCTGATTTCAATTCCGGTCAGCAGGGCGCATTCGGTTTCGTTCGGCGCAATCACGTCAGTGTACTTTAACAGTTCCGGCATAATTGAATGGGCCGGTGCTGGGTTCAGAATCGTTGTGACCTGGTGCTGCTTGGCCTGTTTGAAGAGGGCCAGGGCAACGGCTTGGGGCGTTTCGAACTGGGCAATTACAAAGTCGGTCTTTGCTAGCAGGGAACTAAGATCGCCGAGGACCTCAGCTGTCATTGCCTGGTTGGCCCCACCATAGACCATGATGTCGTTTTGACCGTTGGCATCGAGCGTCACGGCCGCGCTGCCGGTTCCGTGGAACTGGTCGACGGTAATGTGGGTGACGTCGACGTCATTGTCTTTCAGCGCGTCGAGCATGTATTGTCCTTCACTATCTGACCCGACAGCACCGATAAAACTGGTGATGGCCCCGGAACGAGCGGCGGCGACTGCCTGATTGGCACCCTTGCCACCCGGAGCGGAACTTTTGCTTAATGCGGCGATCGTTTCACCAGGTTGCGGGAAACGGTCGACATGGTAGGTAGTGTCAACGTTGATGCTACCTAGAACCACGATATGGTTAGTCATGATTTCTCCTCCATCGATTAAATTTGAAAGCAGCCAGCTAACCGCTTTCAACGAGCACGCCAAGTATAATAACACGACTTAAAACGTTTTACAAAGCATAAATCTCAACTAGCTATAAATTCACAAGCCACATTGTAAAGCGTTTTACTTGTTAACAATCTCAGTTAACCGCTTTGAAATATAAAAATAATATTTTTTCACTGGGGGAATTTTTTTGAAAAGAGCGAGTAAAATAGAAAGAGACTACTTCAGAAAGGGACGTTGAAAATGCGATTCTTACACACGGCCGACTGGCACATTGGTAAAACATTGAACGGTTTCGATCTGCTGGCTGACCAGCAAGCGACCTTTGATCAGATTGAAGAGATTGCCCAAGAAAAACGGGTCGATGCGGTGGTGATTGCCGGGGACCTGTATGACCGCAGCATCCCCAGCGAAGCAGCGGTGCGGGTCCTCAATGCCATGCTGAACCAGCTCAACCTCCAGGATCATTTCCCAGTGCTGGCGATCAGCGGCAATCATGACTCGGCAACTCGATTGGGGACAGGAGCTGATTGGTTTGCCCTCAAGTCACTTTACCTCAATACGAACTTGGCGACAGCTTTTGAACCGGTTACGATTAAAGACACTCAGTTCTTCCTCTTGCCGTTTTTCGGCATTCAGGAGGTCCGCAACTACTTTCATGATGACGCTATCCGGAACGTCAATCAGGCAATGGAGCGGATTGTGGCCGCCATGGAAAAGGAATTTATTTCGGGGAAATTCCACGTTCTTGTTGCGCATTTCTTTGCGGCCGGGTCCCAACGAACCGCTGAATCGGAAACACTGGTCGAGGTTGGCGGGCTGAGTGCCGTTTCGACTGCCCTCCTTGCGCCATTTGATTATGTTGCCCTCGGCCACCTGCACAACCGGGACGCCCTGCACACTGAGCGGGTCCGCTACAGTGGCTCGCCAATGAAGTTTTCAGTTTCCGAGGCCAAGCAGGAGAAGGGCGTTTGGATTGTTGATACGGACCCGTTTGAGGTGGAGTGGGTTCCACTGCCACCGGTCCATGATATTCATCTCCTGAAGGGGCGTTTTGCCGACCTAGTTGCAACGGCGAGAAAACACGCTTCAGATGATTTCTATGATATCGAGCTAACCGATCACGAACGGATTCCCGACGTGCTTAATAAGCTGCGGGAACACTATCCCAAGATTGTCAGTTTGCACCGGACACATCAGGCGCGGCAGGTTGAAACCATTGCCGATCAAAAACGTCGCCAAGCCGCCCCAATGGACCTCTTGGCGGACTTTTACCAACAGACGATGGGGGATGAACTGTCCGCCCAGCAGCGCCAGTGGGCTCAGCAATCCCTAGAGAAAATCAGCAAGGAGGACTAGCGATGCGACCAATCAAAATTGAGATGCACTACTTCGGACCCTACGACCAGGCGACCGTCGACTTCACTCAGTTCAAGCAGCTCTTTCTGGTGGCCGGAAATACGGGAGCGGGCAAGACCACGATCTTTGATGCGATGAGTTACGCCCTCTTCGGCCAGACGACCAACGACCGGGACCGGTCGGCGACCGCTCTGCGTTCCGACTTTGCCCCCGCCAGCGCGGCGACCAGTGTTACCTTTACTTTTATCCACCAGGGGCAGACTTATCGGATCATGCGCAAACCAAAGCAGACCTTGGAAAATAAGAAGGGACGCTTGATCGAGCATAATCAAGTCATTGAGCTGGTTTACCCGCTTGAAAGCGCGGCACCACAGTCAATCACCAAGATTAAGACGGCCAATGCCTTCATCACCAACCTGCTTAACCTCACCCGGGACCAGTTTCGGCAGATTGTTCTCCTGCCCCAAGGGAAATTTCGCCAGTTTTTGGACTCGGATAGCAGCACCAAGGAGGCATTGCTCAGAGACCTCTTTAATACGACTAAGTATGCGCACTGGGCGCAGGAATTGAAGGATGAGTTGAGCAGCCGCAAGAAGGGATTGGCCGCCGCCGAAACTAAGCTGCAATCGGTCAAGGAAACGGTACCGGACCTGGATGCGGAGCTGCCAATTGCAGACTGGCTGACCGTTGCCGCCAAACTACAGGCGGAGCTGAAAAAACAACTGGGGGATTTACAGATCGCAGCGGCCCAGTCGCAGGGAAAAGTTAATCAATTGACGAAGACTTTGCATGCCCAGCAGGAACTTCAAGAAGCAATTGCCGCCTTGGAAAAGGCTCGCCAGCAAGCGGCCAAACTGGCGCAACATCAGCAAGCAATCGCTGCCGTTCAGACGCAGGTTGCAGACCTGCAATGGTTCCAGGAGCACCAAGCGGCCTATCAGCGCTGGCAGGATGGCGAACGGCAAGTGGCCAGTTGGCAGGCACAGGCCGAACAGCTAGCTGCTCAGGTGAAAAAACTGGGTGCGGACCGCGAGAAAGCTGTAGCTCAGTACCAGAATTGCCTTGATACTGCGCCACAAATGGAACGCCTCCGGGACCGATTTAAGAATCTTCAGCGGGTCCTGCCGCTATTTACGGAGTGTGAACACCTGGCGATTGAAGTCAAGCGGGGACAAGCGCAGGTAACCACGGCAAAGGCTGCCCAGCAGGCTCGCCAGCAAAAGATTGCGGACCTGAAGCAACAGATCACGGATTTAACGGCCAAATTAGCCGCGCTGGGGGACCTAGCCGCCCAGGAGAAACGTTTGGGCCAGCGGCAACGCCAATATGATCAATTAGCTCGGGCAGCCGCGGACCTGCGTAAACTGCTGGATCAACAGTCACACGACCGGGATGAACTGCATCAGCGTCAGCTGGAATTGAAAAATGCCCGTGCACAAGCCGAACAGTACCAGGCACAACTGATTGATTTAAAGGACGCCTATGTCCGCCACCAGATTGCCCGCTTGGCCCGGGAACTAAAACCGGGAACGCCTTGTCCGGTCTGCGGCTCGATTGATCATCCGCATCCGGCCGTACTGGCGGATACCACGAAACTGGTGACGGATGCCGAGCTGGATGCGGCTACCAAGAAGACCGAACAGCGGCGTGATGCCCAGAGTCGGGCACAGGAGCAGGTTAAGCTTGCCACGACCCATTTGGCGACATTGGCGGAACAAACGACAGCTGCCCAACGGACACTTGCTGAACAGCTAGGAACCGCGACGCTGCCGGATAATTGGGCTGCGCAGGTAGCAGACCAAGCTGCCCAACTCCATCAGGATGAAGAGCGGCTCACCGAGTTGAACCAAACGGCCAAAAAGGAGCGGACGCAGCTACAGACGGCTCAAGAACAACTGGCCACGGTTCAACAGGACAGTCAGACGGCGGTTACGGATCTGCACCGATTGGAACAGCGGATCGCCCAGCAAACGGCGGTGCTAAAAGAGAAGCAGGCGGACCTGCCCGCAGATATTGCGGATGCCCAGGTGGCCAAGCGGCAGCTGGCGGTTTTGGAGGAGGAGCTTCAGCAATTTGATCAGCGCCTGACCGCCAGCAACCAGCAACGTCAGAAATTGCAAGAACAGCTGGCAGTCGCTCAGAGTGGTCAGCGGGAAAACACCACTAATATTCAAAACGGGCAAACCCAGCAGCGTAATGCCAAACAGGAATTGACCGCTGCGCTGGCAAGCTACCGTGATGATTTAACATGGGACTTTTGGGAACAAGCAGCGGCGACCAGCGAGCAACTGCCGCGGCTCCGTACTAAAGTAGATGAGTACCGGACGGCCGTCCATGATAATCAGGCCCAGTTGGCACGCTTACAAAAGCAGGTGGCCAAGCGGCCAGCACCGGCTCTTTCGGCCACCCAACAGGCTCTGGCCGCTGCCCAGGAGGAGCTTGGTCAAAATCAACACCGAATTGGTCAGGTTGAAACCCAGCGCAATCAACTTGCGAATGCCCTGCGGCGAGTTGAGAAGTTGGCCCGCGCTAACGACGATGCCCAGCAGGATCTCAATTCATTCCAAACTCTGACTGATGTGGTGACCGGTAACACCGAAAATCACCTCAGTCTTGAACGCTACGTCCTCCAGTCCTACTTCCGGGAGGTTCTGGCAGCAGCCAATGTTCAACTGGCACGTCTGACAAATGGCCGCTATCAATTTGAATTGGCAACGGCCAGTCACGGTCCGGGTGCCAAGTGGACGGGACTAGAAGTCAACGTATATGACGATAATGCCGGTAAAACGCGAAGTGCCCGTACCCTGTCCGGCGGGGAAAGCTTCATGGCCTCACTCGCCTTGGCTCTGGCTCTTTGCCAAATCATTCAGGAGCAAAACGGTGGCATCAGCATCGACGCACTCTTTGTCGATGAGGGCTTCGGTTCGCTTGACCAACAGGCCTTAACCGACGCTTTGCGTGCCCTCCAAGAGCTAGAAGGGCACCGGATGATTGGGATCATCAGTCACGTCACCGAACTTGAGGAGCAGATTCCCGATCAGCTCCGGGTCAGTTCGGTCAATGGTCGCAGTAAGGTCAGCTACCGGCACGAACTGGCTGTTTAGAAACAAACAAAGGGGCTTAGTGTTTGAAACACTAAGCCCTGCTGAAGCATTGATTATCAATTATTAAAAGGTGCCGGCGACGCAACCGCTATCGACTGGGAGGATGACACCATTGATAAATTCGGAACCATCATCGAATAAGAACTTGACGGCGTGACCAATCTCGGCAGGCTTGCCCAGCCGGCCGATTGGATTTGAGGCTTCCCATTTCTTGAATTCCGCTGGAGCACTTTCCTTGTAAGGGAGAATCAATTCGGTAGCGATGGTACCGGGGGCAACGGCATTGATGGTGATGCCATCCTGGGCGTAATCAAGTGCGGCCGCCTTGGTTAAACCTACAACGGCATGCTTGCAAGCACTATAGAGCGCCATCCCTTTTCCAGCAACTAGTCCGGTTCCAGAAGTGGTATTGACGATTCGGCCAAACTGTTGCTTCGTCATTAATGCCAGTTCATTGATCATGCAGTACATGACGGCCTTAATATCGAGGTCAATCAGGCCATCAATCTCATCGGCTGTAACCTGGCCGAATGGCTTTGACAGGATACCCCGCCCGGCATTGTTAAAGGCGTAGTCGACGCGCCCATACTTTTCTTGAATGTCGTTAAAGACCCGGTCAACCTCTGCGCGCTTCGTAAGGTCACAATGCTGATAGTCGCCCGTGCTTCCCAGTTTTTCAATTTGTTGAAGAACCGCCGGAGCCTTGTCATCTTGACGATCTAAAATAATGATTTTTAAATGTTCCTTCGCAAGGACCAAGGCGGTTCCCTTCCCGATTCCGCTAAGTCCACCAGTAATTACCGCCACTTTACCTTTCATCATCTGATGTCACCATCCTTCTTTATTTTCGCTTTTAGCATAAGGGTGGTGGTCGCCACCAGGTCAAGGAGTTGATTTTGAAATGTACACTTCAAAGGATTTGCAACGAATCTTTCGCGTGGGGCGTGAAACGGTTCGCTATTATGAAAAAAATTGGTATAATTCATGGACAAGTGGATCCGCAAAACGGCTATCACTATTACAATGATCTGGACGTCGAGAGCCTGGCACGGATCTTGAAAGGGCGGGCAGCTAAATTTTCGCTGGCCGAAATTCAGCAGCTCCATACAGCTTCAACAATTGAAGATTATCAAGGAATTATTGAAAAGCGCGCACGGCAGTTGCGACGCGAAATGCAACTTGATCAATTGCTCTTAAAACGGCTTGATTGGCGACGAGAGGAATTAAACCGGTATCGCCAGCATCAGCAGCAAGTAACGAGTGACGCCTTTTTCCTCGATATCGCTTACGATCAGCACGGCTTTAGCGGGGACAAACGCTATGAAAACTTCACGCGCCTATCGCGGGTCAATGACTTTTCCCTTGCGGATTTTGTAGCGGTTGGCGGGCCGGTTGATCGGCAGCAATGGAGCTTCACAATTGCCCGCGGCGGAACGGCAATTGCTGAAGTGCTGGCAGATCAGTTGCAGATTGATTTGGGCCAGCTTGAGTATTATCAGTATGACACTGTTTGGCGGACTTATCGGCAAATTCCAATTGAACTAGGCGGAACGGTTGAGATCGAGGATGAGCTGGCGCAACTCAAAACGGATTACCAACTTGCCGGGGAACCGTATCTACGCCAGCTCTCCGTGATGCGTCAGCAAAGATTAATGCAGTTGAATATCCCAATTGAAATTCGGAAAGGATGACGACGGATGGCAAAAGCAACGACAATCGAAGAATTACTCGAACAAGTTGAACTGACGGTGCCGGCAGAGCAGTTCATCACGGACCTGCTCAAAGCAATTGAGCGCTTACGGCGACGACCGTTGGACGTTTACTACGCCGGTCCCCGCAGCTTGCGGGTGGACGGAGTGACGCTGATGGTTGACCTGCAGCCCAAGCAGGCGGTGATCGTTCACTTCAATGGTCAGCCGGCCCGGGTGCGGGTTCCGCTTTAGGAATTGAAGTGGACTTCAATCAAAGAATTTGTTGTTAAGAGTGTTGCCTTAAGTTTGAAAAAGATGTGAAGAAATTATTTACAATTAACGAAGTTTGTGATATTTTGGTCAATGAAAAACAATTGCTAAACGTTTAACATTGACTGGAAAGAGACATCGGCATGATCGAACGGAAGGAACACAAGAAGATGTACAAGAGCGGGAAAAACTGGGTGGTAGTTACCCTGTCAGCCGCCGCTTTAGTTGCCGGAATCGTAGGTGGGCAGGCCAATGTTTCAGCTGATGAAACGACGGATGCTAACAGCAGCGTCATTAGTCAAAACATTGAGATTACGAATTCTTCGACCCAGCAAGATAGTAGCAATCAGGTCGTGTTAAATACTCCAAGTACTGCTACTGAAAATACTGCACAGGACAATAATTCGAGCACTGCAGCGCCTGATACGGCCGCTAAGACGGCCACGACTAACCAGGACGACACTACCAATGCTCCTTCTACAAAGAGTGCCGCAGTTTCATCAAGTCAAGTCAGTCCTAAAGCAGAAGGACAGTCACAGGTAAACGAGTCTTCTCAACTGAATAAAAAGGCCGCTGAAGTAGTTGCCAAGGCTGGCGTGGATGCTAATAAGCTGACGGCTGATCAGATTAAGGAACTAAATAAGATCAATTTCTCTCAGTCATCGCAGAGTGGAACTAAGATGACATTCCATGATCTAACCGAAATTGGAAATGCAATCATCAAAAAAGATATACGTTATGCAGTTCCGTATTTTAATGCTAGTCAAATTAAAAATATGCCTGCTGCTGTTACCCGTGATGCACAAACCGGGCAAATTGCAAAACTGGATATTTGGGATTCATGGCCAGTTCAGGACGCAGTTACAGGATATGTTTCCAACTACCATGGCTACCAGCTTGTAATTGCAATGATGGGTATCCCGAACGAAAATGATAATCATATTTACCTTCTTTACAACAAGTATGGTGACAATGATTTTTCACATTGGCGGAATGCTGGTTCAATCTTTGGATATAATGAAAAGTCAGATCTGCAAGAATGGTCTGGATCTGCCATTGTAAATAATGATGGATCGATTCAGCTGTTCTATACGGTAAACGATACGTCGAACGGTAAAATTAATGATCAACAGTTAGCAACTGCTACGCTTCACTTAGATGTGAATAGTGAAGGGGTTATGATTAAGAATGTGACCGATAATCATATTATTTTTCAAGGAGACGGCGTTCATTATCAGACTTATCAGCAATTTGTAAGTGGCGCTGGAATGCGCAATGATGACTATTGCTTGCGTGATGGGCATGTTGTTCAGCTTGAAAATGGTGATCGTTACCTCGTATTTGAAGGAAATACTGGGAGCGAAAACTACCAGGATGAAAATCAAATTTATAACTGGTCAAACTACGGTGGCGATGACGCCTTCAATTTGAAGAGCTTCTTCAAGCTTCTCAATAACAAAAATGACAATATGCTGGCAAGTCTGGCAAACGGTGCACTTGGCATTCTTAAGCTGACAAATGATCAAACCAATCCGCAAGTTGAGACAGTTTATTCACCACTGATTACGTCATTGATGGTAAGTGACGAATTGGAGCGCCCTGATATCGTCAAACTTGGTGATAAATACTACCTGTTCTCGGCTACTCGTGTTAGCCGTGGGAGTGATACTGAGTTAACTAGTGCTGACAATAAAGCAGTTGGGGATAACGTAGCGATGATTGGTTACGTGGCTGATTCACTGTTGGGAACATATACTCCGCTGAACGGTTCTGGAGTTGTCTTAACTGCTTCAGTACCTTCTAATTGGCGGACATCCACGTATTCATACTATGCTGTTCCAGTTAACGGCCATTCAGATCAAATTCTCATTACTTCATACATGACTAATCGTGGTTTTGCAGCCGGTGAGGGTAATTACTCAACATGGGCACCAAGTTACCTGGTTCAGATCAATTCAGATAATACGACTCAAGTCCTTGCCCGAATGACTAACCAAGGTGATTGGATCTGGGATAACAGTAGCAATAATGATGAGATGTTTGGTGTGCTTGATCCAAATGCTAAGAATAGTGCTGCTCTTCCTGGAGAATGGGGACAGCTGACAACTCCCGTAAACCCAAGTGAACCGAGTCAGCCAACAACACCGGTCAACCCAAGTAATCCAACGACGCCGGTAAGTCCAAGTGAACCGAGTCAACCAACAACACCGGTTAACCCAAGTAATCCAACGACGCCGGTAAACCCAAGTGAACCGAGTCAGCCAACAACGCCGGTCAACCCAAGTAATCCAACGACGCCGGTAAATCCAAGTGAACCGAGTCAACCAACAACGCCGGTCAACCCAAGTAATCCAACGACGCCGGTAAATCCAAGTGAACCGAGTCAACCAACAACACCGGTTAACCCAAGCAACCCGACGACGCCAGTAAACCCAAGTGAACCGAGTCAGCCAACAACGCCGGTCAACCCAAGCAATCCGACGACGCCAGTAACACCGAGTGAACCGAGTCAACCAACAACACCGGTCAGCCCAAGCAATCCGACGACGCCAGTAACACCGAATACGCCAAGTCAGCCAACTAACCCTGTTCAACCAAGCACCCCGGCTCTTCCAAAGACAGGAAATGATAATTCAGCGGCTGCAATGGGGCTTGTTGCGGCAGCATTCCTTGGAATGTTTGGCTTAACTGAAAAGAAGCGTCGCTACTAAGTTTAAATTACTAATCATCCAAGAGAATGTCCAACGAGGCATTCTCTTTTTGCTTAAAGGACTATAGGATCAGGGTATAATTAAGACAAGATTGGGAAGGTGATTAATAATGAACACCAAACAACACACATCCGCAGCAGACAGTGAACGGATGGATGCCATCGTCCGGGATAATGAACAGCTAGTTTTCCAGTTAAACCATGAGCAGCACTCACCGGCGGAGGCCCGGTCCTTGCTGGCTAAAATTACTGGTCATCCGCTGGACCCGACAACCATTGTTCGCCTGCCCTGGCTGACTAATTATGGCCACAATACCCGTTTTGGCAAGAATGATTTTATCAACATCAACACTATGTTCGACGACCTTGGCGGCATCACAATTGGTGACAACGTCCTAATTGCACCTAATGTCCAGCTTCTGACGGTTAACCACCCGCTCGATGCCATTGCCAGGCGCGATCGACACGTCCTCAACTTGGGACCGATCGTGATTGAAGACGATGTCTGGATCGGTGCTGGGGCCACCATCACTCCCGGCGTCACGGTTGGCCATGGTGCCGTTGTGGCTGCCGCAGCTGTTGTCACTCACGATGTTGCGCCGAATACGGTGGTCGCGGGAGTTCCCGCCAAGATGATTCAAAATTTGAATTAAAAATAACAAGCCACGCGATGTCAAAATTGACAATCGCGTGGCTTTTAGCTTTTACTCAATAATGGTGGCGCCAAGGCTGCCCTTGAAATGGTTGAAGGCCCATTCGTCGCCGTGGGGCGTAAAGGTGGCGACCCCGCGTTTCGGAATCGTCAGCTGGTAGTCAAGATTGTAGGCACCGATGGCCGTGTGGAGGACGCAGATATCGGTGCAGACCCCGCTGATCCACAGGTCGGTGATGTGTCGCTCGCGCAGGTAGTTATCCAGATTGGTGTTTTGGAAGGATGAGTAGCGGTTCTTGGCGAACTGGTAGACTCGTTCACTGTCCTGGTGATCCCGGAACCAGGCGCCAACCTTGCCGTAGAGGTCGCGTCCGGACGTTCCGATGATGTTATGCGGCGGAAAGAGTTTCGACTCCGGGTGGAAGGGGTCGTGCAGGTGATGAGCATCGGTGGGGAAGATGACATAGTCGCCGTTTTGGTAGAAATGCTCTGCCAGTTCCGTAAGATAGGAATCAAGCTGTTGCGCGAGCTTGCCAACGGTCAGGGCGCCATTATCAGCAACGAAGTCATTGGTGTAATCGATAATCAATAATGCTTTGGGCATAATCAAACCTCCTAAACTTTTGCTACCAGCATAGCACTTTTGTCCTGCAGCGAGAAAGGTAAAGTGAAAAAGATAGCAATCACTCATTTTGCCCCTTATAATGAAAATATTGGAAGGAGATTTTCGACATGACATCGGAACAGTTACGCTACGCCATTGAACTGGCCAACTACCACACCATGCAAAGGGCAGCCGACGTGCTCCACATCACCAAGTCGGGGCTCAGTCGGGCCATCCAGCAGCTGGAAGAGGAGCTCGGCGTGCAGCTCTTTTCGCGCACAACTGCGGGGACTCAGCTGACCGAACAGGGGAAACAACTACTGCCCTTGATGCAACAGGAACTGCGGGTCAACTTCCGCCTTCACCAGAGTGCCACGAACCTGCGGCACTCAGCGACCGGCCGGATTGTCCACTTCGGTTATGCCAACACGCTGCTGCGCCCGCTGGTCCGGGAATATCTGGCGACCAGAAAACGGGACCCGCACTTCTCCTATCTGGACCTCAGCCAGCACCCGACGGCTGAGATTGTCCGCCTGGTGGAAAGTGGCGAGCTGGATGCTGGCTTCATCGACGCGGACCGGGCACTCCAGCAGCGCCTGAACCACTTGGATTTTCACCCGATTCATACGGGTGGATTGAGCCTCTTCACTGGTGCCCAAAATGCGCTGGTGGGGCAGCCTTTGACGATTGAAAACCTGCGGACCCAGCAGTACGTGATGCTCAAGGATCCGATCAACCAGACAGTCTTTGACCACCTTCAAAGTCTCTGTGGGCCGTTGGAGGTCGTCTTGCAGACTCAGGACTACGCAATTGCCTGTGACGCGGTCTGCCAATTGAATGCGGTCCTGCCCGCCTGTGGGCTCCTGCTGTACGGGGCGGTTGAAAACTACCGTGACTATCAGCTGGTGGAGCATCCGCTGACGGGTCTGGTCGACGATCGCTTTACTTACGGCTGGATCGGCAATCCTCAGCATCCCCTAGACAAGCCGACCGCGGACTTCATTGCCCGGGTCTGCCGGCGGATTGAAGACGGAGCAAAACAAGATTAAGGTGGTGGATTTCTTGATAAAACCAACGCTAATCATTCAAGATCTCTCGGCGGTCGGCCAAATCTCGCTGGCGGTGGCGACTGCCATTTTTCAGGCGCTCGACCTGCCAATCGCGACGGCCCCCAGCACCCTCCTGTCGACCCAGACGGAGGGCTTCGGGACACCGGTGGAACTAGACACAACTGCCTGGCTGGACCGTTCGTTTCACCACTGGCAAGTAAGCCAGCTTGCCTTCAACGGGGTGCTGGTCGGCTACCTCGGCACGGCAGAACGGGTCGAACAACTTACCAAATGGGTGCGAAAAGAGCAACGCGGTCCGGTTGTCATTGATCCGGTAATGGGCGATTCTGGAGCGCTTTATCCCGGAATCAAATCGGCCGTCATTCCGGCAATGCGGGACCTGTGTCGGCAGGCCGACATTATCACTCCTAATCTGACCGAGCTGCGCCTGTTAACCGGCGAAAATGAGTTGAATGTCTACGACTTGCTGGCAGCGGCCAGGGAAATGTTTGACGCGGAGATTGTTCTGACCGGGGTCAAGGAAGGGCAGCACGTTAACACCTATTTGCTGGCGGCGGGGAAAGAGGAGCTGACGGTTGCCAGCAGCCCTTGCTATCCTGGCCACTTCTTCGGAACGGGGGATGCCTTCAGCGCTCTGCTGACTGGTTGGTACTTAAAAGGCCTACCGCTTACCAGTGCCGTGCAAAGAGCGACGGCAGATCTTCAGGTTGCGGTCGAACAAACCGCTGCCCTACCGCAGTCGGAGCGCAAGTTTGGCCTCAAAACGGCGGCGATGCTGCAGCACATTTTGACCGAGTGCTAGGAAGCGGGGACAATTATGGAAATCAACAAGAAGCAAGCAACGCTGCTGCTCTTTTTCTCAACGATTCTCTGGGGCAGCAGCTACATTTTCTTGAAACTCGCGACGAACGCCGGCATGCATTCTGGCCTCATCAATGCCTGCCGGGGAACCATCTGCGCGCTGGTCGGCTACCTGCTATTCTTCAAGCAGATCAACCGCCTTACCCGTAAAGACCTCAAGCTAGGCCTGGAGATCGGCGCCATTAATTATCTCGGCTATTACCTGCAAACAGCAGGGCTCCGCTACACCACGCCCGCGAAGAGTTCCTTTATCACCGCCCTGTACGTTGCAATTGCACCACTAATCCTGTGGCTCTTTTGGCACGAACGACCACGGCGCAAGACCTACTTTGCGATCGCCCTGGCCGTGATTGGGATGGCCGTCCTGACCAACGTTGGTCAGAATGGATTGCACCTGCAGTACGGCGATTTTCTAACCCTGCTGTCGACGGTTTTCTGGGCGTTGCAGATTATCTTCTTTAATAAGGTTGCGCCCCAGTCCTCCAGCTCCTGGATCGTCCTCTTTATGGTCGGCTTCTGGCAAGGGATCTTTGGCTGGCTGACCTTCTTCGGAACGGAACGTGCCACCTTTGGTCAAATTCATTGGATGCAGGCTTTGGCGCCGATCGTGATTTTGGCCGTCGGTATCACCTTTCTCGGGCAGGGGATGCAGATTATCGGCCAGGCCCACACCGATGCGACCTCGGCCGGATTAATCTTAATCCTCGAATCGTTTTTCGCCAGCGTCTTTTCGGTCGTGCTCGGCTACGACAGGTTAACCCCGCAGTTAGTCGTTGGCGGGGCCATTTTGCTCTTGGCCAGTGCGATGATGCAGGTTGACCTGCAGAGCCTGCCGTTTTTCCGCAAAAAATAGTAAAAGAAGGGAGTGGGAAAGAACTCGCTTGCGAGTTCGTCTTCCCACCCCCGTCGACGCGGAGCAAGCCTATTGGGAGGCTGGCTAGGCGTTCCGACGCGAAGCTAGCCTATCTGGTGGGCGTTGATTTATCAACGTTCGGACTAGCTTCGCGTCGCAGCCAGCTACCGCGCTGTAGCATTTATAGCTATATAACAGCAAAGAGGCTGGGTTAATTCCCAGCCTCTTCTTTGCTGTTAAATAATTTACTTCACTTCGGAATTCTTGGGGTACTTCATCTCGGCCCAGCCACCAAAGCCCTGGTGAAGCGACTTGATGTTTTCGGCGCCGGGCAGCGGAATGGCGGCCTTGGGACCGGAGTAAACATCAATCAAACCCTGGGTCATGTGATTGACCTTGACCTGTTCCGGGGTAACCTCACTGACGATTTGATCATCTTTACTGTTCAGGATCTTCTCAGCGAAGAGTGGATCAACAATTGTTGCCCGGCCGACAGCAACCAGGTCGGCTAATTCACTGGCGGCTTCGGCCTGGGCCCGGTTGCGGATACCACCGACGATGATTTCCTTGGCCCCGTTCAGGGATGGCTGGAAGAGGGTGGCCAGTGGCTTGGCCGAATCTTTGAACTCCTGGTCGGCCTTGCTGGTGTCGAGCAGCATTGCATCACCCGGCTTGGCATCGAATTGCGGCATTGACAGGTGAATGTAGTCAAGGTCGAATTCCGTGGTGAGCCGGTCGACGAGCTGGGTGGCCTCATGCCAGGTGTAGCCGATGTTCTTGCCGTGGATTTCCTCAGGAGAGATCCGGTAGCCAACGATGAAGTCCTTTGGGGCGTACTTCTTGACTGTGTCCATGACGGACTTAACGACGGCCAGTGGAAAGTTCATCCGCTTCTCAAGGGAGCCGCCCCACTGATCGGTCCGCCGGTTGGAGTAGGCGGAGAAGAACTGCTGGATCAGGTAGTGGTTGGCCCCGTGGATCTCGACCCCGTCAAAACCGGCGTCGATGGCCCGCTTGGCTGCTGCCCCGAAGTCAGCAACGACCTGCTGAACCTGTTCATCGGTGAACTCATGAACCTTGTACGGCAGGAATGGGAAGTCCAGTGCAGTTGGGGCGTAGACCGGCTTGCCCTCCATGGCGCGGAAGTTGGCTTCCCGACCAGTGTGGGCAATCTGCATGATGGCCTTGTTACCGGCGCTCTTCATCGTCGTTGCCACCTTGGTCAGCTGGGTGATGAACTTGTCATCGTAGGCAGCCAGCTGTTCGCGGCCGCGCTTCCAGGTCAGGGCGGGACCACCGTTTTCGCTGACGTACATGTACTCGGTGATGATCATGCCACCGGACTTGGCGTGGGCCTGGTAGTAGTTGATGGTGTCTTGGGTGGCAAAACCGTCCTCGGCGCTGTTGGTCAGCATTGGTGGCTGCACGAAGCGGTTCGTAACGGTAGCGCCGTGGCGGAAGGTCAGAGGTTGGTTGAGTTTTGACATAATTTTGTCCTCCTTGATTACTTTTGTCTTGATCTTAGCATGGAAAGGGTGAATTAAAAATCGGCGAAAAGTTGACGAGTCGTTGTGAAATTGTCAACATGATTGTTATTGGATTGGAAAGGACTTAATGGATTAATTAAGGAAAACGCACCTTGATGTCTTCCTTGACGGCGGGCTCGTAACCGCCATTGGCCGCCATAACGTCTGGGCGCGGGCGATCGGCCTCGGTACCGGGCTTGTCGACACCGATCGAATCCCGAACGTCCTTGGTTGGCTCCTTGATCACGCTGACCACGTAGGCAGCGACGCTTTTGCGTGAAACCTCGGTCCCCTTGAACGGATCATCGCGGTGAGTCGTCTCGTAATCGACCTCATCCAGGTTGGTCAGCCAGGCTGGTCGGATGATCGTGTAGTCCAGGTCACTGGCCTCAATGACGTCGGCGGCAAGGCGATAATGGTGGTAGTAGCTGCCCAAAACTTGCTGATTCCAGCGGCCAAACTCACCGGGGATTTCGTTGTAAATTCCCAGTGACGAGGTCCAGATCAGGCGCTTGACTCCGGCGGTATCCATTGCCTGGACGATGGTTTCGGCAGCCGCCTTGACCTCACCGGCGAGACTGGCGTAGACGATGTCCTGGCCCTTGACCGCCTCCTGGACGTCGGCCAACTTGGTGGCGTCACCGGTGATGATTCGCTGATCCTTCAGATTGTCAGCGAGCCGAGCGGGATGGCGAAGAAAGAGGGTTAGCTTAATCTCTGGATCCCCAACCAGCATCTGTTCGGCGTGGCTAGCAATTTGACTGCTAGCACCAATGATAAGAACGTTTTTCATGATAAAAGGCTCCCTTCTGTTTTGCTTACAAAATAATAGTAAATCCTGAAGGAGCATCTGCCTAGCGCGAAAAAGTTGACGCGGGGTTGCAAAATTAGCAACGAAGACAAAAAAGATGCCGCCAAGCAGAGCAATGTGCTTAGCGGCATCTTTTTTAACGGTCGTCACGATCAAGTTTTTGTTGCAGTTTGGCAACGGTCGAGTAGGCAGGGGTCAGCAGGGTCTCCAGTTGGCGAAAGAGCGGCATCATTTCTCGGTAGATATCGGCATCGTGGGGATCCGGCTGGTAGGTCACGACCTTGCCCACCATTTTTTTAACGGCACCGAGATCATCAATCATCCCCAGACTGAGCGCCGCCATGGTGGCTGCACCCAGGCAGCCAGATTCGTAAGCCGCGGGGATGTTGACCGGGCAGTTCAGAACGTCGGCCAGCATTTGCCGCCAGACAAGCGAACGCGTGAAGCCACCGGTAGCCGTGACCTGGGCCGGCGTGCCGACCAGGTCGCAAACCGCACTGTAGACGGTGGCCACGTTCATGCAGATGCCTTCCATGACTGCCCGGAGCATGTCGGACCGGGTGTGCAGTTCAGAGAGGCCGAAGTAGCTTCCGCGGGCGTTGGAATTCCACAGTGGGGCTCGGCCGCCACCGAGGAAGGGCAGAAAGAGCAGGCCGTGGGCGCCGGCCGGGACGCTGGCGATAACGCGGTTCGCCAGCTCATAGGGGTTGGTTTTGCCGTTCTTAACGGCGGGGGTGTTGACCAAGTTCTCCACCGCCCATTGGTAGACGGCACCGCCATTGTTGAGTGGGCCGCCGATCACCCAGCGTCCCCGATCGACCGCGTAGCAAAACAGTCGCTGGTGGGGATCAACGACAGGGTGGTCGGTGATGGCCCGGACGCCCGCGGAGGTGCCAATGGTGATCGCAACCGTATCCTTGCGGGTGGCGCCGACGCCGAGGTTGGAAAGGGCCCCGTCAAAGGCGCCGTAGACGAAGGGAGTGTTGACGGGAAGCCCCATCTTGGCCTGGGCGGCAGGATTGAGGCCGATCGCCTGGCTGGTACCGTTGACAATTGTCGGCAGCTGGTCGCGGTCGATCTCAGCCAATTTCAGAGCTGTTTCATCCCAATCACCGGTGGCGATATTCATCATCCCCGTGCAGGAGGCAATTGAAATATCGACCTGGAAGGTACCGAAGAAGCGGTAAAAGAGGTAGGACTTGATGTCACCGAAGTAACGGGTGCGGCGAATCAGCTCGGGGTGTTCGCGATTGAGCCACATGATTTTGGTGAGCGGTGACATCGGGTGGATCGGGGTTCCCGTTCGCCCGTAAATCTGCGGACCCAGCGGCGAATGCTTCAGGCGAAAAGCAATCGGGCGCGCGCGGGTGTCGGCCCAGGTGATGATCCGAGAGAGGGGATGAAAATCCTCATCGAGGAGGAGCAGGCTTTGATTGGCGCTGGAAAAAGCGACGGCCGCCACCTGGCCTTTTCGCGGATCGGCCTGGGCGGCAGTATCGTGAATGACCTTTTCGACCGCGGCCACAATCTGTTCGGGATCCTGTTCCGCCATCCCGCTGACGTCACGGTGAAGCGGGTAGCTGACGCTGACTTTGGCAAGTATCTGCCCGCCCTGGCCGTAGAGAATTGCTTTGGTGGCAGTGGTGCCGACGTCGACACCGATTAAGTAATTCATTTTTTTTGCTCCTTTATAGTATGGAAATTTGCTTTCAGTGTAGGAGAGATTGCAGGAGCTTGCAAGTGAAATGATCAATGCTTCACTTGAATTTAATATTTTGAAAACCGGCTGATAAAAGCAAAGAGACCGCTCCACATTAAGTGAAGTGATCTCTTCATTTTTCTCCTTAACCCCACACCTCTTCGGCAATCTCCTTGATGAAGCGAACCTTATTCCACTGCTGTTCCTCAGTTAGGATGTTGCCCTCTTCGGTGGAAGAGAAGCCACACTGGGGACTGAGGCAGAGCTTGTCGAGCGGGTGGAATTTCGCTGCCTCTTCCAGCCGGCGGATGATTGCTGCCTTATCCTCCAGCTGGCCGGACTTCGAGGTGACCAGACCGACGACCACGTACTTGTCATCCGGAACCTGGGCCAGCGGTTCAAAGCCCCCGGCGCGCTCGCTGTCGTATTCGAGGTAGAAGGCGTTGACCCGTTCGCGAGTGAAGAGGGGATCGGCGACGTAATCGTGGCCCCCGGCGTTGGACCAGGTGGAGTGGTAGTTACCACGGCAGACATGGGTGTTGACGGTCAGATCCGCTGGCAGACCCTTGAGTACGGCATTGTTGATCTCGACGAAGGCTTCCTTGTTGCGGTCAAGGGCCGTGGCATCGATTCCGTAGGCCGGAATGTGTTCCGGGTGCTCGTGCCAATCGGCGAGGGCACCCCAGGTACAGTCATCGAGCTGCAGGGTCCGACAACCGGCCCGGTAGAGATCACCGATCACCTGGTTGTAGGCCTTGACCAGGTCAGCGCAAAATTCGTCCAGCGAAGCATAGAATTGCTTGATCCCGGCCAGGTTTTCGGGACGTTCAAACTCCGCTAGGGCCTGTGCCGGTGACGGGATTGTTTGCTTGACCTGGGTGCCAGCAGAGACGTGGGCCTGGGTGAACTTAAAGTGCTGGACGAAGGGATGATTTTCCCCGCTAACCTTGCCCACTACTTTGGCGGTCTCGGCCCGGGAAATTTCGTCATGGAAAACGTAGCCCTCTTCTGCCTGAGCCTTTTCAACGCCCTGCAGGCCCCAGAGGAAGTCGAGGTGCCACCAGCTGCGGCGGAATTCACCGTCCGTGACGGCGTGCAGGCCGACCGCTTCTTCCTTTTTGATCAGGTCAATGATGCATTGGTTTTCGACTTGTGTCAGTTCGGCCCGACTGATTTGCCCCTGGGCAAATTGGGCGCGAGCGTCCTTTAATTGCTGCGGGCGGAGGAAACTGCCGACAACATCGTAGCGGAATGGGGAAGTGGTTCGTTTAGTAAATTCAGTCATAATATGCAGATCCTTTCTTTGCTTGAGCGCTGAGCAGTGGGCCTGGAAAACAAAAAATCCCGCGGAAAAACAAAATTGTTCTTCCACGGGACGCTAGCAGCGTGTTACCACCCGGATTCGACCGAACCTCACAGCCCAGCCCTTACTAGGTACACCCGAAAAGGGTAAACCCGGGCACGGTAACGGGTGCCGGTCGGGAACCGTTCGCCAAAGTGACTCGCGATTCGGAAATGCTCCAAGACCATCTTCGTAAGCGTTCGTCATACCGGTTCTCATCATCCCGGCTTTCTGGAATGCTTTGCGCCTACTACTCATCTTTTCTCAGCGTTCTCTAATTAAATTGTCATTATCATACAAAGCTTGCTCATCAATGTCAAGCCCCAAATAAAAAATAGCCGTCAGTCAGACTGACAGCTATTCAACTTAGAGTACTTCACTTTCGAATTCCGCTAACAGCTCCTCTTGAAGTGTCGGCGTCAGATTCATGTCCGCTAGGGCCTCCTGGAACATCTCCAGGTTCAAGCCCTCCGCCAGTGCCCCTTGGCGATCACCGGATAACCAGAGATCGACGAGCCAACTGTTTTCAGCCATAATAATCACGACCTCCTTTTCAGTGTAAAGCGTTTACATCCTTACCATTAGTTTAACAGATATTCATTTCACGTCAATTAAATTGGGACATAAACAAAAAAATGGTGCATAAACGCACCATTTTAGGGTCATGATTAATGCAAAATATTCAGGCTTCGGTTGGAACAGTCACGTCCAGCTCTTCGCCGATCGTTTTCATCTCATCGTAGGTCTTGTCATCGACGCTGACACCGCGCTGCTTGTTTTCATCCAGGAGGCGGTATTCACGGTCACCAGGGATCCAAATCTTTTTGCCGGGGATGTGGTCGAGCTGACGAATGCGGTCGAGCATGCTGGTGGCGTCTTTTTCCAGCACCTTTGGGTCACCGAAGAAAGACGGGTCAAGGACGAAGAGAAACTGGCTGAAGTCGTGCTTGCCGCTGACGGTATTGGCGGAAATGGAACCCTGGGCGAGGATCCCGGTCAAAAGTTCGATCACGATCGAATTGCCCATCCCCTTGTAGTTGCCGTTGACCTCATCCTTGCCACCAAGGGTCAGGACCCCGCCACCCTTTTGCTCGCCCTCGGTGAAGGCGGCGGTGGCGAGGATGTCTTCAGCCTCATCGGAATCGGTGACTAGCTCGCGCTTGCCGTCGACGACCCATTCGCCGGGCAGGGCGTCACCCTTCTTGGAGTGAACCTGGATCTTTCCGCCGGAGACGACGCAGGTGGCACCGTCGAACATGAACGGGTGCGGTTGTGCCGGGAAGCCAAAGGCAAAGGCGTTAGAGCCGAGGAAAGCCTGGGTGGCGTTGGTCGGAACTACCAGCGGCCGGGTGTTAGTTAAAGCGATCCCGACCAAGCCGGCATCCAGGGCCATCCGGCTGTAGTAACCAGCAATTCCGAAGTGGTTGGAATTGCGGACCACAGCTACGGCGACCCCGGTCTTTTTGGCCTTTTCAATGATCTTCTTCATTCCCAAAACGGCTGCCAGCTGGCCCATGTTCTGGTTGGCATCGATCAGAACGCTGCCGGGCAGCTCACGAACGACCCTAGCGTGCTTGATCGGGTCGATCGTGCCGTCCTTAATCATCCGGCGGTACCAGGCCAGTCGCTGGATCCCGTGGGAAGAGATTCCCCGCAGGTCGGCGTCGACCAGGGTATCGGCTAGCAATGCCCCGTCCGCGGACGAAAAATGCAGCTTTTCAAAAACATTTTGTAAAAATTGACGCTCATCTTCGACTTGAATTCGCATAATATACCGTCTCCTCAATCTCATTTTATTTTAATTTAATTATCATTATTTTAGGAGATCTGTTTGAAATGTCAACCGAATTTTGTGTTGCAGGATTTTCAAATTGGGTGGGTAAAATTGCGGTTAGCGTGCTATGATTAGAACGGATTTAGATTGGAAAGGATCTGGATGAAATGACAAAGATTACGGTAGACATTGTCCGTCACGGAGAGACCTTTTTGAACACCTTGAACCGGGCCCAGGGCTGGATTGACTTTGAACTGGACGATCACGGCAAGCAACAGGCCCTGACGACCGGACGGGAGTTGAAGGACCGGGTTTATAGTGCAGTCGTGTCCTCCGATTTGAAACGGGCCGTTGAAACGCGGGATCTGATCATTAGCCAGCTTCAGCACAAGCCAACTGACATTTATACTGATCGGACCTTCCGCGAGGTCTTCTTCGGCTACTTTGAGGGGCTGGACTCCGAGGCCAACTGGCGGGCGATTGCCATGCAGCACGGCTACCAGGACCACGACGACATCATCCGCCACGAGAGCCTGGAGGCGGGCCGGAATATGATGCACGACATGGACCCGACCGGTCAAGCTGAGAGTTATGAAGAGGTTGTCAGCCGGTGGCGGCGGGGAATTCGTCGGATGATTAAGAAATCAAATGACGGCGACCGAATCCTACTGGTGACCCACGGGACCTTCATTCGGACGATCGCCGACGCGCTGGGCGTGGATACGGTCGGCAACTTCCCGGTTAACGCCGGCGTAACGACGATTGAGGCGTCTGATCGGCACATTAAGCTACTGGAGTACAACCACAAATTCGACATTTAAAAACAAATGGATCAGCACGCGATTTGACGGGTGCTGATCCATTGTTGGTTTTAAAACAGGCCGGTGAGGTCCTTGATGATGAAGAAAATCACCGGGACGAGCAGGGACGGCAAGATGTTGAGCGTCTTGATCTCCTTGATCTTCAGCAGGGAAAGCCCGGTGGTGGCGATCAAAAAGCCACCGACGATTGCGATCTCGGTGACCAGCGGGCCGGTGAAAAAATCGGCCGAGAGGTACTTGGCGACCAGGTAGATTCCACCCTGCCAGCAGAAGAGGACCGGGGCGACCAGGAGCATTCCCCAGCCGAAACTGGCCCCGAAAACCATGGTGGTGACGAAGTCGAGGGTCGCGTTGGTGAAGAGCATTGTTGAATCGTGACGGACCGCCGCCATGACGGGGCCGACGATCGAGAGGGCGCCGATGCAGCAGAGTAAGATCCCGGTGGCCAATCCCTTAACCAGCTGGGACTTGCCACCGAAGTGCTTGATTAGGCGGGCAAAACGCTCGTCAAGGTTCCACCAGGTGCCGATCAGGGCCCCGATGGCGAGGCTGACGATGAAGAGGACCGGGTAGTGACTCTTGGGCATATTGTTGATGACGTTTTCCAGCCCGATTCCCAGGGCGGCCAGACCCATCACGGTGAAGAGGGCCTCTTCGTATTTCTTGCTGATGCCGCGCTTGAGCAGGCAGCCGATACTGGTGCCGAGCAGGATCGCGCAGGTGTTGGCGTAGGTTCCGATCATGAATATTTTCCTCCCAAATTTAATGCTCCTTTAATCTTAGCAGATTTTAGCGGGCTAGGGAGCCTTGGCCAGCATTTTAGGAGAGTAATTCCTGACGTTGCAGGATGATCATGTACTTGCTTTCCCCTTGATCGTCGCAATAAACCCCGGCCGCGTCGAAGTCATCGAGGGCTGTTTCGTCGGCTTCGGGGAACTGCTTTTGGAGTGCGGTGATCCGGGAGTCGAAGTAATCACTGGCGTCATTTTGGTACTCGAAGGTCTTGACGCTCGGCAATTGCTCAAAGGTCAGGTCGACCTCCTGGACGGTGTAAATGTAACGGGTAAGAGCCATCTTGGTGCTTCTTTCTTTTAAGAATCACTTGTCATTATAACAGGAATCACGCAAACAATGGTAAGATCAGAGCAAAGGAGGAAAAGCGGATGGGGACATCGCTAACAACTAAGAAGAGAATTGTTGCCTGTACAGAAGAGCTGCTGAAGGCCTGTCCCCTGTCGCGAATTTCCGTGACGGAAGTCTGCCGCCGGGCCGGGGTTTCGCGGACGACTTTTTATACTTATTTCACGGATGTTTACGCAATCTATGAGTGGATCTGGCGCTACTATATTGCCCGATTTTTAAGCGGCTCAAAACTAGTACGGACTATCTGGCGGTCTATACCGAATTTCTGACCTGCGTCTACGACCACCACGCCTTCTTTGAAAACACTACTGATGACCGTGACCGAATGATCGTCGTCGAGATTTTCTACCAGGCAATGAAAAATTTGGTGGGGGTCTCCCGTCAAGGCACTTACCATGCCATGGCTCAGGATTATACGATCTACCTTTCGGCGATGGCGGTTTCCCGCTGGATCAAGGACGACATGCAGGTGGCAATTCCGGATTTTGCCCGTTACTTGGCGGACTTAATCCAGGTGGGCAAATGAATTATAGGCGACCTGAACAAAAAGACCAAAGTGTAAATTCAAATTTGCTTCCAAATACGGTATTGTGAAGACAAATACAAAAAGGAAGTGCTGAAGATGGAGCAAAAACAGTATGACTTGGTAATTGTCGGTGCCGGCTTGTCCGGGCTGAGTGCCGCGGTGGAAGCTGGCAGCCACCATTTAAAGACCTTGGTGCTGGAAAAAGGCCGGACGATTGGTGGTAACGGAAACTATGTTGAAGGAGCCCTCGGTATTGATTCGTACCTGCAAAAGCAGCACGGGATCAAGATTGATAAGCTGGCGGTGCTCAAGAGCGAACTGGATTATTCCCATTATGAGGCCAATGCCGCTCACCTGAAGCACTATTTTGACCACAGCGGCGAGACGATCGACTGGCTGCACCGGCTGGGCGTTGAATTTGCTGGTGTTGGAGCCCAGGGTGACAGCTGGCCGACCATCCACGCCTTTACCGGTGGTGGTCACGCGGCCGTTCAGGTGCTGGAACAAAAGGCCCGGGACCTGGGCGTTGAATTTCTGACCAGCATTGCGGCTCAGCGGATTCTCAGTACGGATAGTCAGGTGCAGGGTTTGGTGGCGAAGAATGAAACAACGGGGCTTGAGCAGACCTTCCTGACCAAGCACGTTCTATTGGCAACCGGTGGCTACGCGGATAATCCGCAACTGATGAAGCAGCTAGTCAACAGTTCGCGGTTGATGACGGTCAGTGACGGAAAATCAACCGGGGATGGCCTGAAGCTGGCCTGGCAGGCTGGCGGCCAGCACGCCTCCCTTGGTGCCCCACAGTTCGGCGGTGGCTTTATCTATGACCCAATGAAACCGGCCTTTATGTACATGGGTTCAGAGCTGGGCGCGGCTGCCACCCAGGAGGCAATCCTGTGGGTCAACGAGCAGGGGGAACGGTTTATTAACGAAGACGTCAATGACAACATGTGCAATGCGGGAAACGCGATCTTGACCCAGTCCAAGGTCTACTCGATCTTTGACCAGGCGGCGGTTGACCACCTGGAGAAGGTCGGCCTATACAAGAAGGTTGGCAACTCACCGGTTTCACCGGACAAGCTTGCTAAACTGCCGGAGGAAATTAAAGCCGACCTGGCCAGCCACCAGCGCTTCTTAACGAGTGCGGCGACGATTGACGAATTGGCAGCAAAACTGCACCTGGCTAAGTTGCCACAGACGATTCAGAATTACAATCAGCTGGTAGCGGCGGGGATCGATACCGACTACGGCAAGGATGCCAAGTATCTGACGTCGGTCACGGACGGCCCGTTCTATGCAGTTGAACTGGGGGTCGGCATTGCGGCGGCAATTGGCGGCATCCGGGTTGACAATTGCAACCGGGTCTTGAACGATTACGGCTACCCGATCGGTGGTTTGTACGTGATCGGTAACGATGCTGCGGGGATGATGGTTGGCGATACCTATGCCGTGACCCTGCCGGGATCGACGGCCGGTTACGCCAGCTTCTCCGGGCGAAACGCGGTTCAACACATCGTCGAGGAATAATTTGAAAAGGGCGGCCTGACCTGCTGGTGGGGCCGCTTTTTTGGAATGAATATTACAAGGGTAGAAAAGAGATATTTGATCAGCAAATGCTAATTAGTTGAGAAAAAAGGAACAAACTAGCATAATGAAATTAGTGACACCGCAACTTGAAAGCTCAGAACAGTGGTTACCAACCGTTGCTCTGAGCTTTTACTTTTTGACATGGCGAGCAGAGGCAGGAATATGGATTTGTTATTTTTCCCGAAAGACAAGAAAGCGGGTAATTTCAATGAATGCTCAAACTTCACTCCTTGGTGAACCCGATGATCTTAATTCGCTGCATGTTCTGATTAATGGAGAGGATGTTTCCCAGATTACTGTTCCAGATATTTTTGACAGTCGGCGCTTTGACACATTTACCGGTGTGACCTATTCTGCATCGGGAAGGTTTATTAGTAAGTATTTTTCTGATTTCAAAAAGTTTGAACTGGTGCTTGGAATTCAAGAGAATATCCAGCAGGTCAAGGCGC
Source organism: Limosilactobacillus kribbianus (assembly GCF_026413145.1). GTDB lineage: Bacteria > Bacillota > Bacilli > Lactobacillales > Lactobacillaceae > Limosilactobacillus > Limosilactobacillus kribbianus. The sequence goes on along the minus strand of NZ_JAOVYZ010000015.1, from coordinate 6,643 downwards.
AGGAAGCGATTTCGAAGATGGCGATCTTTTCTTCTGTAAAGAACGCTTTAGAAGGCGAACCACTTGACCATTACAATGAGCTTTCGAACAATCTTAAAAAGCGCTTGCGGACGGCCTACTCATTCTTGGTACCGACTGGTTACATCATTCATTCCAAGTTTTACTTGCTTAGCAATTCAGCAACCACTGAGAAGCGACTGATTATTGGCTCGGCCAACCTCTCAGACCAGGCTTTTAACAGTCAAACCCACCAATTGGAAGATATTATGATCTGGGACAATTCGAAATTGTTTCAGAAATATCAGGATTATTATGAAAGCCACATTAAGAAAATTTGTCATAGCTACTTTCCCGATGAATTGTTGAAGATTAATGATGCGAAAATCGGGGATGCAGTAAAGAAAAAAGCTCCCGTTGTTTTGGATGTTGAGCAGACCGAACTGGTCAAAGCCGAGGGGATTGCGGAAAACTTAGCAGATATTGGCGCCAAAGTAGATTCAAAGGTCCTTTCCCCGAAGATTATTGATGACCTTAAGGACTCCGGGGCTAGTAATCTCAAGGTCTTAGATTTAGCAAAAGAGAGCCTTCAGGATGCGACAACGGTTTATAAAATCACGCATGAGGCGGTTACGACCCGCAACAAGCAACCGGTCATTAAAAAGCCCCGTCAGATTAACAAGGTGATCACTAAGTATCTGAAAGTGCGCCGGGTTACGGACCAGGAGGAGGCTGAGAGCGATCTTAAGCGCCACCGCACCTTGTATAAGTCGTGTCCGGTCGAACGGAATCTGGCTAAAAACATCAGCGGGCTTTTCATTTATAATCCGGCAAATAAATCACTAGAACCGATTGGTCGGGAAGCTTCAAGCGACGATATTGCTACGGCGCTAGAGGTGATTGATGATCTCATTGCTTCATACCGCGATTGGATCGTTGATGCTCGCTTTACGAATAACTATGGCATGCGGGTTTATGAAGCAATTCTCTATACTTTTACGGCGCCCTTTCTGTACGAGATCGGGGCGCTGTACCCCGAAAGCGATCGGAATAATTTGCCGCTATTTTTGTTTCTCAACGGGATTGGGGGTTCAGGCAAGTCGGAACTGCAGCAGATCTTGATTGAGATGGTGAGCCTATTTTCGGTGCATGAAACGGCATTGGCATACGACACGGATATTGCCAGCAGTGCGAAGAAAACGGTCAAAGCCGATCGAATTAGAAAGCTGAGTAAGTGGATGGCCGATGAAGATAATGTTTGGCCAATCTTTATCGATGAAGTCCAGTCTGACTTTTATGAGCAGGATAAGTATGGGTCAACCCTAATTAAACGGGTGTCGAATGCCTACAAGGGGAACCCCAAAGCGACCCCAGCGCTGATTGCGACGACCAACTTTGATGTGTATGGCCTCGACTCCGCAGCCCAGCGACGGGTCTATTCCTTAACCTTTAATCAGGCTTTTCCAAATATCAAAGAGGATCCGCGAAGGGCACGGCAGGCTTCTGATAACATTAACGCCATCAAAAAACGGCTTGACACTAAACTATTTAGTGATTTCATTATTCAAATCAGTAAAAAATTAGATGAACTTGGTAATAGTGAGGACGAAAACAGCGCGATGATTAATCAGTTGCGTGAAGACCCCTTGTCCATTACGCGGTCGATTTTTAAGGCCTACTATCGGCGAGTCGGTCGGCAGGTGCCAGCCTATTTTCCCACCGAAAAGCTGAATGATGCTGATTTTCAAAATAAGAGTGTTTGGCGAAAACTTTATCACGAAGATGCGCACAAGAGGCAGCCACTCTTTAATTATGAGACCAGAAATAATCGCTTTTATGTTGATCTGAATCGAATCGCTAGTAATGATCGCAGAAGCAATCCAATTAAGCAGTATTCGGACGCTATTCCGCCAAGACTGTTAATTGGCTCGGCCAAGGACGGGATTGCGGAAATCAAGGCCAGGGAGTTTTGCAAGTGGATTGGGGCACCGCTGCCGCCAAGCTCATTTTGGCGCTGGCTAAAGAAGAGAAAATGATTGGAAGTGTTGGTAGATGGAAAATCGACGAAGCAAAATGACATGGCAGCTGCTTAGTGCGGCCTTAGAAGATGAATTGCGTGCCTACCCAAAAGGAAAGGTATCGGTTCGCTCTCTTTGCCAACGGCGTGGACGCTCGACGGTGCTGAAGGGGCAAAAAAGTCACACCAGAGTTGAAGCAACAGGTCCAAAAACAAATGGGACAGGCTTTTCCGTTAGGATATCTGGGCGATCCGCTGAAGAATATCGCGCCGGCGTTAGTATTTCTGGCTTCCGACGCTGCCCACTATATTACCGGGCAGCAGATTGCCATTAATGGTGGCTCCGCCATGGTGCGGTAGAAAAATTAAAAATCTCCTAGCAGAATTTTGCTGGGAGATTTTTGAGTTGTAGGGTTAAAATTTGCGCTACTGGTTGGCAGCGATTATGATTGTGGTATTAAACGAAGGGCGGTGAGGACTTGAACCTAACATCAGATCTAAAGACTACGGCTGGTTACTTGCTAATGCTCGTGCTGGTCCCGCTAGTGATAGTTCTCGGTCTAACCTTCATCAACCGTAATTCCAAGGAGCGCCTGGCAAGCCGGTATGGTGCGCGGGCCGTGGTTTGGTTGGGCGGGCTCGGCGTGATTTTCCACGAGCTCAGTCACCTGATCATGGCCCTGCTCTTTGGTCACCGGATCAATGACTTCCGTTTACTGATCACAAACGTTCCGGATGACGGCGGGACGCTGGGCTACGTGAATCATTCCTGGAATAAGGGAAGTTACTACCAGTTTCTCGGCAACGCGCTGATCGGGACGGCGCCAGTCTATGGATGTGCCGCGGTACTAATTTTGCTGACCAGGTGGCTGGTGCCGGCGATTTACTGGTGGGGCCTGCAGACAATTGGGAGTGCGCTCAATTATCCCTTAACTGCGACCGTTCCCGCGAGCGCACCGCTGCACTGGGGCGCTGTGATCATCTGGGTCCTGCTGTCGGTCAATATCACGATCTGCGGCTTTGACCTTAGTAATGCCGACCTCAAAAACGCACTCCCGGCCGCGGTCACCCTGTATATTCTGGTGGGAGTGATCCTCTTCGTCCTGATCCTGCTGGGCAAGGCGGCGTTGATTCAACACGCTTTGATTGCCTTGCTGGCGGCCTTTGGGATGGTGATGGCGGTCGCAATCTGTTGGTCGCTGCTGGTTAATTTGGTTGTGCGGCTTTGAAATTAATATAGGAAATAAGTACCCCACCTTCGTTTGGCTGTCGTCGAACGAGGGTGGGGCATGTTTAATGTTGAAAAATTCTTTTTTAATAAGGCAACGGATGGTGTACCCGCTTTCTTTTTGATATGATAAAAGTAATAAGAATATTTTTATAAAATATAAGGAGGAGTTTCGCATGTATAAGGGTGATTATTCTATTGGCCTCGATATCGGGGCAACCTCGGTCGGCTTTTCAGCAATTGATGAAAAATATCGACCAATCCGTTTAAAGGGAAAGACAGTGATCGGGGCACGCTTATTTAAGAAAGGAACAACGGCTGCAGAGCGGCGTGGCTTCAGAACCACCCGGCGGCGGCTCAAGCGGCGGAAGTGGCGGCTTTCTTTGCTCGAGGAAATCTTTGATCCGTATATGGCAAAGGTTGACCCAACCTTCTTTGCACGCTTGAAAGAATCTAATTTGTCACCTCAGGATAGCAAAAAGTGGTTTTCAAGTTCTCTATTGTTCCCCGATGAAACCGACAGTGCATTTTATGATAAATACCCAACCATTTATCACTTGCGGTATCATCTGATGAATGACGATCGGCAGTTTGACCTTCGAGAGATTTTCTTAGCGATTCACCACATTGTGAAATACCGGGGTAATTTCTTGAATAATTTGCCAGTTTCAAAATTCAGCACTGACAAAATCAATTTTGAGGAAGACTTTAAGTCAATCAACGATGCTTTTGACGAGATTGATCCAGTAGCGCCGTTTCAAATTAATCTTGAGAAGACGGATGCAATTGCTCAGAAACTGCTAGATAGTAGCACGGCCACTTTAGATAAGCAAAAAGAGATTGCCAAAATTCTCTATGTCGTTTTGGGCGATAAATCACTGGATAAGTTAAATTTAAGCATTGCTAAGCAAATAAGTAAGGCCATTCTAGGGTACAAATTTGACTTAGCTGAAGTCTTAAAAATAACTACTGAAGATAAAAATAAGTGGAAAATTCAGCTCAGCGATGAGAATATCGACGACACTTTAGCAGAATTGACTGGCGAATTAAATGAACCACAACTGACGATATTAGATCTTTTATCTAAATTATATTCTCAAATCACTCTAAATGATATTGTGCCAAGCGGACAAACTCTCAGCGAGTCAATGATTGAAAAATATGATGCTCACAAGAATCACCTGGAGATGCTCAAAAAGTATGCCAAGTCCTTAGATAGAAAGACGTATTCTGAAGTGATGGAAGCATATGCAGAGTACGTTGGCAATTCAACAAAGAAGTCAGGGACGGCCAGTCAAGATGACTTCTATAAAGTTGTAAAGCGCTCCTTAAATAATACTCAACTGGCAGAGGAGATTAAGGCATTGATTGATCAAAATCAGTTTATGCCCAAGCAGCGGACCAATCAGAATGGTGTCATTCCTTACCAGCTGCATTTACATTTAAAAGAACTAGAAAAAATTATTGAAAACCAAAGCAAATACTACTCTTGGCTTGCCGAGCCAAATCCAAATGAGCAGCGTCAAAGCAGGGCTAAGTACAAGTTAAGTGAACTGGTTGCTTTCCGCATTCCTTACTATGTTGGCCCGTTAATCACCAAAGAAGATCAGGAGAAGTCTTCGGGCAAGAGCTTTGCGTGGATGATTAGAAAAGCGCCAGGTAAGATTACGCCATGGAATTTTGACGAAAAAGTTGATCGCACTGAATCGGCTAACCAGTTCATAAAGCGGATGACGACCAAGGATACGTATTTAATTGGGGAAGATGTTTTACCTGACCACAGTCTTCTATACGAACGTTTTAAAGTGCTAAACGAACTAAACATGGTGCGTGTAAATGGCAGTAAATTAGAAGTAGGCGAAAAACAGGAGGCATTTGAAAAGCTCTTTAAGGCTAAAAAGACCGTGAAGGCTTCGCAATTGGCTAACCTGCTTTCAAAGGGGATGGCCAATCGACCAATAATAACGGGGTTGTCTGACCCGGTGAAGTTCAATAATTCCTTTGGTACCTATATTGATTTTAAGAAGATTTTTGGTGCAAAGATCGATGATCCAAATTTGCAGAATGATTTCGAACAAATTATTGAATGGATTACCGTTTTTGAAGATAAGAACATCTTAAAAACCAAACTCCGGGAAATAAACTGGCTGACTAAAGAACAGATTACTGATTTAATCGCAAAAAGATATCAGGGATGGGGACGACTTTCCAAGAAGCTTCTTTGTGGGCTGAAAAATGAGAAGGGTGAGTCCATTCTGGGCCTGATGTGGAATACGCAGTGCACTTTTATGGAGATTGTTAACGAGCCCGTCTTTGCTGAACAAATTAAGAATGCCAACCAGGACCAGATCAATGATGAAGACTACGAGTCGATTTTGGCTGATGCATATACTTCGCCGCAGAACAAAAAAGCAATTCGACAAGTGGTTAAGGTTGTCGATGATATTGTCAGGGCCGCGGGCAGAGCGCCAAAGTTCATCTCGTTGGAGTTTGCCCGGGAGGATCAGCGCTCTCACCGGACCCAATCGCGGTTAGCAAAGTTAAAAGACATTTACGAAACAACCGCTAAAGAGTTAGTTGCTAATGAAAGGGTTCACCAAGAATTGGGGGATGTTAAGGACCTGAATGATCGTCTCTTCCTGTACTTTACGCAGTTGGGTCGTGATATGTACACCGGCGAGCCAATCAACATTGATGAAATTTCAACTAAATACGATATTGATCATATTCTTCCGCAGGCGTTCCTCAAAGACGACTCCTTAGATAACAAAGTCTTGGTTAGCCGGCCAGTTAATAATGGTAAATCGAATAATGTTCCATTGAGGATGTTCGGCTCAAAAATGAAGCCTCTTTGGAAGAAACTTGCCGACCATCGGCTGATTAGTAAGAAAAAGTGTAATAATCTGATGACTGATCCTGATTCAATTGATAAGTATAAAGCTAATGGATTTATTAATCGGCAGTTGGTTGAGACACGTCAGGTAATTAAATTAGCGGCCAATATTCTCACGAGTCGCTATGAGAAGGACGACACGCAGATTATTGAAGTTAAGGCAGAGCTTAATCACCAGTTGCGTGAAGCGCTTAACCTCTATAAGAACCGTGATGTGAACGATTATCACCATGCGGTAGATGGGTACCTGAGCGCATTTGTCGGTCAATATCTGTACCACCGTTACTCAGGCTTGCAGTCTTACTTTATTTATGGGAAATATCAACGGTTCTTTGAAAAAGACACTAAACAGCGATTTAAGTTCAACCAATTTAATTTTTTATATGACCCGAAATGTCAAATTAAGTTAGAAAAAAGCTAGTTGCTCATCGGTGACGTGCTTCATGAATACTTCAAGTGGTGTGCGGTAGTTCAATGACTTGCGAGGAATGTTATTCCGACGATGCAT
>NZ_JAOVYZ010000014.1 GCF_026413145.1 Limosilactobacillus kribbianus | reverse complement strand
AGAATTTAACCTATACCAGTTGACCAAAGCCAATGATAATTAGAGGTTATCATGCGGTGACCAGAAAACAAGTTGTATAGTAGCAAAATCCGAAAGGATATATTTATAGAATACGAGGAGGATCTATAATGGCAGAGATTATTGACGGAAGACAGTTAGCAAAGGATGTTAATCAGGAAACCAAGCAGCGGGTTGATAAGCTGCGCGAACAGGGGATTCAGCCTGGAATCGTGGTGATCCTCGTGGGCGACGACCCGGCGAGTGAGATTTACACCCGCAACAAGCACCGCAAGGCAACCAAGCTCGGCTTTAAGTCGATCCTGAAGAAGTTCCCCGCTGACGTCGACCAGGCGACGGTGATGGCCGCCGTCGAGCAGTACAATGCGGATGATTCAATCGATGGCATCCTGGTTCAGGAACCACTGCCGGACCAGTTGGACGGGTTGGCAATCACCAACGCCATCCGTCCCGACAAGGACGTGGACGGCTTGCATCCGTTAAACCTCGGTAAGCTGTACGCCAATCAGCCAGGTCATTACCCGGTGGCCTGCACCCCGCGGGGCATCATGACCATGTTTGATCGCTATAATGTTGATCTCGAAGGGAAGAACGCCGTCATCGTTGGCCGGAGCATCCTGGTCGGCAAGCCAATGGCCGCCCTCCTCAACAATGCCAATGCCACGACCTGCCTGACCAGCATCCACACCGTTGATCTGCCGGCCATTACCCGCCAGGCCGATATCCTGATCGTTGCTGCGGGCTCCCCGCACTTGATCAAGGAAGAGGACGTTAAGGAAGGCGCTGTGGTAATTGATGTTGGCATCAACCGGTTGGCATCTGGTAAGCTTACTGGGGATGTGGACTTTGAGAATGTCAGCAAGGTTGCCAAACTGATCACGCCCGTTCCCGGTGGTGTTGGCCCAATGACCATCGCTAGCCTGATGCAGCAAACCGTCGACATGGCAGAGTGGCGGCATAATGGATAGGAGCAAGTACCTGACGGTCAGTCAGCTGACAAAGTATTTGAAGCTGAAGTTTGACCGGGATCCCTACCTGCGGACCGTCTACCTGACCGGTGAGCTTTCGAACTTTCGCTTGCGCCAACGGCATCAGTACTTCAGCTTGAAGGACGATCATGCCGTGATCGACGCGGTGATGTTTGAACGTGAGTTTCGCCAGGTCAAGTTTCGTCCTGAGGAGGGGATGAAGCTGCTGGTGGTCGGCCACGTCGGTCTGTACGAGCGCAGCGGCCGTTACCAGATCTACATCGACCAGATGGAACCAGACGGGGTTGGCTCGCTGTACGTTGCCTTTGAGCAATTGAAGAAGAAGCTCCAGCAGGAGGGGCTTTTTAACCTGCCTAAGAAGCCGCTGCCGCTTTTTCCAAAACGGATTGCCGTGGTAACCAGCCTTGACGGGGCCGTGATTCGCGACATCAACACCACTGTGCGCCGGCGTTACCCGATCGCCCAGGTGGTCCTCTACCCGACGGTCGTTCAGGGGGAAAAGGCCGCCGCCGATATTGCCCGCCAGATTAATCGGGCCAATGAGCGGGGCGACTTTGACACCCTGATCATCGGCCGGGGCGGGGGTTCAATTGAGGATCTTTGGCCATTCAACGAGGAGATCGTTGCCCGTGCCATCGCCAACAGCAAGATTCCGGTGATTTCCTCGGTCGGCCACGAAACCGACACGACGATCGCCGACTTGGTGGCCGATCGTCGGGCCGCCACGCCGACCGCGGCGGCCGAGCTGGCCACCCCGGTTTTGACCGACACCCTGCTGGCCATTCAGGACAGTCAGCGGCGGTTAGCCAACGCCATGCGCAACCGGATTGAATTTGCTAAAAAGGAACTGGCCAAGCAAACCCAGAGCTATATCTTCCAGCAGCCGCAGCGCTTATACGAAAACTATACCCAGAAGGTCGATCAGCTAAGCCAACAATTAGTCCAGCTGGAACAGCAGACCTTCCTGAGATTGCACAACCAGGTCCAGGCGGTGACGGGCCAATTAATGAACCAGTCACCCCTGCACCGGGTTAAACAGGACCAACAGCTCGTCTCCCAATTACACAGGCAGCTGCAGACCGGGATGGTGAACAATTACCAGCGCCGCCAGGAACAGGTGCAAAGCCTGATCCGGCAGCTGGATTCGCTAAGCCCGTTGAAAATCATGGGGCGCGGCTATTCGTACGTGACCAAGGACCAGCGGGTAGTCAGCCAAGCCAAGCAATTGACGGCCGGTCAGCACGTTCAGCTGCATTTCGCCGATGGCCAGGCGGACGCAGAGATTACGAAGATCAAGGAGAATTAACTAACTATGGCAACAAAAGAACCAAGCTTTGAGGAACAGCTTGCCCAGCTGCAGCAAATCGTTAACCAATTGGAACAAGGCAATACTCCCCTAGAGGAGGCCTTGGAACAGTTTCAGACGGGGATTAAACTCGCGAAGTCCCTACAAAACAAGCTGACCAGTGCTGAGAAGACGCTGGGACATCTGATCGATGATGCTGGCAACGAGCGGGTTTATGAAAATAACACCGACGACCCGAGCAACAATGGTGGTGGCAACCGTGGCTTTGGCAGCGGCGATTCGGTAAAGGGGTAAGATAGATGGTCGCTTCGCTTGCGGAATTGAAAAAACAGATTGATGATTATCTTGCCGCGCACCTAAAAGCCGACGTTGATCAACAGACGCTTTACGAATCGATGAACTATTCGCTGATGTCGGGTGGCAAACGGCTGCGTCCGGCCCTGACCTTGGCCACTGTTCAAATGCTGGGCGGCGAAGTGGACGGAGATGTCATGCACGCCGCCACGGCCTTGGAGCTGTTGCACACCTACTCGCTGATCCACGATGACCTGCCGGCGATGGACAACGACGACTTGCGTCGGGGAAAGCCAACCAACCACTGCAAGTTCGGTGCTGGGATGGCGACCCTAGCCGGCGATGGTCTATTGACCCTGGCCTTCCAGTGGGTGAGCGATAATCACTTATCATCCGCCGTGCGGGCCGAACTAACCCTGGCCCTTGCCCAAGCGGCCGGCCCCGCCGGGATGGTGGCCGGTCAGGCGCGGGACATCGAAGGGGAACACCAAAGCCTAAACCTGGACCAGTTGCGCTACCTGCACCGCCAAAAGACCGGCGCCCTGCTGCGCTATGCCGTTTTGGCCGGGGGGATCATTACGGAGCAATCGCAACCCATCAAGGCTGCTCTGGCCGATTTTGGGGCCCAGTTTGGCTTGGCCTTTCAAATCTATGATGATTTGATGGACGTCCTGGGAACCACGGAGCAAATGGGCAAGCACGTTCACAAGGATGCCGGTGAGCACAAGAACACCTACCCGGGCTTGCTGGGGGTTGCGGGAGCAAAGCAACAGCTCCAGCTCGCTCTGGACAAGGCTCGGCGGACACAACAAAACCTGAGTGAGTTGACTGGAAAGTCATTTGCCGGGTACGATCAGTTTCTCGCATATTTTAAGTTGTAAAGGAATTAAGGATGGAAAAAGAACGAGTAGACGTTTTATTAGTAAGACAGGGATTATTTGATTCCCGCGAACAGGCAAAGCGGTCAGTGATGGCCGGCGAGATCCTGGGCAAGAACAACGAACGGCTTGATAAGCCCGGCCAAAAGATCCCGGTAACCACCACCCTCCACATGAAGGGGCACAAGATGCCCTACGTCAGTCGGGGAGGCTTAAAGCTGGCCAAGGCCTTAAAGGTTTTTGACATCAGTGTCAAGGACAAGACGGTCTTAGACATTGGCTCTTCAACTGGTGGCTTTACCGACGTGATGCTGCAAAACGGGGCCAAGCTGAGCTATGCCCTGGACGTGGGGACTAATCAACTGGTTTGGCAGCTGCGCGAGGATCCACGGGTGGTGGTCATGGAGCAAACCAACTTCCGTTACAGCAAGTTGGAAGACTTCACCCACGGTCAGCCCGAGTTTGCCTCGATCGACGTTTCCTTCATTTCACTACGCCTAATCTTGCCACCGCTGGCACAAATTTTGCCGGTGGGCGGCGAGGTCGTGGCCCTAATCAAGCCCCAGTTTGAGGCGGGTAAGGAACACGTCGGCAAGCACGGAATTGTCCGGGACCACAACGTTCACCGGGCAGTCCTGGAGGAGGTCCTCCACTTTGCCAACGAGGATCATTTCGATGTCTTAGGTCTGGACTACTCACCGATCAAGGGTGGTCAGGGAAATATCGAATTTTTGGTTCACCTTAAGCTCGCGGACCGACCGGGGACGACGGCTTCGTCCGTTGACATTGACCAGGTCCTGGCCGCGGCGGATGCCGATTTAAATCAAAAGGAAAAGTAGGGATATTTATGAAAAAGGCTGAGCGTCAGCAAAAAATCAAGGAGATCATTACCAGCGAGAGCATTGAGCGGCAGGAAGATCTGGTTAAGCGCCTGAATGAATTGGGCCTGCGGGTGACGCAGGCGACAATTTCCCGCGATATTAAGGAAATGCAGCTGGTAAAAATTCCCGCCGAGGATGGTGGCTACCGCTATGATTTGCCGGCCTACCATCGGCAGAGTGATGAGATGCAGCTGATGGACGTGCTTCAAGATAGTCTGGAGCAATTAAAGGTCAGCGATCGTTTCATCGCCATGACGGTTCATCCGGGGAATGGGCCCGTGGTGGCGGTCTTATTACGGCGGGTCAATTACCCGACGATCTTTACGACAATTGGTGATGACGCCAGCGTTTTGATTGTCTGCGTTTCCGCGGCAGCTGCCAAGGAACTCTGTCGGCAGCTGAAGGAATTGGCCAATCAATAAGGTAGGGTGAGCACGTGCTTCAGGAATTAACAATTGATAATTTAGCAATCATCAAACACCTGACCCTGGAGTTTGCCGACCAAATGACGGTTCTCACCGGGGAAACTGGGGCCGGAAAGTCAATCATCATTGACGCGGTCGGGCTCCTCGCCGGTGGTCGAGGCTCGCAAGAATACATTCGCCGGGGTGAGGACAAACTCAACGTGCAAGGGCAGTTTGCCATCCCCAATGACCCAAGCTTTGACCGGCTTCTCGATGAACTGGGGATTGACCATGAAGATGGTACTCTGATCATTTCCCGGGAGATTCACCGCAACGGGCGGAATACGATCCGGGTCAACGGTGAATTGATCAACACCACCATGCTGCGCAGGATTGGCGCTCATCTGGTCGATATTCAGGGACAAAACGAACATCAGCGGCTGATGCAGCCAGAAACGCACCTGGGGATGCTGGATCAGTTTGCCGCGGACGCGGTGACGCCCCTTTTGGAGAAATACCAATCCCACTACCAGGACTATGTCAAGCTTAAAGCGGCCGTCAACAAGAAGCAGGCCAACGAGCAGCAGTGGGCGCAGCGCCTCGACATGCTGCGCTATCAGGTCAAGGAGATTGAGGCGGCCAACCTGAAGCCCAACGAAGAGGACGAGTTGACCAGCGAACGTGACCGGCTGGAGCACTTCCAGCAGATCAACAACGCGCTCCAACAGGCGGTTGCCACCTTCAACGAGGGGGAGGCTTCGGTGCTGGACCAGATCGCGACGGTCATGGACGCTATCAACGGCATTGCCGACTTTGACGATGCCTACGACCAGCTCAGCAAGTCGCTCAATGACGCCTATTATGCTCTCCAGGACGTGGCCAATGAGGCCGGCTCCCAGCTTGACCTTTTGGAATTTGATGATGGACGCTTGGCGGAGATTGATCAGCGCCTGACAACGATTGGCGACCTGGAGCATAAGTACGGTGACACGGTGAAGGATGTCTTGAACTACTATGCCAAGATCAAACGCGAGCTGGACTCGATGGAGACGGCCGCGGACGACAACTCTGACTTAGAAGCCCGGCTGACTGCCTCGGCAACTGCTCTCAAGCAGCTCGGCAAGCAGCTGAGCCAGGTGCGTCAGCACGCCGCCCACGAACTGGCCAAGCGGGTTCACCAGCAGCTTCAGGAATTGTATATGTCCAAGGCGGATTTTGAGGTTCACTTTGCTAATCACCCGGCCGATCAATTTACGCCGACGGGGATTGATGAGGTGGAATTCTACATCCGGACTAACCCGGGTGAAAACATGGGGCCGCTGGCCAAGATTGCTTCCGGTGGGGAACTCTCGCGGATCATGCTGGCCCTCAAGACGATCTTTGCCCAAAACGAGGGCGTGACCAGCATTATCTTCGATGAGGTTGACACCGGGGTTAGTGGTCGGGTGGCCCAAGCAATTGCCGATAAGATCAAGGTGATTGCTGCCCACTCCCAGGTGCTGTGCATCACCCACTTGCCGCAAGTAGCGGCGGTGGCCCAGCACCACTTCCTGATCAAAAAGACCGTCCATGACAACCGGACGACGACTAGGGTAACGATCCTGAATGAAGGGCAGCGGGTTGATGAACTGGCCCGAATGCTTTCGGGAGAGAAGGTTACCCAGCTGACTCGGGAACACGCCCAGGAACTGCTGGAGATGGCCCATTCACAAACGAATTAAAGTAAAAAAGACGCTTATCCTTTAATTGGATAAACGCCTTTTAAATTTCGGCTGGCACGTTGCGATTGTTTAGAGGTTGGCGATATAGCGAATTTGATCGAACGTGACCACGTAGACGGTGTTTTTGCTGGAAATCAGAAAGCGGTCGGCTGATAGCTGCTTGGCACGGCCGTAGACATTGACCGGATAACCCTCCGCGGTCTTCGGCATTAATTGAAAGAAGACGGTCCACTGGTCGCGAATAACCCGGTCGAGGAAGAGGCGCCGCTGACTCTTGGGCTGGGGGAAAAGGAGCTGAACCTGACGGGTGGGTGCCTCGTCATCGAACAGACGATGAATGGTCTGGTTAAGGAGCTGTGGGGCCTTTTTAATAAGAGTAGGTTGGTTAAATTGTTGCATCGTGCGAATGCCTCCGAACGTTTGTTTGTGCTTATAGTATACGAACATCCGTTCAGAATTGCAAGGACCAAGATTGAATTTTAATGATTCGCGGTTGGTCGGTTGATTTATCGGGCCTTTTAGTGCATTATAGTTACTAATACGTTAATTTTTCGATGAGGGAGCAATCTAATGGCAAATCGTGGTATGTTAATTGTCCTTTCGGGCCCGTCCGGTGTTGGTAAGGGGACCGTCCGCAAGGCAATTTTTGATTCAAAAGACAATGACTTTCAGTACTCGGTATCGATGACGACACGCAAGCCGCGTCCGGGTGAAGTAAACGGGGTTGACTACTACTTCGTTACCAAGGAGCAGTTCGAACACGAGATCCAAACCGGTGGGATGCTGGAATACGCGAAGTATGTTGACAACTATTATGGTACCCCATTAAAATATGTTAATGAGACGTTGGATTCCGGGAAGGACGTCTTCCTGGAGATTGAAGTCAACGGTGCCATGCAGGTTCGTTCTAAGGTTCCGGACGGGGTCTTTATTTTCCTGACGCCACCTGACCTGGACGAATTGAAGCACCGGCTGATCAACCGGGGAACCGACAGCATGGACGTCATCAACAAGCGGATTCACAAGGCCTTTGGCGAGATCCAGATGATGCAGAATTACGACTATGCGGTTGTAAATGACGAGCTTCCGCGGGCAGTTGAAAAAATCAAGGACATTATTCGGACGGAACGGCTGCGGGTTACCCGGGTAATGCCACGGTATCTTGAAATGTTAGGAGACACTAGAAAATGATTCTTTATCCATCAGTTGACGAATTATTGAAGCGGATCGATTCTCGTTACTCGCTGGTGATGTTGGCAAGCAAGCGGGCCCACGAACTGGACACTGGTTCCGCCCCGTTGCTTGATCATTACGAATCCAGCAAGTCCGTCGGGAAGGCCCTGGAAGAAATCCTGGCCGGCAAGGTCACGATCGATCCAGACCAGACGGAAGATTTGCAAGATTAACGAGCATCGACGTGATTTTATGGGGACTGTTCCCGGTTGCTAGCCGGGGGCAATCCTCTTTTTTAGTGCCATTTGATGATATAATCAATGGGTAGAAAATTAAACGGGGTGACATGATGGCAAAGATTACGGTATACATTTCGGGAAGCATTGCTGCCTACAAGGGAGTCGAGGTTGTACGGGGCCTGCAGAAGCGGGGACACACGGTCCGGGTCGTGATGACGAAGGGGGCCACCCAGCTGATCGGTCCGGCTACTTTAGCCGCTTTGACCAAGTACCCGGTGCTGACCGATCTGTGGCAAAACCAAACGCAGCCGATTCCCCACATCGAGCTCGCCGATTGGACGGAGCTGGCCGTGGTGGTGCCGGCCTCTGCCGACCTGCTGGCTAAGATGGCCAACGGTCTGGCCGATGATGCCGCCTCAACGACTCTGCTAGCTACTAGCGCCCCGAAGATGGTGGTGCCGGCGATGAACAGCCATATGTGGCAGGCACCGGCTACCCAGCGGAACTTGCACCAGCTGAAAAGCGACGGTGTAACGATTGTTGAACCGGTTACTGGTCGCCTGGCCGAGGGCTACGCCGGGAAGGGCCGTCTGCCGGAACCAGCGGCAATTGTCGATGCGGTTCAGGACCACCTGAATCAGGACCAATTGTTAACCGGCAAGCACCTGGTGGTTACCGCTGGGGGTACCCGAGAACCGCTGGATCCGGTGCGCTACATTGGCAACCGTTCCAGCGGTAAGATGGGGGTCGCCATCGCCCGTGCAGCAGCAGCGTCCGGGGCTCAGGTGACCCTGATTGTCGGGCAAGCCAGTGTTGACTTGCCGGTGGCGGCCAACATTACGGTTGTCCCTGCCCTTACGACGAGTGACATGCTGAAGGCAGTCCAAGCGGCTTTCCCAACCGCCGATGCCCTGGTAATGGCCGCGGCGGTGGCCGATTATCGGCCACTGCAGATTGCCGAACAAAAGGTGAAGAAGACGCCCGGTCATCAGGACTGGACCCTTGAGCTGACCGAGACGGTCGATATCTTAAAGACCGTGGCCCAAACGAAGCGCCCGGACCAGGTGGTAGTTGGCTTTGCAGCCGAGACGCAGGATTTGCTGGCAAACGCACAACGCAAGCTGGCTAAGAAGGGTGCCGACATGATCGTTGCCAACAGTGTGGCCGGCAAGGATAGTGCCTTTGGCAGCGACCAGGACCAGGTTACCATTCTGCGCGCTGGTCAGGAACCTTTAGCCTGGCCGCGGCTGACCAAGGAAACGGTGGCCCAGCGACTGATTAAATTAATTGCGGAGAGGATAAAGTGAGGTGATTAGATGGCGGAACTAGCACAGGTGGTCGTTGACGTGCCGACAATGCAGACCAACCAGCCCTACACGTATGAGGTTCCGCCGCAGCTTGCCCACCAACTCCAGGTTGGGATGCGGGTAGCCGTGCCCTTTGGCAATGGTCACCGCCAGGTCCAGGGCTTCGTGGTGGGCTTCACGGATCACGCGGACTACCAGGGAGAGCTGAAGCCAATCGGTGCCGTGATGGATGTTCAACCAGTCGTCAACACGGAGCTGCTCAAGCTCAGCTCTTGGCTGGCCGACACGACCTATTCCTTTTGGATCTCCTGTCTCTACACGATGCTGCCAAACATGCTGAAGTCCAAGGCCGAACGGGTTGTCCGCCTCGTCGATGAGGTTGACGAGCAGACCCTGTTTGATCTTTTTGGCGGCAAGGACGAGTGTGAGTTGAGCCAATTTCAGGATGATCCGGCCAAGATGAGCCAGCTGTTGAAGCTAAAGCGGGAAAAACGGGTCGTGATCGACTATCGGCTGACCAACCGGGCCCGGGCCAAAACGGTGACCGGCATCACACCACTATTGACGTTCGAACAACTCGAGGACGCCCGCACTTCACTGCATCCCAACGCCCATGCCCAGAGCCGCCTGCTCTCCTACCTGCAGAGCATCGTGGGCAAGAAGGTCAAGCAGACGACGGCCGAACACGTCGCCCAACTTAAGGCGGGGACCTTCAACCAGGGGGCCAAGAAGGGCTGGCTGAAGAAGGTACCGATTGAGGTTTACCGCAATCCCTATGAGCAGCCCGTGGCCGACGACCACCTGGAGACTCCCCTGCACTTAAACCGGGACCAGCAGGCAGCTGTTAGGCGGATCAACCAGGCCGTCGAGGATCAGAGTGCCCAGACCTTCCTTCTGCAGGGAGTCACCGGCAGCGGGAAGACTGAGGTTTACCTCCAAACGATTGCAAAAGCACTGGCGATGGGGCGGACCGCTCTGATGCTGGTACCGGAAATCTCATTGACGCCACAGATTGTCAACCGTGTTCGGCGCCGCTTTGGCTCCCAGGTGGCGGTCCTCCACAGCGGCCTGTCCAATGGTGAGCAGTATGATGAATGGCGCCGGATTGAGCGTGGCCAGGCCAAGGTGGTGGTCGGCGCCCGTTCGGCCGTTTTTGCCCCCTTGCAAAATCTGGGGATCATTATCATGGACGAGGAGCACGAGACCAGCTACAAGCAGGACGATGCGCCGCGTTACCATGCCCGCGAGGTTGCCAAGTGGCGATCGCACTACCATCAAGCCCCGTTGATTCTGGGGTCGGCCACGCCCAGCTTGGAGAGCCGGGCGCGGGCGCTCAAGGGCGTTTATCAGCTTCTCAGACTGCCCCACCGGGTTAATCAGCAGCCCTTGCCGCCGATCAAGGTGGTCGACATGCGACCGGAAATCAAGCGGCGGGGGGAGAGCAACTTCTCCCTGCCACTTTTGCAGGCCCTTGATTTGCGGCTGCAAAGACGTGAACAGAGCATCTTGATGCTCAATCGGCGGGGCTTTTCGTCCTTCATGATGTGCCGTGATTGCGGGGCGGTTTTAAAGTGTCCCAACTGTGACATCTCGCTGACCCTCCACATGGATACCAGGACAATGAAGTGCCACTACTGCGGCCACGAAGAGCCGATCCCCCAGGTTTGTCCCAATTGTCACAGCCGGCACATCCGCTACTACGGAACCGGAACGGAAAAGGTCGAGCAGGAGTTGAACCGCCTGCTGCCCCAGGCGCGGATCATTCGAATGGACGTCGACACGACCCGGCGCAAAGGGATGCACGAAAAGCTGCTGCGCCAATTTGGCCAGCAGCAGGCTGACATTCTCCTCGGCACCCAGATGATCGCCAAGGGACTGGACTTCCCCAACGTCACGTTGGTGGGGGTGTTAAACGCCGACACCGGGCTGGGCTTGCCCGACTTTCGGGCCAGCGAGCACACCTTTGACCTGCTGAGTCAGGTCAGTGGCCGGGCCGGCCGGGCCAATAAGCAGGGCCAGGTGATTATCCAGACCTTTAACCCCGATCACTATGCGATCAAAGACACCCAGACCCACGATTACGAACGCTTTTTCCGTCAGGAGATGAATCTTCGTCACCAGGCTGGTTACCCGCCTTACTACTATACGGTCCGCCTGATGGCTAGCCACCCTGAAGAGGCCGCCGCGGCCCGGGCGATGGCGCACATTCGCCAGGAATTGGCCGCCAAGCTGACGCCATCGACGATCGTCCTGGGACCGACGCCCCGGGCGATTGCTCGCATGAAACGACGCTATTATTACCAAATTGTCATTAAATATAAACAAGATCCCCATTTGCACCCGGCTCTCCAACAAATTCTTCAGGAGACCCAGGCGAAGGGATTTAAGGACGTCCAGGTCAGCATCGACCCGGACCCCCAGTACTTTATGTAAACGAAAGGATGTTATCAATGTCAACTTCAATTGTCTTCATGGGAACCCCGGACTTTGCGGTGCCGATTCTGCAGAGCCTGATTGATGCGCCGGAGTACGATGTTCAGGCGGTCTTGACCCAGCCGGATCACCGGATTGGCCGCAAGCACGTCCTCCACGCTTCACCGGTCAAGCAGCTGGCCGTCAAGTACGATATCCCAGTGCTCCAGCCGGCCAAATTGAACAAGAGTCCCGAAATGGAACAAATTATCGAACTTCAACCGGACCTGATGATCACGGCGGCCTATGGGCAATTTCTCCCGACCAAGCTGCTGGCCGCGGCCAAGATTGCGGCGATCAACGTCCACGGTTCGCTCTTGCCTAAGTACCGGGGTGGGGCACCAATTCAGTATTCAATTATCAACGGGGACGCTGAAACCGGGGTCTCGATCATGTACATGGTCAAGAAGATGGATGCCGGCGACGTGATTGCGCAGCGGGCCATCCCGATCGAAAAAGACGATGATGCCGGAACAATGTTTCAAAAGCTGAGCATCCTCGGTCGGGATCTCCTGTTAGAGACCCTGCCGAAGTTGATTGCTGGCGACGTCCATCCGGTCGCCCAGGATCCGGACAAGGTGGTCTTCTCGCCGAATATCTCCAGCGAGCAGGAACGGATCGACTACCGGATGACGGCTCAGCAGATCGATGACAAGGTCCGGGGCTTGCGGCCGGCGCCTCTGGGCAACATGATCCTCGACGGCCTGCGGACCAAGATCTATGACGTTACTCCGCTGGCTGAGACCACCGACCTGCCAGCCGGCCAGGTCGTGCGGGCAACGAAGCACCAGCTGGTTTTAGCAGCTGGTCAGGGGACTACCTACCAGATCAATAAGCTCAAGCCAGCCGGCAAGCAGGCGATGGACATCACCGCCTATCTAAACGGTCACCAGGGTTTGCAGAAGGGAGTTCAAGCGGTCAGTGAAGAAGACTAAGCAACCAGAATTAAGTTCGGCCCGGGGCGTGGCCCTGACGGCGCTGGACCGTGTTTTCCAAAACGGGGCCTACTCAAACCTCCAGTTGAACCAGCTTTTTTCCCAAACGCAGCTGAAGGACAGTGATCGGCGCCTGGCCACCAACATCGTCTACGGGGTGCTCCAACACCAACTGACCCTGAAGTACTGGCTGGCCCCCTTTGTGCATCGCAAGCTGGATTCCTGGGTCGAAACGCTGCTGTTGATGTCGATCTATCAGTACCATTACCTGGATCGGGTGCCGGACTGGGCGGTGACCAACGAAAGCATTGAACTGGCCAAGCAGTGGGGCAACCCCGGAATTCGCAAGTTCGTCACCGGGGTGCTCCACGCCATCCTGCGCCAGGGCCTGGTCAGTTTTGATCAAATTAAGGACCCGCTTGAGCGCCTCTCGATTGAAAACAGCGTTCCCCAGTGGCTGGTGGCTAAGCTCAGTGAGCAGTATGGCCCTGAACAGACAAAAGCCATCCTTGCTTCCATTAACCAGCCGGCCCACGTTTCGATCCGGGTCAACCCGGCAGTTAGCGATCTCGCTAGTGTCGAGCAGGCCTTGGACCAGGCGGGAATCAAATACCGGTCGAGCACGGTGGCTCCAGACGCCCTGGTAATCACTAAGGGAGAGGTTATTGATACCGCGCTTTTTGCCACCGGGGCGATCACCATTCAGGACGAGAGTGCGATGCTAGCCGTGGACAGCATGAACGTCCAACCCACCGATCGAGTTCTCGATGCCTGCGCGGCGCCTGGGGGAAAGACGGTCCAGATTGCGGCCCGTCTGCAGTCGGGACAGGTGGACGCCCTGGACATTCACCAGCACAAGACGCGCTTGATTGAGAAGAACGCCCGGCGCCTGCACCTGGCCGATCGGGTGGTGACCCACACTCTAGATGCACGCAAGGTGGGGGATGAATTTGCCGATGAAAGTTTTGATAAGATCTTGGTCGACGCACCTTGCAGCGGGATTGGTCTCCTGCGACGCAAACCAGAGATCCGCTACACCAAGCAGCCTGGTGACAGTGAGCAGCTGTACAAAATTCAAGTGGCAATTTTGGCGGCAGTGGCCCCAAAGGTCAAAAAAGGCGGTATAATAACGTACAGCACGTGTACAATTCTGGATCAGGAAAACGACGGTACGGTTCGCCAGTTCTTGGCAACCCACCCGAACTTTGAATTAATCAGGACCCAGACGACGCGGGGCGTTAAGGATGATCGAGCGTCAGCGACCCTCACGATTTTGCCATCCGATTTTTCTTCCGATGGCTTCTTCATTAGCAGTCTCCGGCGAAAAAACTAGAAGGGAATCACAAACAATCATGGAAATTGCCTTTCAATCAGATATTGGCCGGCGGCGGTCGCAAAACCAGGACCGGGTTGCCCAATACACCGACAAGAATGGTCACCAATTAGTGGTGATCGCCGATGGCATTGGCGGCAACCTCAGTGGTGACGTGGCCGCTGAAATGACGGTCAAGCGGCTCGGCCATCGTTTTAAGATGGACAGTCCCGAGAACCCGCTCGAAGCAATTCGGTGGTTTGCTCGGGAAGTCCAGATAATTAATGATCAAATACTAAAAAAATCAAAAGAAAAATTAATCTATCAAGGAATGGGAACCACAATGGTGGCGGCGATTGCCTTTGAAAAAACACTGGTGGTTGCTAACATCGGGGACAGTCGGGGCTATCTTTTACACCAGGATACACTGACCCAGGTGACGATTGACCATTCCCTGGTAAACGAATTGGTAAAGAGCGGTGACATCACGGAAGACGAGGCCTTAAAGCTGCCCCAAAGTAATATTATTACCCGGGCAATAGGGATTTCTCCCGATGCCCGAATCGAGGTTAACCGGTTTGAATTTAACCCGGGTGACCAGTTATTGATGTGCTCGGACGGCCTTTTTAAGACGGTTGAGAAGAGTACGATGGTGAAGATTCTGGATCAAGAGATCTCTTTGAAGGCGAAGTGTACCCAATTAGTTGAATTGGCAAATGAGGCTGGTGGTCCCGATAATATCACTGTTCTAATCGGTAAAAATGATGATGACCAGGAGGGTTGATTTATGAATCCTGGAGATGTGATTGGTCATCGATATAGGATTATTCGTTCCCTTGGTGAAGGGGGGATGGCGAATGTTTACCTGGCCTACGATACGGTTCTTGACCGCGAAGTGTCGGTAAAAGTTCTCCGCCTGGATCTGCGGGACGACCCCAATACAAAGCGGCGTTTCCGGCGTGAGGCCATGGCTGCCACCCAGCTCAATGATCCCCACATCGTCGGTATTTTTGACGTGGGCGAGGATAATGGCCTGCAGTACATGGTGATGCAGTACGTCCGCGGGACTGACCTGAAGGAATATATTAAAGAACACTTCCCGCTCCCGCTGCCCCAGGTAGTGGATATTATGGAGCAGGTGCTGTCGGCAGTTGAATCGGCCCACGCCCACGGCATCATTCACCGGGATCTCAAGCCACAAAATATCCTAATTGATGAGAATAAAAATATTAAAATAACGGATTTTGGGATTGCCGTTGCGGTTTCCCAGAATTCGCTGACACAGACCAACACCTTAATGGGTTCAGTGCACTACCTTGCGCCGGAACAGGCGCGGGGGAGCATTGCAACAAGAAAATCAGATATTTATTCGCTGGGAATTATCCTCTACGAATTGCTGACGGGAAGGGTTCCCTTCGAGGGTGAAAATGCGGTTTCGATCGCAATCAAGCACTTCCGCGAGGAGATTCCTTCTGTTCGGCAGTTCAATCCGAAGATTCCCCAGCCTCTGGAAAACGTGGTGATTCGGGCAACTGCTAAGAATCCAATTGACCGCTACGACAGTGCAATGGCCATGGCCAATGACTTGAAGACCAGCCTGGATCCGGCGCGGGCCAACGAGCCCCTGCTGGTAATCAAGCATGATGACAACGGTGAGACCAAGGTCCTGCCGATGAGCAAGATGCCTCATCACCAGGCCAGCCAACCATCGACGGCTGCCAGTAGTGAAAATAAAAAGCCGGCACGGCCAAATTTGTGGCGACGGTGGCGGCGCCAATTAATGCTGGTCGGCATCTTAATTTGTATTGCCATCATTGCCGGCTGCAGCTGGTGGTTCCTCTTGCGACAGGTGGTTGTGCCTAACGTCGCGAATCAGACCCCAGTTCAGGCTACGCGGCAATTAAAGAAAGAGCACTTGCGGGTGGGCAATATTACCCGGGTTACGAGCAACACCGTAGCCAAGAACCACATCATCAGTGCTGACCCGGGCGCCAAAAAGAAAACCCGGGTGAATTCGGCCGTTAACTTAAAAGTCAGTGCCGGGGTTGATCACTTAAAGCTCAAACATTACGTGGGCAAGGACTACGCAACTACTGCGGCGATGCTGCGGCGCAAGGGCTTTACGGTGAATCGCCACACGACATATTCTGATACGGTAGCGGCGGGAACGATCATGAAGCAAAATCTGCGTCAGGGGACCGTTGCCAAGCCGCACAAGGATATCATTGACTTTGAGGTCAGTGCGGGTAAGAAAAACATCAAGATTCCTGACTTTACTAATCAGGACATCAGCGTTGTTCAGGACTTTGCCAACAAGCACAATCTGCAGCTGACGACCCAGCAGAAGAAGTCCAAGACGGTGGCCACGAACCACGTCATTAGCCAAACACCGAAAGCCGGGTTGACCCTCAACCATGGTGATACGCTGACGGTGACGATTGCGAGTTCCGGCAACCAAACGAAGACTACCAACATTCAGATCAACATTCCATTTGACAGTAATGGCGGCCAACGGGAAAACCGGGTTCAGGTTTATATTCGGGACGCCAACCACAACCTGACGATGGAGTATCAAGACATTACGATTAATCAGGAAACGACCATCAACGTGCCGTTTACTTTGAAGAACAATCAAACGGGGGCCTACCGGGTCGTTCGCAACGGACGGACGATCATGAGTGCCACCAACATTACCGGATAAGATAGCGAGGTGCATTCGTGAAAGAGGGAATTATTCAGCAGTCCTTAAGTGGCTTCTACGACGTTATTAGCGACGGTGAAATCTACCGGACGCGTGGCCGGGGGAATTTCCGTAAAAAGAAGATCAAGCCAATCGTGGGAGACGCGGTTGAGTTTGAAGACGGCTACCTCCTCAAGGTATTGCCACGGCGCAACTCCTTGGTGCGGCCACCGGTGGCCAACGTTGACGCGGCCGTGGTGGTCACCGCCGCGACCCAGCCGGTCTTCTCGGCCAATTTGTTGGACCGTCAGCTAATTGCACTGGAGCGACAGAAAATTACGCCCCTGGTCTACTTTTCCAAGACCGATCTACTGGATTCGGCGGACTACCAACAAATTGCAACGGTGGCGGCGGGTTATCGTCAAATTGGCTATGCGGTCTTTTGTAATCGCCAGCCCTTTGCCCAGGATCAGCTTACGGCCCTTCAAGAACAGCTGCGTGGTAAGACGGTCACGATGATGGGCCAGACGGGGGCGGGGAAATCAACTCTGTTGAACCACCTGGCACCCGATTTGCACTTGGCAACGGGGGAGATTTCCCAAGCACTAAAGCGTGGTCGGCATACCACGCGCAAGGTCAGCCTCTTAAACGTCGGCGGGGCCCTGATTGCGGATACGCCGGGCTTTTCTTCCTACGAAACCTTTGATATGACGGTCGAAGAACTGCCCCAGCTCTTTCCAGAAATGGTGCGCCTGGCACCTGAATGCAAATTCCGGGGCTGCCTGCACATCAAAGAACCACATTGTGCAGTGAAAGCGGCTTTGGAGAATGGTATAATCATGAATAGTCGGTATGACGATTACCTTCAATTTCACGAGCTAATCGCCAACCAGAAACCAAACTACAAGAAATGAGGGAATTGAGAATGATTAAAGTTGCACCTTCAATTTTGAGTGCTGATTACGTTAACCTGCAAAAGGACATCGAAAAGGTTGATCACGCCGGTGCTGAATACCTGCACATTGACGTGATGGACGGTACCTTTGTCCCCAGTATTTCCTACGGCCCTGGCTTTGTGAAAGCCATTCGGCCGATTACCAAGATGGTCCTGGATGTCCACCTGATGGTTCAAAACCCAGAACATATCCTGCCAATGTTCATTGACGCCGGTGCCGACATTATCGGTGTGCAGGTTGAAGCAACCCAGCACATTCACCGGGCACTGCAGATCATCAAGAACGGCGGGGTTAAGGCCGAAGTTGTCATCAACCCTGGGACCCCGGTGGCAATGATTGAACCAGTACTGCACATGGTTGACCAGGTCCTGGTGATGACTGTTAACCCAGGATTTGGTGGACAAAAGTTCCTGCCGGAAACGGTTGAAAAGATCGCTCAGCTGAACGAAATCAAGAAGGCCAAGGGCTACGACTTTGATATCGAGGTCGACGGTGGGGTCAACAATGAAACGGTTGTTGATTGCTACAAGGCCGGAGCAACGGTTGCCGTTGCCGGTTCCTACGTCTTCAATGCTGACGATCCAGCAGCCAAGGTTCAGGCATTAAAGGACGCTACTAAGTAACTAGTTTGAGGCTGGGAGAGAAAACTGCCCAGCCTCTTCTTCTTTACGCAGTTTAGGCGATGGGGAGGAAAACAATGCGTGTAAATATTATGGTCGGTGGGCCGACCGAGCTGATTCCCAAAGAACAGGTCCTCAAACGGCGGACCGAGACCTGGATCGGGGTGGACCACGGTGCCTCACTGTTGATGGACTGGGGCATTTGTCCAGTGGCGGCGATTGGTGACTTCGATTCCACGGCCACGGCGGAGATGGCCCGGCTGCGCGAGTGGGTGGCCGCAATTAAAACTTTCCCGCCTGCCAAGGATTTTACCGATACGCAATTAGGGGTCGCAGCCGCCATTCGTGACTATGCGCCCGAACAAATTGACATCTGGGGCGCCACGGGTGGCCGGTTGGACCAGCTATTTGCTAATCTTTTCCTACCATTGCAGGATGATTTCCGTCCTTACCTGCCCAAAATTCGCCTGATCGATAACGAAAACGTCGTTCGCTACTTTCTCCCGGGGACCTATAGCATTTATGCCAAACCGGGCTTGGACTACCTGGCCTTTGTTAACCTGACGCCGGTGCGGGGGCTGACCCTACCGGATGAAAAGTACCCGCTGGTCAACTGGAATGGGACCATCCCGTTCTCCTGGTCAAGCAACCGTTTTACCAGCGTGGTTAACCACTTTTCCTTCGATCAAGGGGTCGTTGCCGTGATCTGGTCCGCCGACCTGCATCTGCCTTAAATGGGTGTCAAGGGAAAATACTTGAAAGAAAAACCTTGCACTGATCGGGTCGCTATGGTAAATTAATTAGGTGAGTTACATCGCAACTTATTGCGTAAACGAAATAATGATGAGAAGAGGAGGGTACCACCAATGGCTAAAGATTTTATCAACGGTAAACGGACACGCTTCGGTAACAAGCGTTCCCACGCCCTTAACTCAAGTCGTCGCAGCTGGAAGCCAAACTTGCAAAAGGTAACCATTCTGGTTAACGGCAAGCCGAAGAAGGTTTACGTTTCAGCACGTACACTGAAGTCCGGTAAAGTGACTCGGGTTTAATTTAACAAAAATAATGCCGTCCAGTTCTGGACGGCTTATTTTTTAAGAAAGTAATTAACCCCATTAACTAATCACCAAAAGACTTTCTTTTTGAATTTGCCGTGCTATGGTATGATGGTGTTAGCTTTAATGATGACTTAGAAATGCAGCAGCGCTAAAATAGTGCTGATGATCTTAAAAGGAGGCCATGACAATGGCAGTAAAGATTAAAACCAAGGCGGGCACGATTGATATCGACAACGACGTGATCTCAACGGTTGTTGGCGGTGCCGCCACTGATAACTACGGGGTTGTCGGCATGGCAAGTCGAAACCCGGTCCGCGACGGGGTTAACCAGATCCTCGGCCGCGAAAACTTTAACAAGGGAGTTGTCGTTCGGCAACAGGACAACGGTATCGTTGTGGAAGTAAACATTATCGTCAGCTATGGGACGAAGATCTCTGAGGTTTCAAAGAGCGTCCAAGCAAAGGTAAAGTACAACCTGGAGTCAATGCTCGGCATCACGGCCGATGCGGTCAATGTCTGTGTCCAGGGTGTTCGTTCAATGGAAGACTAGTGGATACGGAGGAAATTTAATTGGCTGTCACAGAAATTACGAATCTTGAATTTGGCAAGATGGTCCAAGCGGCCGCTGATAAGCTGAGCAAGAATGCCGAATTTATTAACTCATTAAACGTTTTCCCGGTTCCCGATGGCGATACGGGGACCAACATGGCTTCTTCAATGGCCAGCGGTGCCAAGTACGAACGGGCGGAAAACAGCACGTCCGTTGGTGATTTGAGTGCTGCCCTGGCGAAGGGGCTGTTGATGGGGGCCCGAGGCAATTCCGGGGTGATCCTGTCACAGATCTTCCGTGGTTTTGCCAAGGCCACGACCGGCTTGGAGAAGCTGTCTGCCCAGGACTTTGTTGATGCCTACGCCAACGGTGCCAAAACGGCTTACAAGGCCGTGATGAAGCCAACAGAAGGGACAATTCTGACGGTAGTTCGTGAGTCCGCCCAGGTGGGGATGGAAGAGGTCAAGAAGACCAACGACCTGACTGAAATCATTCACGCAATCTACGAGGCCAGTGACAAGGCCCTGCAGACGACGCCGGACCTCCTGCCAGTCTTGAAGGAAGTCGGCGTGGTTGATTCTGGTGGCCAAGGTCTCGTCTTTGTTCTTCAAGCTTTTGATGAAGCCTTGAGTGGCAAGGTCGATAAGTCCGAGGACTACCGGCCGGACAACGCCGAGGTCGATGAGATGGTGAACGCCCTGGATCACCAGAGCGTCCAGGGCAAGCTCGACCCGAAGGACATCAAGTACACTTACTGCACCCAGATGCTGGTCCGGATTGGTAAGGGTAAGCAGGTGACCCGCAAGTTTGACTACGACACTTTCTACAACTACCTGGCCAAGATGGGCGACAGCCTCCTGGTGATCAATGATGATTCCGTAGTGCGGGTTCATGTGCACACCGAACACCCCGGCAAGGTCTTAACCTGGGGACAGGAATTCGGTGACCTGCAGACCATCGAAATTCACAACATGGTTTGGCAGCAGGAAGAGATTATGGAGCATGACGATGAGGACGACGAGGATGAAACGCCAGTCGAAAAGGCCAAGGAAGAAACTGCCGCTCCGGAAACGGCGGTAATTGCCGTGGCCTCTGGTGATGGAATTGCCAAGCTGCTCAAGAGCCTCGGTGTGACCCACGTCATCAGCGGTGGGCAGACCATGAACCCAAGCACCCAGGACATCACTGATGCCATCAACAAGAGTGGTGCCAAGCAGGCCCTGGTGCTGCCGGATAACGGCAACATCTTCATGACTGCTGACCAGGCGGCTGAAGTGGCTGAGATTCCAACCAAGGTTGTCCACACCAAGACGATTGCTCAGGCGATGAGTGCCTTGCTGGAATACAATCCGGAATCATCAATCGATGAGAACCAGCAGAATATGGAGGCCAATATGACGACGGTCGCCAGTGGTGAAGTAACGCACGCCATTCGGGACACCAAGATTGATGGCCGGGAGATCCACAAGGACGACTACCTGGGGATCGTAGACGGCAAGATTGTCGAGGCCGACAGTGACCTGACGGAAACGGCAATTAAGATGGTCAAGCAGATGCTGGACGAGGATAGCGAAATCGTGACGATCCTGATTGGTCAGGACGGTGACCAAAAGACCGCGGAGACGATCAAGGACGCCGTGGCTGCGGTTGACGACGAGCTTGATATTCAGATCTACGATGGTGGCCAGCCGGTCTACCCATACCTGATTTCCGTTGAATAAGAATTAAAACAAACATGAGTGGGGCCGTGACGAAGGCTGATTTGTCACGGCCCCTTTGCCACATCCTGGCAGGGGGTGAAAACGATGAAAAGCTTGCAGGATTCAGTGGGAAATCTCAAGGGCGTCGGGAAGAAACGGGTGGCCGACCTGGCAACCCTTGGGATCGACACGATTGAGGATCTTTTGACTTACTACCCGAGCCGGTACAACGATTTGCGGCCGGCCGACCTGACGACCGCTAAGGATAAACAAAAAATCACCTTGCACGGCCGGGTCGTTTCCGAACCCCTCCTGACCCACTTCGGTTACCGGCGCAGCCGACTAAGCTTTCGCCTCCAGGTCGACCAGGAAGTAGTCATGGTGACCTTCTTCAACCAACCCTACCTGGTGAAACAGTTGCAACTGGATAGCCAGGTGACGGTATTGGGCAAGTGGGATGCGCGGCGGCGCCAGGTCACTGCCAACCGTCTGACCACCGCGGCGCTGGAAGCCAGCAACGACTTTGGCGCCGTCTACCCAGTCAACAAGCACGTCAAACAGGGAATGCTGCGGAGCCTGATTCGCCAGGCCTATGAGGAATATCAAAACGTAATTCCAACATTGCTCCCCCAGACGTTGCGCCAGCGCTATCGTCTACTGGACCGCCGGCAGATGCTAGCGGGGATGCACTTTCCCAAAGACGCCGGCCAGGCCCAGACGGCCCGGCGAACTGCAGCCTACGAGGAGTTCTTCCTCTTTCAGCTGCGCTTGCAGGCTATTCGCCAAGCCCAGCGTCAGGAAGACGGCTTACGGATCCTCTACCATAACGATGAGGTCAAGGAATTTATCAGGGGGATCGGTTTTGAGCTGACCAATGCCCAAAAGCGGGTGGTTAACGAAATCTGCGCCGATTTGCGTCGCCCCTACCAGATGAACCGGCTTCTCCAGGGGGACGTTGGCTCGGGAAAGACGATCGTGGCGGCAATTGCAATTTACGCCACGATTACTGCCGGCTACCAGGCTGCCCTGATGGCGCCAACCGAAATCTTGGCGGCCCAGCATGCCGAAAAGCTGGCCAAGGTCTTTGAGAACACGCCGGTGCACATTGGCCTGTTGACGGGATCCCTGACCGCAAAGCAGCATGCCCAGCTGCGGGATGCCATCAAGCGGGGGGACGTCAACCTGATCATCGGCACCCACGCCCTAATCCAGGAGGACGTCGAATATGCCAACCTTGGCCTGGCGATCACCGATGAGCAGCACCGCTTTGGGGTTAACCAGCGCCAGCAGCTCCGTGAGAAGGGGGATCATCCCGACGTACTGGCAATGACGGCGACCCCGATCCCGCGGACCCTGGCGATCACGGCTTACGGTGAAATGGACGTCTCGGTGATCGATGAATTGCCAGCGGGCCGTAAGCCGATCAAGACCAAGTGGTTCAAGGTCGACAAGCAAAACGAGGCCCTGCATTTTCTACGCGAACAATTAGCTGCCGGGGCCCAGGCATACGTGGTCAGTCCGCTGATCGAGGAGTCGGAGGCCTTGGATGTCCAAAACGCGACCGACCTCTATGAACAGCTGGCCAAGTACTTCGGTGGCGATTACCAAGTGGGTCTCCTTCACGGCCGGATGAGCGGCGATGAGAAGGACCAGGTGATGCGCGAATTCCAAGAGAAAAAGCTCCAGGTCCTGGTTTCGACCACGGTGATTGAGGTCGGGGTCGACAATCCCAACGCCACCGTGATGATTATCTATAATGCGGACCGGTTCGGTTTGGCCCAATTACACCAGTTGCGGGGCCGGGTCGGCCGTGGCGACCGGCAGAGTTACTGTCTTCTGCTGGCCGATCCCAAGACCGACGAAGGCAAGGCCCGGATGCAAACGATGGTGGAGACCAACGACGGTTTTAAGGTGGCTGAAAAGGACCTCGAACTGCGGGGCTCCGGGGACGTCCTCGGCAACAAGCAGTCTGGCCTGCCGGACTTCAAGGTTGGTGACCCGGTGGGGGACATTAAGATGCTCCAGATTGCGCGTAATGACGCCGAACAGCTTTTGAAGACCCCCCACTGGGACGATGTTGACGATAACCAGCCGCTGGTCCTCTACTTAAAGCGGCACCAGCTTGAAACGCACTTCGATTAAAGGAGAGATTAATTTATGAAAATTGCTGTAGATGCGATGGGTGGCGACAACGCCCCCAAGGTAATTGTGGAAGGGGTTGAGCAGGCCCGGGACCTTTATCCGGACCTGAAGTTCGACCTGTACGGTGATCCGGCCCAGGTGAAACCACTGATCCAAAATGATGACCGGCTGACGGTGATTGCCACTAGTGATGACATCACGATGGGCGAGGAGCCGGTCCGAGCTATCCGGCGCAAGAAGGATTCGTCAATCGTTCGGGCGGCCACGGCCGTTAAGAAGGGCGAGGCCGACGCCTTCTTCTCCGCTGGCAACACCGGTGCGGTCCTGGCGGCCGGAATCTTTATTGTTGGCCGGGTCAAGGGGATCGACCGGCCTGGACTGACCAGTGTCCTGCCAATCGCCCAACCGAGGGCTAGCCGGCAAAATTTTGTTTACCTAGACACCGGTGCCAACGCCGAAAGCAAGGAGAAGAACCTGGTTCAGTACGCCTACCTGGGTAAGTTTTACTCCGAAAACGTCCTCGGGGTGGCCAACCCACGGATCGGTCTGCTTAACAACGGGGCCGAAGAGGACAAGGGCGACACCCTTCACAAGGCCGTTTGGCAACAGCTCAATGCCAAAGACGACCTCAACTTCATTGGAAACATTGAAGCCGGTGACCTGCTCTTCGGCAAGGCCGACGTCGTGGTGAGCGATGGCTGGACCGCCAACGCCGCCCTCAAGGCCACCGAGGGAACTGCCAAGATGATGCTGAAATTGATCAAGCATGGCATCTTGCACGGTGGACTGCGGGCTAAGCTGGGCTACCTGCTGCTCAAGCCGGTCTTTCACCAGATCGGCCAGACGATGAGCACCTCCACTTATGGCGGTGCCGTCCTGCTGGGACTCAAGGCACCGGTGGTCAAGACCCACGGTGCCTCCGACGCGCTGGCGGTCAAGAACACGATTGGTCAAATCCGTACGATGCTTTCGACCGGTGTGATCGAAAAGACAGTGGATTTCTTTACTAACAATCCAGAAGTGGACAATCAAAGCAAAAACGCATAGAATAAGAGAGTATTTTGTAAAGCGAGGTTAATTAAGATGGCTGATAATAGACGGAAGGAAATCTTCGATAAGGTTTCTGAAATTGTGGCCGATCACTTTGACGTTGATCGGGCCAAGATTACCGATGACTTGAACTTGAAGACGGATCTGGACGCCGACTCGATTGACTTTGTTGAGTTTGTCCTGGAACTGGAGGACACCTTCAACGAGGAGATCGATGATGACGAGGCCGAAAAGCTCAGCACCATTGGTGAAGTGGTTGACTACATCGAAGAGCACACAAACTAATTGTAAAGCTCCCGTTTGCGGAGCTTTTTTGTTTTAAATGCCTGACCAATCGCACTTGGTCTAGTATAATAGGGAAGAATTAGCTGATTGAATCTCAAAAAGAAGGGAATTTATTTTATGATCAACGAACTGCAAGACTACTTGGCCAAGGAATTTGATATTCATTTTGATGATCCGAGTCTGCTGGCCGAAGCCTTCACCCAGGCTTCCTACGTCAACGAACACCCGCATCAAAACCTGAAGTTCTACGAGCGGATCGAATTTCTTGGCGACGCTGTGTTGGAATTGATTGTTTCCGAATACATCTACAAGCGCTACCCAGAACTGCCCCAGGGCAAATTGACCCGGCTACGGGCCGCCATGGTTTGTGAGGATAGCTTCTCCAAGTTTGCTAAGGAATGTCACTTTGACCAATACATCCGCCTGGGCAAGGGGGAGGAAAAGGCTGGTGCCCGGCAACGGCCTGGCCTGCTCTGTGACATCTTTGAATCCTTTATCGGGGCCCTCTATCTCGACCAGGGCCGGCCGGCTGTGGAAAAGTTCGTTCGCCGGGTAATCTTCCCGAAGCTTGACATGGGGTGGTTCGACCACGCCGTCGATGCCAAGACCAGCCTGCAGGAATTTCTGCAGCGCAACGGGGATGTCAAGATTGAGTACCACCTGCTGGACGAGAGCGGGACGGAAAACGATCCGGCTTTCCACGTCAACGTGACCGCGGATGGTCAGGTCCTGGCCGAGGGTCGGGGTTCCTCCAAAAAGCACGCTGAAATGGCAGCGGCTCAGGCGGCACTGGATCAACTGCGCAAGCAAAATTAAATAAGACGAGTGAGTGAACGCAACCAATGCAATTATTGTCTTTAACATTAGATGGCTTTAAGTCCTTTGCTCAAAAGACGACCATTAAGTTTGAGCCGGGGATGACCGGGATCATCGGGCCTAACGGCAGTGGCAAGAGCAACATTATCGAAGCCATTCGCTGGGTGATGGGTGAGCAATCCGCCCGACAATTGCGGGGCGACAAAATGGCCGACGTCATTTTCAACGGGGCGGCGGATCGCAAGCCCTTAAACCGGGCGGTCGTTTCAATCACCTTGGACAACAGCGACCACTATTTGGCCAGTGACTACACTGAATTGACGATCACCCGCAAGCTCTACCGTAATGGTGATAGTGAATACCTGATCAACAACTCCCAGGTGCGCCTCAAGGACATCACCGATCTCTTCATTGATTCAGGGTTGGGCCGCGAATCGTTTTCGATCATTTCCCAGGGCCGGGTGGCGGCAATTTTCAACGGAAAGCCGCTCGACCGCCGAGGAATCATTGAGACGGTTGCCGGGGTCGCTAAGTACAAGAAAAATAAGGAGGCCGCCGAAAAACGGCTGGCTGACACGATGGACAACCTGAACCGGGTCAATGACATCATCAGCGAGCTCAGCAAGCAGCTGGAACCACTGGAAGACGAGAGTGCGCTGGCTCAGGACTACCTAGAACAAAAGAAACAGTTTGATGTCCTGGACCGGACACAGACGGTTCGTCAATACGATGCCCAGCATCAAAAGCTAGACGGATTCCGGGCTAAAGAAAAGCAAGCTCAACAATTGGCAGCCGATTACCGGGCCCAGCAGGAAAAGATTGCCCAACGGCTAGCGGACCTTAAGAAACAGCGGGCAGAATTGCTGCGCCAAAAGGATGCCAATCAGCAGGAAATCCTGCAACAGACCGAACAGATCGCCCAGCTGACTAACCAACAGTCCGTTTCGTCGATCAAGCGTGACCAGCAAAAGGCCGAGCAGGCCCGGCTGGAGAAGCAGGAAGCGGACCTCGCTAAGGAATTAGCGGTGGCTAAAAGTGACCAAAATGCCCAGGCCATGCAGCTGCGCCACCATCAACAGGACGTGGCGCAACACCAAAAGGAATACGAGCAGGCCCAGCAGATGAGCGGTTCGGAACGAATTCAGGCCTTGAACGCTCAGCTGGCCAAGCGCCGGAACGATCAGATCAGCCTGATGCAGGAATTGACCACGGTCCATAACCAGCAGACCTTTCTGAAGCGCAGCCACGAGCAGAGTCTCAGTCAACAGGCGCAGAGTACCACCGATCTGAAGGCCAAGCAGCAGCAACAGGCCACCATGGCCACGCAGCTTCAGGCTAACCAAACCCAACTGACAAACGCTGCCGCTAATCTCAAGAAGCTCCAGGCGAGCGTGGAACAGGTCAACCGGGAGCTGACCAAGACCAGTCAGGACTACCAGCAGGCCCAGCGCTCCTGGTACGAAGCCCTGGGGGATGTTCATTCCACCACGGCCCGAATCAAGAGCTACCAGTCGATGAGCGCGGAGTACGCTGGTTACTACCAGGGGGTCCGAACGGTCCTGCAGCATCGGCAAAACTTCCCTGGCCTGGCCGGGGCGGTCAGTGAGCTCTTCGATGTTCCGGCCCAGCTGACGACGGCAATTGAAACCGTCCTGGGTGGGCAGCTCCAGCAGCTGGTGGTTGATAGTCAAACGACCGGGAAGCAGATCATTAACTACCTGGTTCACTTCCGGGGCGGTCGAGCGACGATCCTGCCGCTTGATACGCTGGTGCAGCGGCGGCCAAGTGCCGCCTGGCACCAGGTCTCCGGGAGGCCGGGCGTCGTTGGCTTGGCGGTCGACTTGATTAAGTTCGCCCCCCAATATCAGGTGGTGGCGAATTACCTTCTAGGGAGCGCGGTGGTGGCCGACAACCTAGACCACGCGACGGCAATTGCCCGCGCGGGGCATCACCAGCTCCGGGTCGTGACCCTCGATGGCCAATTGATTAACGCCAGCGGGTCGATGACCGGTGGGGCCAACCGCCAACAGCGGCGCGGCCTTCTGAGCCAAAAGCAGGCTGGCAGTCAGCTTCAGAAATTGCTCGCTCAACAACAGCAGCGGGTTCAAGAACTGGAGGGCCGGGTTACCCAATTAAAGGCCCAGCAGGAACAACAGCGGCAACGTGCCGCCACCCTGCAGGATCAGTTGCACACGGCCCAGGTGGACTACCGGACGGCCCAATCGCAATCCGTGGTGCTCAAAGAACAGGCACAGACACTGGCAAATCAGGTTCAGGCCCTGCAATCACAAACTGATCAGCAGGACAGCCAGTCCAAGAGCTACCAGGAACAAGCAACCCAACTTGACCACCAGGCGACGCAGGTTGAAACTCGGCAACGGACGGTCGAAAAACAGATTAACCAGTTGATCAAGCAGATCCACGAGCTGGAGACTGATGCCTCGGCGCAAACTGAACAGCTGCACCAGATGGAACAATGGCTGGCTGTAGCGGCCGAACGTCAGCAGCAGTTTGAACGCCAACAGCGGCAGGCCAACGCCCAGGTGACGCATTTGCAGACGCAGCACCAGCAAATTCAAGATCAGCTAAAGGTCCTGGAAAATGCACTAGCTGGCCATCGTTCGACTGGTTCGGACATTAACGCCAAGCTTAATGCGGCCAAAGACAAACTCACGGCCGCCAAGCAGGCCGGTGCTCAGCTTGACAAGCGGCTTGCTCAGAGCGCGGACCAGCTAGCAGCGATCGAGGAACAACACGAGCGGCTGCAGGGCCTCCAGGAAGCTGCCGGCAATGATGCCGGAGAGCTGCGGGCCCAGCGAATTCGCTGCGAGGGAACACTGGATCAGCTGCTTAATCATCTTAGTGAGCAGTATGGGATGACGATTACCGAGGCCCGCCAAAACCTGAGCGAGCTAGCCGACGAGCAACTGGCCCGCCAGCTCAAGCTCTTGCGGCGCGGCCTGGCTGAACTAGGGGACGTCAACGTGGGCGCCATTGCTGAGTACCAGCGGGTGAAGGAACATTATGATTTCTTGAAGTCCCAGCAGGACGACCTGCTGGCTGCTCGCAAGCAGCTCAACGCAACGATGAGCGAGATGGACAGCCAAGTGGCCACCCGGTTCCGCAGCACCTTTAACCAGGTATCGGCGGCCTTTGACGAGACCTTCCGCCAAATTTTCGGCGGTGGTCAGGCCAAATTGGTGCTGACTGATCCGCACGAAATCCTGACGACTGGAATCGACATCATGGCCCAGCCACCGGGCAAGAAGAACCAGCAGCTGAGTCTCTTGTCGGGTGGGGAACGGGCCCTGACCGCAATCACCTTGTTATTTGCAATTCTGAAGGTGCGGCCAGTTCCGTTTGCCATCCTCGATGAACCCGAGGCGGCCCTGGATGAGGTAAATGTGCAACGCTTTACCCGTTACCTCAACCGTTTCGGCAAGACCGGTCCGCAATTCATCGTGATCACGCACCGGAAGGGAACCATGATGGGGGCCGACGTCCTGTATGGGGTCACCATGCAGGAGTCCGGCGTTTCGAAGATGGTTTCCGTGGACGTGGTCGACACCTTGAACCAATAAAAAAGAGAAAACGAAAAGAGGGATCCTTAAATGGGATTATTTGATATTTTCCGGCGCCACAAGAAGGAACAACCGATCAGTCCGGCCGAATCGGCAACGGCTCAACCGGCCAGTTCGGCAACCTCACAAGTGCCGGCAAGCAGTCAACCAAGTGCTCCGGCTAGCCAAGAACCAGCTCAGTCGACGGCGCCGGTTGCTAGTGACCAGCCGATGAGCGCAACCCCGACGCAACCAACGACACCAGTCGAAAGTGCTCAGCCAACGGTTCCGGTCAGCCAGGCAACCGCCCCTGTACCAGCATCAAGCGCACCGGCCGAAAGCGAAGCCGCAAAAGAAACGGTTGTCAGTGAGCAGCCGAGCGCTCCGGTAAGCACGGCGCCAGAAGCAGTGGCTAGTGCCGAGCAGCAGTCAGAAGAGCCGGCAACGCAGGACACGACACCAGAAGAATCCGCGTCCGCGACTGCCGAAGATCAGCAACCGCAGAGCAGCATGCCGGAAGAGACGGAAGCGGCGACGGAACAGAAGTATGATCGGGGATTGGAGAAGTCGCGGACCGGTTTTGGGGCCCGGCTCAACCGCTTCCTGGCCAACTTCCGTCACGTTGACGAAGATTTCTTCGACGATCTGGAGGACATGCTGATCGAGTCCGACGTCGGCTACGACATGGCGATGAAACTTAGTGACGAACTGCGGGAAGAGGTTAAGCTGGAGAACGCCAAGACCAAGCAGCAGGTTTCCAACGTCATCATCGAAAAGATGGTTGAACTCTATGACGCGGCTGGCAAGGACGAGAACGCTGATCTCAACATGGCAAAGTCGGGACCGACCGTTATCATGTTCGTCGGGGTCAACGGGGCCGGCAAGACAACCACGATCGGCAAGATGGCCGCCCTCTTTAAGAAGCAGGGCAAGAAGGTCCTGCTGGCGGCGGCCGACACGTTCCGGGCTGGGGCAACCGAGCAACTGGACGTCTGGGCTAAACGTGACGGCGTCGACATCGTGACCGGTCCCGAGAACGGGGATCCGGCCGCGGTGGTCTTCGATGCGGTTCAAAAGGCTAAGAAGGAAGACTATGACATCCTTTTCGTTGATACGGCCGGCCGGCTGCAGAACAAGGTCAATCTGATGAAGGAGCTGGCCAAGATGAAACGGATCCTGACCCGGGAAATTCCGGACGCACCCCACGAGGTTCTGTTGGTCTTAGATGCCACGACCGGGCAAAACGCCCTGAACCAGGCTAAGCTCTTCAAAGAGAGCACCGACGTCACTGGAATTGTCCTGACCAAGCTCGACGGGACCGCCCGTGGTGGGATTGTCCTGGCGATCAGAAATGAGCTCCACCTGCCGGTTAAGTACGTCGGCCTGGGCGAACAGGTGGACGACCTGCAGAAGTTCAACGCCAGTGACTTTGTCTACGGGCTCTTCAAGGGTTTGGTCGAAGTCGACGAGTAGGTGAAATTTGATGGAAATCGAGAAAAACTACCGAATCAATTCACTGTTTGAGTTTTACCAGCCGCTGCTGACAAAGAAGCAAAACGAGTACATGGACCTCTACTACGGCAATGATTACTCACTGGGCGAAATCGCTGAAAACTTCAACGTCAGTCGCCAGGCGGTCTACGACAACATCAAGCGGACCGAAAACATTCTGGAGGGGTATGAACAAAAGCTTCACCTCTACGCGGAATTCGTGGCCCGCAACAAGCAGGCCGATGAGATTCAACAGTATGTACGTGCACACTATCCGGATGACCAGCACTTAAACGAATTAGTTGGCCACCTGGAAAGCTTGGAGGAAGAATAAATGGCATTTGAAGGATTAACAGAGCGCCTGCAAAAGGCGATGGAAAAATTACGGCGCAAGCCCAAGGTGACCGAGGCCGATCTGCGGGAGACGATGCGGGAAATCCGCCTGGCCCTCTTGGAAGCCGACGTTAACTTCAAGGTGGTTAAGGACTTTGTCAAGAAGGTCCGGGAAGAGGCCGCCGGGGCCGAGGTCTTAAAGGGCTTAAACCCGGCCCAGCAAATCGTCAAGATCGTGAACGACCAATTGACCCAGCTGATGGGTGAAGAGGCCGTGCCGCTGAACAAGGCCGCCCACATCCCAACCGTTATCATGATGGTCGGGCTCCAGGGGGCCGGGAAGACCACGACGGCCGGCAAGCTGGCCCTGCGATTAAAGAATGAGGAACACGCTCGCCCGCTGTTCATTGCGGCCGACGTTTACCGGCCGGCTGCCATCACCCAGCTGCAGCAGGTTGCCAAGCAGATCGACGTGCCGGTCTTTGAAAAGGGGACCGATGTTGATCCCGTGGAGATTGTCCGCGAGGGGATGGAGGTTGCCAAGCAAAACCACAACGACTACGTGATCATCGATACGGCCGGGCGGCTCCAGATTGACGAGCAATTGATGGACGAGCTGGCCAACATCAAGGAACTGGTTCACCCAGACGAAATCCTGTTGGTCATCGATGCCATGACCGGGCAGAACGCCGTCAACACCGCCCAAGGCTTTGACGACAAGCTCAACATCACCGGGGTAGTTCTGACCAAGCTCGATGGAGATACCCGTGGTGGGGCCGCCATGTCAATCCGGGCCGTCACCGGCAAGCCGATTAAGTTCGTCGGTGAAGGAGAAAAGATGGAGGACTTAGACGTCTTCCACCCCGACCGGATGGCTTCGCGGATTCTCGGCATGGGGGACATGATGACCCTGATTGAGAAGGCCCAGAAGAACTTCGATGAGGAACAGGCCCAGGAAACGATGGACAAGATGCGGGAAAACACGTTTGACTACAACGACTTCCTCGCCCAGATGGATCAGGTCACGAAGATGGGGCCGCTGGAGAACGTCCTCAAGATGATGCCGGGGATGGCCAATAATCCAGCTTTGAAGAACATCAACCTGGATCCGAAGCAATTTGCCCACATCCGCGCAATCGTCCTCTCGATGACGCCTGAGGAGCGGGAGAACCCCGACCTGATGAATCCGAGTCGTCGTCGTCGTTTGGCCGCCGGTTCCGGTCGGCCGATCGTCGAGGTTAACCGGATGATCAAGCAATTCAATCAAATGCGCAAGATGATGAAGCAGGTCACCAACGGGAACATGAACGGCATGCAGAACCTCTTCGGCGGCCAGATGCCGGGTGGCAAGATGGGGCAGATGGCGATGAACCGGATGGCCCGCAAGATGAAGAAGGACAAGCAAAAGCGGATCAAGAAACTCCGCAAGTTGCGTAAGAAGCATTAATTTGAAGAAAATTTGCGACTGTCAAGAAAAACTACTTTACATTCTATTTGAAGACTGGTATATTATTATCTGTTAAAAGAAATCAGGGAGGTGCAAAGAATGTCCGTTAAAATTCGTTTAAAGCGCATGGGTTCCAAGAAGCGTCCTTTCTACCGGATTGTTGTCGCTGACTCACGTTCCCCACGTGATGGTCGTTTCATCACTGCATTAGGTACTTACAACCCATTAACTACTCCAAAGGAAGTTAAGTTCGACGAAGACGCCGTTATGGATTGGCTGCAAAAGGGTGCACAACCTTCTGACACTGTTCGTAACATGCTGCAAAAGGCCGGCGTTATGAAGAAGTTCCACGAAGCTAAGTACGCCGCAAAGAAGTAGTGATGACTGGTCATGGCTGAGACTGATATAGAGGCATTGATTCGTAGTTTGGTAACCCCGCTTTTGAAGCATCCGGAGGCGCTGTCGATTACTGAGTCTGAGAGCAGCCGCTTCAGACAGTATACAGTTGACGTTGCCCCGGCTGATGTTGGCCGATTGATTGGCCGACAGGGACATGTGGCGGAAGCGCTACGGACGGTCGTTGAGGGCGCGCGTTCTCGACGGTCGAACTCTAAAAAAGTCCGGTTGCTGATCAATGATCATCGCCATTAAATAAAAAACTCCCACACTTACCTGTGGGAGTTTTTGCCTTTTTAGGAGGAAAATATGGAATTTTATAATGTTGGCAAGATTGTCAATACGCACGGCATCCGCGGCGAGGTCCGCGTGATGGCGACCACCGATTTTGTGGAGGAACGTTTTGCTGCTGGCGAGACCCTCTACCTGCAGCAGGCCGCCGGTGAACCACTGGCTCTGACGGTGGAGAGTGCCCGTCCACACAAGGGCTTCATCCTGGTCAAATTCAAGGATTATGACAATATCAACGATGTCCAGGGCTTTCGTAATCGCGAGCTGCTGGTGAGCGCGGCCGATCAGCAGCCCTTAGAGGACGGTCAGTACTATTATCACCAGATCATCGGCCTAAAGGTCAAAACGGTTGAGGGAAAAGAGCTCGGCACGATCAAGGAGATCCTGTCCCCCGGGGCCAATGATGTCTGGGTGGTCAAGCGAAACGGCAAGCAGGACCTTTTGCTACCGGTGATTGATGATGTTGTCAAGACGGTCGACCTCGAGAACGGCGAGGTCATCGTGGAATTAATGGAAGGACTAGAATAGTGCGAATTGATATTTTAAGTTTGTTCCCGGACATGTTTCAGGCAACCCTCGGGGAGTCGATCGTGGGCCGGGCCCAGGATAGCGGCTTCCTGGACATCCAGGTAACGGATTTCCGCAAGTACACGACGGATAGGCACAACCACGTCGACGATGCGCCATTTGGCGGCGGTGCCGGGATGCTTCTCCAGCCCCAACCAATTTTTGATGCCATGGCGGCCGTTCAAGAGGAGACCAAGGACACCTATCCAAAGGGCCGGGTGATTCTGATGGATCCGGCCGGACGGCGCTTTGATCAGGACTATGCCCAAGAACTGGCGATGGAGGATCACCTGACCTTCATTTGCGGCCATTACGAAGGCTATGACGAACGAATTCGCCACCTGGTTACCGATGAGGCCTCCCTGGGGGATTACGTTCTGACCGGCGGGGAGCTGGCAGCGATGGTGATGATCGACGCCACCGTTCGCTTCGTTCCCGGTGTATTGGGCAACCAGTCCTCTCCGATGGGCGATTCCTTTAGCAACGGTCTGCTGGAATACCCCCAGTACACACGGCCGGCAGACTTTCGGAGGATGAAGGTTCCTGAGGTTTTGACCAGCGGTAACCACCAGAAAATTCGTGAATGGCGGATGAAGGAATCGCTGCGGCGGACCCTCCACCGGCGTCCGGATCTCCTCGAGACCGCCAAATTGACCCGGGAGCAGGAGCTGATGTTAGAAGACATCAAGCTCGAAGAGGACCCGGATGTGCCGGATTAGTGGTGAGCCAATGAAAAAGTTATTAGAACGCTTACTATGGAAACAGGATCCCAACGTCTACATGGCCAAGGATTCCAAACTGACGCCGAGTCTGCGAACGATTGACCTGATCGGCCTGGGAACCGGGATGGTGGTCGGGACCGCCATCTTCACTCTGCCGGGAATCGTTGCCGCCGAACATACTGGCCCGGCCGTCCCATTGGCCTTTATCGTTGCGGCGATCGGGGCGGGGTTATCAGCCCTGGCCTATGCCGAAACCTCGTCGGTGCTGCCTTTTGCCGGCTCGGCATTCTCCTGGATCAACGTCCTCTTCGGCGAATTCTTTGGCTGGATCGCCGGCTGGGCACTATTGGCCGAATACTTCATCTCGGTGGCCTTCGTTGCCTCGGGTTGGTCGGCCTACATGCAGGGCTTTTTAGGTAGTCTGGGAATTCGATTGCCCAAGGCCCTAACTGGCGGCTTTGATCCCGCCCACGGTTCCTACGTTGATATCCTGGCTGCCCTGGCGATCCTGGTGGTCGGAATCTTAATTTCGCAGGGGCTGCACCAGGTCAGCCGGATCGAAAATACGATTGTGGCGATCAAGCTCTTGGTAATTCTGATGTTTATCGTCGTTGGGGCAACGGAGATTCAGGCGAAAAACTACGTACCGTTTATCCCGCCGCACCGGCCGGGAACGACCTTTGGCGGCTGGCAGGGGATTCTCGCCGGGACCGCCCAGATCTTCATCGCCTACGTCGGTTTCGACGCGATTGCGGCCAACACTGCTGAAACGCGCAACCCACAGAAGACGATGCCGCGGGGCCTGATCGGCACTTTGGTGTTGGGGACCGGCTTCTTTATTGCCGTCTCCCTGGTACTGGTGGGGATGTTTAAGTACAGCCGTTACGCCAATAACGCCGAACCGGCGGCCTGGGCGCTGCGCCACTCTGGTCACTACCTGACGGCCAACCTACTGTCAGTGGTGGCGATCATTGGGATCTTCTCGGCCCTAATCGCCATCCTCTTGGCCTCGTCCCGGCTGATCTATGCCTTCGGTCGGGATGGCCTCCTGCCGAAAACCTTGGGGGTAATTAACGACCAGCACGTGCCGAGCCATGCCCTCTGGCTGATCACCTTTTTGGCAATGATCCTCGGCTCGGTCTTTCCCTTTACCTTCCTGGCAACGCTGGTCTCGGCGGGGACCCTGGTGGCCTTCATCTTTGTTTCGCTCGGGATTTACGCCCTGCGACCGCGGGAGGGGAAAGACCTACCGGAGGCCCAGTTCAAGATGCCGTGGTACCCGGTCCTGCC
The DNA here is from genome assembly GCF_026413145.1 of Limosilactobacillus kribbianus. Taxonomy (GTDB): domain Bacteria; phylum Bacillota; class Bacilli; order Lactobacillales; family Lactobacillaceae; genus Limosilactobacillus; species Limosilactobacillus kribbianus. The sequence continues at coordinate 2,125 of NZ_JAOVYZ010000014.1, read as the reverse complement.
AGCAGTTTCGGCCATCTTTTCGGCTGTCATCTTCTGGGGACTGAATATCGATGCCAAGATCCTGATGGTGGGCTGGTTTGCGATCGGGCTGATCATTTACTTTGCCTACGGACTGCGTCATTCGATCATTAACCAGGAACACCAAAAATAGGCCTTGCATCAAAGAGTAAAAGCTAGTATAGTAGTTATTGGCTGTTTAGCCATCAATAACGGTATTCCGCTGCCCCAGCGGGGACATGAATGTCGGCGAAAGGAAAGAAATTACAATGCGTCAAAACAAGTTGATCGAAAAGATTACTGCAAGTCAATTACGTGATGATATCCCGGAATTCCGTGCCGGTGATACTGTTCGGGTTCACGCCAAGATCGTTGAAGGTACGCGTGAACGTATCCAGATGTTCGAAGGTGTCGTTATCAAGCGCCACGGTGCTGGTATCAGCGCTACCTACACTGTTCGGAAGATCAGTAACGGTGTCGGTGTTGAACGGACTTTCCCACTGCACTCACCACGGGTTGAAAAGATCGACGTTCTCCGTCATGGTCGGGTTCGTCGTGCTAAGCTGTACTACCTTCGGGCACGTACTGGTAAGGCTACCCGGATTGCTGAACGTCGTCGCGACAACGAAAAGTAATCTCTACCATGAGAACCCTTGCTTGGCAGGGGTTCTTTTTATTTTTAAACTATTGAGTTAATCCTCAACGAATCACAAAAATAAAGCCATAAAATCTAGTTGGTAGGAAGATGGTAGGAATTCGTTGGACGACTAACAATGAACACGTTCACTATCCCGTGCCTGTAATGTTTTCTCCGTAATTATAGCCGTATTAATTGACAACCCGTGTCATTTCATAATATGATAAGCACAATTCTATTTACGGGGGAGAAAAGAATGAATGGGAGCGCTAAAGTAACGATTAAGACAATTGCCAAGAAGGCAAATGTCTCACATACGACGGTCTCACGGGCCTTAAATGATAGCCCGTTGGTAAAAGAAGAGACTAAAAAGAAGATCAGAAAATTGGCGGAGCAGATGAACTATTCGCCGAATCTGAATGCCAAGGCTCTGGTTGAGAAGAAATCCTTTATCATTGCAGTTTACTTTACTGATATGTCGGATGGGACATCGCCGAGTTTTATGTCCGCGGTTCTTCACCAGATCAAGGAGTTTTTGCCGAAGGGCTACGAGATTGCGGTGGATAGTTTTGCCAACTTGCGCCGGTCCCACCAAAGCATTAATTTCCGCTTTGATGGTGCACTGGTGTTAAGCCAGTCAGCTTCCGACGACGAGTACATTGACCAGCTGGCGGCGACCGGGAAGCCGTTGGTGATCTTAAACCGGCAGATTGAGCGCACCGACCTGTATAATTACTATTCGGATGACTACCTGGGGACGGCCAACGCAATCAACTACATGCTGCGGATGGGTCACCGCAAGATTGCCTTGATTTCTGGGCGGAAGGGTTTTGCCTCAACCAATCTGCGGACCCAGGCCTTTCAAGACGTTTTAGAAAAGAACGGGATCACCTTGCCGGCGGAATGGCTGGTGGAGGGAAATTACAGTCTGACCTCCGGCTACCAAGCAATGAAGAAAATCTTAAACACCGGTGACCTGCCCACCAGCGTCTTTGCCGAAAACGATGATATGGCGATGGGGGCGATTCGTGCTTGCTACGACTACGGCTATGACGTTCCCAGTCAAATCTCCTTTATGGGCTTTGATGACAACACCTACTCCAAGTTCTACCACCCGCGGATCACGACGATTCGTAAGCCAATCATGGAAATTTCCCGCAACGGCGTCCTGACGCTCAAAGACCTGATTGATGGTGAGACGCCCCAGGCCAAGCGGGTGATCGGTAGCAAGCCGTCACTGATTGTCCGTGAATCTGTTATGCGCAAAGAATAATAAACCAAGCGAAACTGTCCACATTATGCTGGGCAGTTTTTTATTTGATCAAAATGAAAGGCCTTGCAACATTTGCGGGAACGAATATAATGAACTTGGCAGATTGCAAGAAATAACTTGAACGAATTTAATGACGTAAATTAAGCAGGAAGATCTCGATTGGTGTGCGCCAGTTAAGACATTTAAGTGGCCGGGAATTCAGATACCAATTGATTTGA